>NZ_JAERRE010000013.1:0-166265 GCF_016735645.1 Pseudomonas sp. B7
ACCAGTACGCCGGTCGCCAGGGCATCAAGGACGGCGATTACGAAGTCATCGATGCCTTGGGCAAAAGCATCAAGGGCAAGCTCGACGCGAAGGGCTTCGCCAGCGTCGCCGGCGCCGCACCGGGGCCAGCGCGGGTGCTGTTCGGCAAGGATCCTGCGGACACCTGGAGTGAAGGCAGCTACATCGGCAAACCGCAATGGCCGTTGAATCCGCCGGGAGCCGAAGACGTGCCGAGTCAGGTGCAGGCGATGGTGGCGCAGGTGCTGCCAAGCAAGAACTGGGACATGTTGGAGAAGGGCAAGGAATTGGCACAGACAGGGATGGGTGCAATGCAGACCGCGCAAGGTGCGATGCAAACGGCGCAGCAGGTGAAAGGCGTGATGCAGGGCGGAGCGGCCGGACTGCCGAAACTGGCGAGTGCGGCGTTGCCGAGTGCGTCGGGGATTCTCGGGGCGGCGAGCAAGGCGGGCAAGTTGCCGAGTCTGCCGGTGCCGACGCTTCCAAAACCTTCCTTGAAAACCCCGGGCCTGCTGGCGGGTGAGATGCTGTCATGACCACTGAAAATGCTGTTGTAAAACGTGAACCTCAGGTTGCCATTGTTCCCCTGAATGCCATCGATATTCAGGATGTCGCCAGCGGTGCGGCGACTTTCGATGCCTGGCTTCAATCCGCCAGCGGCGGGGTGGTCACCCTCGACCGGATCAAGAACGTTGCCGGCTCCTTGCCGGTGGTCGGCAACATCATGGCGCTGGTCGATGCGCTGGGTGACATCGTCACCCTGTCGAGCGCCAAGCAGCGCGACTTGCTCGCGTGGGCCAGCCTTGGCATCAACCTGATCGGCGTATTGCCTTTACCACCGGCGATGGCGGCTGCACGCATGACCCTTCGTCCGACCCTGTTTCTGGTGCGTCAGGAGATGAGGGCCAGCAGCAAGTTGTTGCTCAGCACCTCCGTGATCGAGGTGCTGGTCGGTCACCTGAACGCCTCGATTATCGGCACGCTGGATGATTTTGTTGAACAGGCCAAAGGCAAGTTGCCCGGTATTTTGGCGGACGCTGGCAAGCTCGGCGAAGAAGTCGTTAACGAAATTGCCAAAGGCATCGAAGCGGTGGCGTTTGGCAATCTGGATGCCAAAGGTGATCTGAATGCAGCCAGCGCCCAGGCAAGCGCTGCGGCCGACCAATTCAAGAATGATCCGCTGGCGTCTTTCAGCAATATTTTTGGGGCTGCCAACAGCGCGCTGAAGTCAGCAGGCAAAGGCCTGGCCAACAGCGTGGCGCAAAATCTCGTCCCTGATGACCTCAAAAAAACCGTTTCCGACGAAACCAAAAAACTGCGGGCGATGGGCCCGGAACTACGCACCCAATTGAGCAAGCTGGACGACGAGTCCGTTCAGAACTCCATCGGTTGGTTGCTGCTGATCCTTTCCAGCGCCGTGACGTTGTGGCGCAAGCGCAATGCCCATGGCCAGAACGCCGCCGTCCACCCGGAGAAGACCGGACAGGCGAAGCGTACGGCATCTGAGGGGCAGTTGGCCGCCCACGGCCAACAGGCACCGGCGAAAGGCGCGCCCAATCCAAAGAAAGGCCCCTGTGAATGTGCCACGGACTTCAGCATCAATTTCGCCTTGGGTTCGGAAAGCCTCAGCCATACCGATTTCAGCCTGCCCGGCCCATTCCCGATCGAGTGGACCCGCACTTACAACTCTCGCCTCGACGCCTACGATCAGAGTGAACTCGGCGCCCGCTGGATCAGCGAATTCACCACGCGTTTCGACTGCGTGGATGAAGGCCTGACCTTCTACGGCGCCGATGGCCGCGACCACAGCTATCCACTGCCAAAGGTCGGCCTGTTCCACTACGACCCCATCGAAAACACTACCCTCGTTCGTGCCAGCGAAGATCAGCTATTGCTGTGCCGTGGTTTCGAGCGCAAGGAAACCTACGTCCGCCGTGGTCAGTGTTATGTACTGACCAACATCTCGCTGCGCAACGGCGCCGGGATCATGCTGCATCACGAGCATCGGCAAGGCGAACAATCGGTGCTTTCGGACCTGATCACCTATCAGGAAAACGACTTCACCAAAGTCCACCTGCACCTCGGCACGCTGATCGACGATCACGGCCGGTTTATCGGTCTCTGGCAAATCGTTGATGGCGAGCCGCAGCGACAGCTCTGCGCCTACCAGTACGACACCTATGGCGATCTGATTCGAGCTCAGGACGAGAACGGCGCAATCTGGTCGTATCAGTTCGAGCATCACCTGATCACCCGCTACACCGATCGCACCGGACGCGGCATGAACCTGCAGTGGGACGGTCCGGGGTCCAAGGCCAAAGCCATCCGCGAATGGGCCGATGACGGCAGCTTCGACACGCGCCTGGAGTGGGACGAAAACATCCGTCTGACCTACGTCACCGATGCCCTTGGCAACGAGACCTGGCACTACTACGACATCCTTGGCTACACCTACCGCATTCGCTACGCGGACGAGCGTTCGGAATGGTTCTTCCGCGACGAGGCCAAGAACATCGTGCGCCGCGTCAATGCCGACGGCAGCACCGATCGCTACAGCTACGATGAACGCAGTAACCTGCTCGAACACATCCGTGCCGATCACACGGTGATGCATTACGCCTACGACGATCAGGATTTGCTGATCAAGATCAGCGACGCCGAGGGTGGTCAGTGGCAACGCGTCTATGACGACCAAGGCAACCTGGTCGAATCGCTCGATCCGCTGGGCAACAAAACCGAATACGCTTACAACAAATCCGGTCAGCCCACCGCGATCAAGGATGCCAACGGCAACGAAAAAACCCTCGACTACAACGACGCCGGGCAACTGGTCGAGTACGTCGATTGCTCGGGCAAAACCAGCGCCTGGGAATACAACGAACTGGGGCAGATGATCTGCTTCACTGACGCCGCCGGTAACGCCACCGAATACGAATACAAGGCTGGCCAACTGGTGCTGATCAAGCACCCGGACAAGACTGAAGAGCGCTTCGAACGCGACGCCGAAGGCCGGCTGTTGACGCATGTCGACGGTCTTGATCGCTGCACCACCTGGAGCTATGGCGCGGCCGGTTTGATCGCCGAACGTGTCGATGCCGCCGAGCAAACCCTGCGCTACCGCTGGGACCGCCTCGGACGGTTAACCGCCCTGGAAAACGAAAACGAACAACGCGCACACTTCCACTACGACCCGGTTGGACGCCTGTTGGAAGAACGTGGCTTCGACGGTCGCACCACGCGCCATCAATACGATGCACAGACAGGTCGCCTTGCCCAATCGATCAATGGCAAACGCGTCATCTCGGTGAGCTTCGACCCGATGGGCCGCTTGACCGAGCGTCGCGCCACTCTGGGTGACCAATCGCAAAGCGAAACCTTTGCCTATGACGGCAACGGCAATATGGTGCTGGCCGACAACGCCGACAGCCGTCTGCAATGGTTCCACGACCCGGCCGGAAATCTGCTGCGCGAACACCAACATTACCTCGGACTGGAAAAGCCCACCGTCGCGATCTGGCAGCACGAGTACGACGTGCTCAATCAACGTGTTGCCACCGTTCGCCCGGACGGTCACCGCGTCAGTTGGCTCACCTACGGCAGTGGTCACTTGCTCGGTATGCGCCTGGACGAGCATGACCTGATCGGCTACGAACGCGACGACCTGCACCGCGAAATCGCCCGCCACCAAGGCAATCGCCTGCTGCAAACTCAAAGCTGGGACCCGGCCGGACGCTTGCAGGAACAACTGCTGGGGCGCAGCGATGACAAAAGCATCCTGCTCAAGCGCGAATACAAATACGACGCTGCCGGCCAACTGACCGACATCAACGACAGTCGTCGCGGCCCGCTCGCCTATCGTTACGATCCCGTCGGTCGACTGCTCAGCGCCGTGACGCGTCAAGGCGTTGAAACGTTCGCCTTCGACCCGGCCGGTAACCTGCTGGATGACAAGACTGCTGAAATCCGCCGCCCACTGGATCTGACGCCACCGCGCAGCAAACTGGTCGACAACCTGCTGCGCGAATACGCCGGCACCCACTACGACTACGACGAACGCGGTAATCAGATCCAGCGCTGGCACAACGGCCAACGCAGTGATCTGCGTTGGGACCTGTTTGATCGACTGGTGCATTTCGAAGACTCGCGCCTGAGCGTGGATTTCGCCTACGACGCGTTGGGACGCCGTCTGCACAAAAACTCCCGCGCGCACTACAAACAGCGCCCGGAAGCCGGTTCCCTCTGGAACAGAAACGAGCACGCCCGCAAACAGCGTGAACTGGGCTGCGGTTTTACGCTTTACGGTTGGGATGGCGACAATCTTGCGTGGGAAAGCAGTCTGGCGCAGGGTGATGGCGAGCCGGGTCGCACGGTGCATTACATCTTTGAACCGGGCACTTTCATACCCGTCGCTCAAGCTGTGCGCCACGCGCCGATCAACCTCATGGGGCAGCCTGATTACAGCGGTGAGTACAGCCTTGATGAGGATCCGTTGTGGAATCACAAAGCCACGGTATTACCTTTTGATGCGCTGGCCTGGTACCAGTGCGATCACCTGGGAACACCGCAGGAACTGACGGATTCCCAAGGCAACATGGCCTGGACCGCGCAGTACAAGGCGTGGGGGCAGGTGACGGAACAGCGTTCAGAATGGGCGCGGCAGCATGGCGTGACGAACCCGATACGGTTTCAGGGGCAGTATCACGATCATGAGACGGGGCTGCATTACAACCGGTATCGGTACTATGATCCGGGGGTTGGGCGGTTCATTTCTCAGGATCCTATACGCTACGAGGGAGGCTTAAACCTTTACAAGTATGCGCCAAACCCGGTTGAGTGGATTGACCCATTGGGGTTGGAGACTGTTGTTGCTACCAAAAGCCGCGCAAGCGCAATGAGGAAGGCACAACAACACGCACAGGTTCCAAGAGTAGGAAGAGGTGGAAAAGATATCCCCACACAAGAGTTGAACGGTGAAAGTGACGGGCGATTTTGTGCATGTTTGAAAAAGCGTGGAGTTACAACGCTGGGAAGGCGTGGACACGATAATTCTGAGGTCTTTGATCACCCGGATGGTCACTCTCATATGGTCGGAGAGGGGCACCCGGAGCATCACAGCTCCCCACATGTTCATGCAATGAACAAAAAAGGCGAGTCAAAAATATTCACTTATCCGGGAGAGATGTAGCGTGAACGACTACAAAATTATATGTTATCGGGCTAAATTTGATGATTTCAAAAAAACCTCAAGTGCTCGCATTAAAAATATTCCTGCGGAAGTTAATGATGATTTTGCACTGTTGGCTTCTGTTGATCAAAAAGGCACTATCGGTTTCAATAAAACCATCCAGGGCTCCGCTGCGATCAAAGCTTTGATTGCTAGTTGCTACTACATTGATATCGATGGAAGGCTTCAGTCGCCTTCAAATAATGAACTTTGCTATATGCCGTTCTTTATGTTTAGGGATAAAGATGGGGAGTTTGAGCTCGCAGTTCGCGCGCACAGGCAATACGAAATAGATATCAAAAAATATGAAGTGCTCTCACGGCATCGAAGCGTAGATAAACCCATTGCCCCTATGCTGACTACTTTTTTGCAAAATGATGAGTTATCCATAAGTCATGATGTATATGAACTTCTCAAAAGGTCCTGCCACTATGTCGCTATTGCGAAAATTTCTGGCGAATATGGGCATGGTGCGTTCGATGTGTTTTCTAACGATTTGACTTATTTTTTTGAAGAGTTTGGCAGTATTACCGCGGGAACAGCTGAATGGGTGATGGTTGATGCTTTGTCGCAACTTCCAATAAATTAGTTGGCGAGTGTTCTTAACCTCATGGAGGCAGGTCGCGTTTTTAATAGTGTTTAAATGTGGTCTGTCTCTGATAAAACCCCACAAGGCCGAACGCAATGGTGGGGGCGGGTTTGTTTTTTAATTAGGGGGGGCGTCCGTGATGTGAATGGCACTAACAAGCCGCCTGGTTCAGTTTGTAGTCCCTTAGTAAAGAAGTTTGACTTTAGGGTGCGGAGGAAATTCTTGATGTTAGAGTTTTCGAACAGGCTTTTAAAACTTTCTCCGATAGATTTGCAACTCTATGCATCGAAATCTTTAAATGCTTATTGCGCAGCAAAGTCTATTCAGCACGTGACGGTCGATGAGTTGATAGCCCACCTTAATAGTCGTCCTGAAGGCCGTGACTTGGCTGAGTGGGAGAGAAGGGGGGCGCTATTGCCGCTCAATGGAAGGGGGGATGATATGCCTCAAGAACTTAGGCAATCGATTCCATCTCAAGATATTGACGATTTTTGTCATATTGTGGATAGCGCGGTCGAGGTCGGAATAGTAGATGTCTATGGAACTGCAAGCGAGCTGCCGGCCATGTTCTTAGAGAAAATAACTTCAATTCTTCGCAAAAATAACATTGATATTCCTCAGTTGTAATTTGTGGAGTAATGGGGGATTTATTTTTGTATGATTTTTGCATTATATAAATCTGTCACCTTTGTTCAGGTCGGTACCTTTCTGAGTGGGCACTATGCCGCAGGAAAGAACCCGATGGCGCGTAAATAAGGAGATATAAGATTTCTACTGATTTTTATAAGCTGATTGCGCTGTTTTTAGAAGGAGCGGGTAATCTTCAACCAAATATTTTTGAATTGAAGGGTTTCTCTGAGTCTGAGTTTTTAAATGCCGATTTTGAGTTGGTCGGGGATCTGGATGATTTTCATTTTTTCGAGAAGGAATACAGCGTTTCTTATTTGTGTCGAAAAATATCGATTGTATTTAAGCAATATTTTTTTGTAAGTGAGGCGTTAGGGGGCGGCCTTGGTGTTGCATGTGGGGTGAGGCTGACTTCTCTTTTGAAAAAGCAGCCATTTGCTGCAGCGTTGAGGCAGATAGGCGATAATCGGATTTCGTTCTATTTTTCCGAAGATGAAAGTGAAGGGGCACTGATTTTTGATGAAAGCATTGTAATAAGATTTGGTCGGCGATCCAAAAGAAGCTCATACATGATTTCAACTGTTGAATGCGATTTTGATAATGAGCGTTTTGGTGACATAGCAAGGAAAGCAGTGCATGAAACGTTCGAGTGCCTTACTCCCGAATCGATGATAAGCGAAGCCAGTTCAAAAGGCTGCTCAAATGCTTTCAAACGGCTGGTTCGACAGATTTATTTGGGCAGTACTATGCAATGAATAGTGCCATCCGCTCACAACTAAAAGAGTTATAGCATGACTTTTGCTTTTTATAAATTTGTCACCTTTAAAGGTTGTAATTTTTAAAGCTTTCGGGATAAAGGTCTCAATCTATGAAAAGGCTGACTGAGTTCACTGTGCACGGGACCGCTGTCGGTAGTGATGCGAGTATTCAGCTGGATGAGGTTTCGATTCTTGCTGATCCACAAACGATTAGAGAGCTTGGTGTTTTTTCTTATTAATGCATCGTATGAGATGTCAACGAATGGTCTTGAGCATATGCACCTTCAAGATATAGTTGAAGACTTCGACTATGACGCGAATGTGGACTTCATCGCGTTGAATAACAGCTTTGTGAAGCCTGTTTAAGTATCGGATCATGAGTCATGAATACAAGCTGGTGTTCGGCGACACAACCTCTACCAGCAAAGTAATGAAGAAAATAAAGGGCAGCGATGCATGTGTTCGCGCACAACAACTTGGCGACTTCTACCTGAAAGATCAGTCGCTCAACAGTAGCGCCGATTATGACGCTCGATTGATCTATGAAAGTGGGAGCGTTTTGTGGCTTCAGGTCAATTTCAAGTCATTGAACCTATACCAAACCTTGCTCTCGGCGTTGGGTGACAGCGACTATAGATGTCTTGAGGAAGGTGATGATGAGGTGCCGCTTAAGGATGCATTTCGCATCAAGGGCAATGTTTGAAGAACGCTTGAATGTCTGCATCGTGCATTAGTGCGAATAAACAGGCCTTGGTCAAAGGAGTGACAACATGAAAGACGCAATCCGCCTCGGCGACTCCACGACTCACGGTGGCAAGGTCCTCGAAGCATTCTCCCGGACAGATCTCAATGGCAAACCGATTGCCGGAGTCGGTCACAAGGTCAGTTGCCCATTGTGCAAAGGGGTTTTCCCGATTGCCGAGGGCAGCAGCACTTACACCGTGGACGGCACACCCATCGCACTGGACGGTATGAAAACCGCCTGTGGTGCAGCGCTGATTGCCAGTGGCCCGAAAGGCGCCGTAATCAGCTGAGTTTCTGAGTTTCTTTTACCCCTGTTTGCCCCGGTCGATATCCAGAGTGGGCAGCCGCTAGTCCAGGGATTCAAAAAGCAAAAAGATCGCAGCCTGCAGCAGCCCTACATCAGGATTAATTTTCCCCTGTAGGCGGTGCCGCAGGCTGCGATCTTTTGCTTTTACTTCGCGGAGAACTTCAACACCACGCTCTGCGTGTAGGTCTGTCCCGGATCCAGTCGGGTACTCGGGAAGTTCGGCTGGTTCGGCGAGTCCGGATAATGCTGGGTTTCCAGAGTGAACGCGCCCCAGTGCGGATAGACCTTGCCACCCTTGCCCTTGACCGTGCCGTCGAGGAAGTTGCTGGTGTAGAACTGCACGCCCGGTTCGTTGGTGTACAGCTGCAAGTGGCGACCGGATTGCGGGTCGCTGACTTCGGCGGCGAGTTTGCTGACGTCACCCTTGGTGTCCAGCGCCCAGTTGAAATCGAAGCCGCCTTGTTTCTCCTCAGCGAATTTCAACTGCGGATGGTCGGCCTTGATGTGCTGGCCGATGGCGGTCGGTTTGGTGAAGTCCATCGGTGTGCCGGCCACGGGCGCCAGTTCGCCGGTCGGGATCAGCTTGGCGGTGACCGGGGTGTAATGGCTGGCGTGCAGGGTGGCGACTTGCTTGAGGATGTCGCCATTGCCGGCGCCGGCAAGGTTGAAGTAGCTGTGGTTGGTCAGGTTGAGTACCGTCGGTTTGTCGGTGCTGGCCTTGTAGTCGATGCGCAGTTCGTTGCTGTCGGTGAGGCGGTAGGTCACTTCGGTGGTGAGGTTGCCGGGGAAGCCCATTTCGCCGTCTGTCGACAGGTAGGTCAGGGTCACGCCGACCGAATCCTTGTCCTTGGTTTCTTTCGCCTTCCAGACCTTTTTGTCGAAGCCCTGAGTGCCGCCGTGCAAGGCGTTGGTCTTGTCGTTCTGCGGCACTTGGTAGCGCTTGCCGTCGAGTTCGAAAGCGCCGTCGGCCAGGCGATTGCCGAAGCGGCCGATGGTTGCGCCGAAGTACGCGGTGCCTTTCTGGTAACCCTGCACATCGTCGAAGCCGAGGACGATGTCGTCGAGCTTGCCGTGTTTGTCCGGCACCTGCAGCGCCTGCAAGGTCGCGCCGTAGGTGATGACCGTGGCCTGCATGCCGTGGCTGTTGCGCAGGATGTATTGCTCGACGGGCGTGCCGTCATTGGTTTTGCCGAAGGCTTTGTGTTCGCTGGTCAGGCCGGCGGCCTGGGCGGAGAGGGTGGCGATCATCAGGGACAGTCCGAGGCCGCAGAGTGAGTGTCGGGATTGAAGCATGGGTTGACCTTCCTTTTTGTTGTTGTTTTGAAAATCGATAAATAGTCATGCTAATTATGGTGTTAATGAAGGTTTATAGCGGATTTAGCATTTATTGCAAAAATAAAGTCCGACTAAATGAAAAAGGCAACCAGCACCGAAGGTCGGGAATCCACCCTGGCACCGCACTTTTGCGAAATCCCCGGCTCTATCCATGGCCAGGTTGCGGTGACTTCCGCTGCACAGGAACGTGTCCGTCAAAGAATTCATGCCGAGAGTTTTGCACCCAATCGCTGCATTCATTCATCGCCCGTGCCTGCTGCTGGCCTGCCTGTCGACGCTGCTGTTCGGCGGTTGCAGCCATCAGGACGGCAACAATTTCATCAGCCAGATGCGCGAGGGCAGGCCTCAGGAATTTCTCCAGACCAGCGTCGACCGCATGGCTACGCTGGCGATGCGCGACAACCTCGACAGCCTCTATCGCTTGATGGGCAAGTTGTATTTGCGTAACCCGGAAGAACTGCGCAAATCCGGTTTTCTCGACATTCGCACGGCGGTCAAGCAGGTGCGACTGGCCATCGAGCAACAGCAACCCTTGCCGACCCTCGGCGGCAAAAAGGATCTGGCAGCGCTGAGCTATGCCATGAGCCCGGAATTCCTCGGCGACCGGGTCGGCGCGTTCATCTATGCGATCGGCAGCATGCTGGTCACCGCCCACGGCAACCGCACCGAGTTCTACATGACCGATGCGATCAACCCGACCTTCGTCAACAACGCCGCGCGCAACATCGAGAAAGCCACTTGGATCCTCGCCCAGCGGCAGAACAAGGATGGCCAGCCGCTGCTGTTTTCCAATGAGATTTCCGAGGAGGGCAGCAACCTGAGTTTCGCCACGGAGTTCGGCAAAGTCGTGGCGCGTCTGGATCTGCTGACCCAGATGCTCGACGAGCGCTACCGGCGCATCGGACTGAATTACGCCCAGAGCCTGCTGTTTTTGAATTTTTTGCCCGTGCAGTGAAATGGCATAACGATAGATCCGATCGATATAGGGCGTTATAAGAAAACTGGTTATGCTGCGGGCCGGATTTTTCCTGTGGTTTGTCTGGACGTCTTAATGGAATTGGCAAATTTCGGCCTGGTGATTGCCGGGCTGGTGGTGGGGTTCATCGTCGGCATGACCGGTGTCGGCGGCGGTTCGTTGATGACGCCGATCCTGCTGTGGTTCGGCATCAATCCGGCCACGGCGGTGGGCACGGATCTGCTGTACGCGGCCATCACCAAATCCAGTGGCGTGCTGGTGCACAGGAAGAACAAGAACATCGACTGGGCCATCACCGGCTGGCTGACCCTGGGCAGTGTTCCGGCGGTGGCGATGACCTTGTGGTTCCTCAGCACCTTGCACACCGCCCCGGACGCGATGAACGCCATCATCAAGCAAGCGCTGGGCTTCGTGCTGTTCGCCACGGCGCTGGCGATTCTGTTCAAGAAGCGCCTGCTGGAATTCGCCCATAAACGCGCCGGCGGCAACTACAACCCCAGCGGTGCGCGCCTGAATGTCATGACCGTGATCACCGGTCTGATCCTCGGCACCATGGTCGCCCTGACCTCCATCGGCGCCGGCGCCCTCGGCACCGTCGCACTGTTCATCCTCTATCCGCTGCTGCCGACCCGCCGCCTGGTCGGCACCGAAATCGCCCACGCCGTACCGCTGACCCTGGTCGCCGGCCTCGGCCACGCGAGCATGGGCAACATGGATTGGGGCGTGCTGGGCTTTCTGTTGGTCGGCTCGCTGCCGGGCATCTGGCTCGGCAGCCACCTGACCGGCCGCGTCTCCGATGAACTGCTGCGCCCGTGCCTGGCGACGATGCTGGTGTTGATCGGTTACAAGCTGGCGTTCTGATCAAGCGCCCGTTTCATCACCGTCACCGGCAATCCGTCGTACTCCGTTTCTTCCAGCACCTCCCAACCCAGCCGCGCATACAGCGACTGCGCGGCATCGGTGTACAGGTACAACTGCGGCACGCCCAGTGCGGCAGCTTCCTCGACGATGCGGTTGACCAGTTGCGAGGCGATGCCGCGACCACGCTGTTCGGCCTTCACGTAGACCCCGGCCAGCCACGGCGTCAATTGCGGACGGGCATCCATATCGCTGTCGATCAGCAGCGCACCGCCGAGCAGTTTTCCGTCTTCGATCGCCACCACCACGCTGGGAATCGCACCTTTGCCGCAGGCGGCGCGCATACGTTCGGTGCGGCTGGCGAGGGTGTCTTCGGGTTTGTATTGGCCCCATTCCTTGAAGTTGAGTTCAGCCAGTTCCTCGATCAGTTGCGGGTGATGGCAGAGGTAGTCGATGTGCATGCGCGTTGAACTCCATTTCACAGGTTGAACAGCCACCCTAATGCGGTCATAAAAGGTAATCAAATGCGCGACATGATCGCGCCCGACCGGTTGCGCAAAATCGGTGCTGACCTAAGCTTTGGGCAAGGCGAAACACTTTTGCCGGGCAGCCCCCGGAACAATCGCCGCGATGCGCAATCATTAGAGCGTGGATATCAAAAGGAGATGCGCATGCTCATCAGGTCACTGACCCTGACACTCTTGCTGGCGATTGCCGGCCCCCTGTTCGCCGCCGACGGCGATTCCCCTCTGGACGTCGACAAGGGCATCAACCGCCCGGTGATCGTGATCGCTTCCAGTACGGTCGATTCTTATTGGGTCAGCCTGAAAAAAGCGCTGGACGACCCGGCCAACAAACAAGGCATCGCCGACCGCAAGATCAAGGTTTACACCATCCTGAGCATGAGCGGTCAGGTCGATGGCAAAAGCCTCGAGCAGCAGCAAACCATGGCGCTGCTGCGCTCGCTGAAGCTGGGCGCCGGGGCGTATCCGAAAGTCTTCCTGGTGGGCAAGGATGGCGAGACCAAACTGACGGCTTCGGGGGATGAAGCGGCGGCGGTCGATCTGAAGAAAATCTTCGACACGATTGATGCGTTGCCTGCCGCCGAGAAAGAAACCACTTCCACCGTGGTCACGGCCCCGGCTGCTGCAGAACCGGCACCGGCCAAGGGTGCGAAAGGGACTAAGCCGGTAAAGCCGACGAAACCGGCCAAGCCGCCGGAAATGCCGGATGATTGATGTTCTGATTCAGGGGTGATCAGAAAAGAAAAACGGGCGACCTTCTCAGGTCGCCCGTTTTTTATGGCGTGGTTACCGGGTCAATTCCCCCAGAATCCTGTGCGCAATCTTCACCCGCTCTCCATTCGGGTAATTGCGGTTCGCCAGAATCACGATCCCGACTTTCTTCGACGGCACGAATGCGACGTAGGCGCCGTAACCCCCGGTGGAACCGGTCTTGTTCAGCAGCACGTTCGCCGGTTCAGGCTGTGGCGGATTCAGCCATTTGACCTTGTGCGCATCCATGGCCATTGGCGTCGAGTTGCCGTCCAGCAGGCGGTCGAGGCTGATCGGGTAGGCGTAGCGTTCCCAGCCCAGCCCCTGGGTCATGTCGCCGACGGTGTAGTATCCGGTGTGGGTGAGGGCGATGGCTTTTTGCAGAGGCGTTTCGAGTTTGGCGGTGTCGAGGTTGGCCTGGACGTATTGCAGCAGGTCGGCGGCGCTGGTTTTCACGCCGTAGGCTTCGGAATCGAGGGCGCCGGGGCTGACTCGAATCGGTTTGTTGTTCTTGTCATAGCCTTGGGCGTAGAGCTTTTGTTCAGACGCGGGCACCGACAGGAAGGTGTGCTTGAGCCCGAGTTTCGGCAGCAGGGTTTCGGTCATGGCCTGATTGAACGGCTGGCCGAGGCTTTTCGCCGCCAGATAACCGAACAGGCCGATGCTCGGGTTGGAATACAGGCGATGGCTGCCGGCCGGATACGTCGGTTTCCACTGTTGGTAATAGCCGAGCATCTTGTCGGCAGAATCCGCAGCATCCGGGAATTGCAGCGGCAGCCCCCCGGCGCTGTACGTGCCCAGTTGCAGCAGGCTGATGTGGTCGAAGGCGCTGCCTTTCAGTTCGGGCCAGTGCTGGCTGGCCTTGTCGGAGAGTTGCAGTTTGCCGCTGGCCTGGGCGTAGGCGGCGAGGGTCGCGGTGAAGGTTTTGCTTACCGAGCCGATTTCGAACAGGGTGTTTTCACTCACTGCCTGCCCGGTGCTTTTGTCGGCGACACCGTAGTTAAAGTAATGCGCCTTGCCATTGACGGTCACGGCTACGGCCAGTCCCGCGATGTCCTGTTGCTGCATGACCGGGGTCACGGTGGCCTTGACCAGCGCCTGTAACTGATCGTCGGTTTGTGGGGCTGCCAGACAGGTGGCGGCGCTGAAGAAAAGTCCGAAAGCGCTGTAGGACTTGAGTTTTCTCAGGTTGGTCGAAGACATGTTTGAACCACTCTCCATGAGTGTTGATGGTGTTATCCCGCTACACTGCGAGCGTTTTTTCATTGGGCTGCTGATCGGCGCCGCCAAATCTAGGCAGTCCGCTGTCTTTCGACAAACGATGAAAATTCGGACGAGCCATTAGAAAAATTTGGGACTTGGCATGATTCGACCTCAATTGCCCTTGAATGCGTTACGTGCCTTCGAAGCCTCTGCGCGTCATTTGAGCTTTACTCGCGCCGCCGTGGAGTTGTGCGTGACCCAGGCGGCCGTCAGCCATCAGGTCAAAAGTCTGGAAGCGCAACTCGGCGTGATCCTGTTCAAACGCCTGCCCCGTGGGTTGATGCTGACCGGCGAAGGCGAAACCCTGCTGCCGGTGCTGACCACGTCATTCGATCATATCGCGCAGATGCTCGAGCGTCTGGCGGGCGGGCAATATCGGGAAATGCTCACGGTCGGCGCGGTGGGCACTTTCGCGGTGGGCTGGTTGTTGCCGAGGCTGGCGGATTTTCAGGCGAAACATCCGCTCATAGATTTGCGGCTGTCGACCAACAACAATCGGGTGGACGTGGCCGCCGAAGGGCTGGATTACGCGATCCGGTTTGGCGCCGGGGCGTGGCACGGTATCGAGGCGACCCGTTTGCTGGAGGCGCCGTTGTCGGTGCTTTGCGTGCCGGAAATCGCCCGGCAACTGCACACGCCGGGGGATCTTTTGCAGCAGCGTTTGCTGCGTTCCTATCGCACCGATGAGTGGCCGGAGTGGTTTCATGCGGCCGGTCTTGCGACCCATGCCGCGCCGCCCCAGAGCATCGTGTTCGACTCGTCGCTGGCGATGATGGAGGCGGCGTTGCAGGGCGGCGGGGTGGCACTGGCGCCGCCGTTGATGTTTGCCCGGCAACTGGCGGCGGATCTGATCCGCCAACCCTTTGCCATTGAAATCACCACCGGCAGCTATTGGCTGACGCGCTTGCAGTCACGGCCGGAGACGTCGGCGATGGCGGCGTTCAGGCACTGGTTGCTGGAGGTTGCGCAGGCCTAGCGCACCAGACATGGCTTCTTGTTATCGAACGTCCAGCCCGGAATCAGAAACTGCATCGCCACACTGTCATCCCGCGCGCCGAGCCCCATGCCTTTATAGAGTTCGTGGGCCTTGGCCACCTGATCCATGTCCAGTTCCACGCCCAGCCCCGGCTTCTTCGGCACCTGCACACAACTGTTGACGATTTGCAGCGGTGCCTTGGTCAGGCGCTGGCCGTCCTGCCAGATCCAGTGGGTGTCGATGGCGGTGATGTCGCCCGGTGCGGCGGCCGCGACGTGGGTGAACATCGCCAGGGAAATGTCGAAATGGTTGTTGGAGTGCGAGCCCCAGGTCAGGCCCCATTCGTGGCACATTTGCGCCACGCGCACCGAACCCTGCATGGTCCAGAAGTGCGGGTCGGCCAGCGGAATGTCGACTGACTGCAACTGGATCGCGTGGCCCATTTCGCGCCAGTCGGTGGCGATCATGTTGGTCGCAGTTTTCAGGCCGGTGGCGCGACGGAACTCGGCCATCACTTCACGTCCCGAATAACCGTTTTCTGCACCGCACGGGTCTTCGGCGTAAGCGAGTACATGATGCTGATCGCGGCACAGACGGATCGCTTCTTTCAGTGACCACGCGCCGTTCGGATCGAGGGTGATGCGGGCGTCGGGGAAGCGTTCGGCCAGTGCGGTCACTGCTTCGATTTCCGCATCGCCGCTAAGTACGCCGCCCTTGAGCTTGAAGTCCTTGAACCCATAACGCGCGTGCGCAGCCTCGGCCAGACGGACCACGGCGTCGGCGGTCATGGCTTTCTCGTGACGCACGCGGAACCAGTCGTTGTCGGCATCCGGTTCGCTGCGGTATGCGAGGTCGGTCTCCCGGCGATCGCCCACGTAGAACAGATAACCGAGCATCTTCACTTCATCGCGTTGCTGACCTTCGCCGAGCAATGCGGCCACCGGCACGTCGAGGTGCTGGCCGAGCAGGTCGAGCAGGGCGGCTTCCAGGCCGGTGACCGCGTGAATGGTGATGCGCAGGTCGAAGGTTTGCAGGCCACGGCCTCCGGCGTCGCGGTCGGCGAAAGTCTGGCGCACCTGGTTGAGGATCTTCTGGTAGGTGCCGATCGGGCTGCCGACCACCAGGCTGCGGGCGTCTTCTAGGGTCTGGCGGATACGTTCGCCGCCGGGCACTTCACCGACCCCGGTGTGGCCGGCGTTGTCCTTGAGGATGACGATGTTGCGGGTGAAAAACGGCCCGTGGGCGCCGCTCAGGTTGAGCAGCATGCCGTCGTGGCCGGCGACCGGGATGACTTGCATCTCGGTGATGATCGGGGCTTTGGCGATGTCGTGTGCGGTCATTTGGGATTGTCCTTTCAAGCGGATTCAGGCGTGTTTCGGCGCGGCATCGGCCACGGCGACGTCAGGGGCGGATTTGGGTGTCATGCGGGCGGCGAACACGATGATCGCGGCGATGATCGAGGTCGCGGCCAGACCATAGAGGCCGCCCTGGATCGAACCGGTGTGTTGTTCCAGCAAGCCGAATGTGGTCGGAGCGACGAAACCGCCGAGGTTGCCCACCGAGTTGATCAACGCGATGACGGCAGCGGCGATCCGCGCATCGAGATAGGCCTGCGGGATCGGCCAGAACAGCGAGGACGCGGATTTGAAACCCAGCGCAGCAAAGCAGATTGCGACAAAAGCGAAGATCGGCCCGCCGGTGGTGGACATGAACATCCCCGCAGCGGCGATCAGCAATGCAGTGGCGACCCACGCCTGCTGGTGTTTCCACTTCGCCGAGAACGAGGCGAACGCGTACATGCCGATGATCGACAGCAACCACGGAATCGAGTTGAACAGGCCGACCTGGAAGTCACTCATTTCGCCCATCTTCTTGATGATGCTCGGCAGCCAGAACGTCGCGGCGTAGATCGTCAATTGAATGAAGAAGTAGATCAGGCAGAACAGGATGATCTGGCGATCCTTGAGCAGTTTGCCCAGCGACGGCCGGATCGGGGTCGCAGCTTCGCGGGCCTTCTGCTCATCGTCGATGGCTTTGACCAGTGCATCCTGCTCGGCGCGGGTCAGCCATTTCGCATCGTGAGGTTTGGCGTCGAGCCAGAACCAGACGAATACGCACAGGCCGACCGAGAACATCCCTTCAATGAAATACATCCACTGCCAGCCGTGCATGCCGAGACCTTCGATCTGCAGCAACAGACCAGACAACGGGCCGGAAATCAGCGAGGCCACGGCCGAACCGCTCAAGAAAATCGCAATCGCCTTGCCGCGTTCGGCCCCCGGCAACCAGCGGGTGAAGTAGTAGATCACCCCGGGAAAGAACCCGGCCTCGGCCACGCCGAGCAGAAAACGCAGGATGTAGAAGTGGGTTTCGTTCTGGATGAACGCCATGCCGGCGGCGACCAGGCCCCAGGTGAGCATGATGCGGGTCAGCCAGATTCGCGCGCCGACCTTTTGCAGCAACATGTTGGAAGGGACTTCGAACAGCGCGTAACCGATGAAGAACAGACCGGCACCGAAACCGTAGGCCGCGGCACCGATGCCGAGGTCGTGTTCCATGTGGGTACGGACGAAACCGATGTTCACCCGGTCAATGTAATTGACGATGAACATGATGACGAACAGCGGCAGGACGTGGCGTTTGACTTTGGCAATGGCGGAGGACAGCACCGAATCGGCGCCCTCGTTCATCCCGGCGATGGATGATTTCACTTGGTTTTCTCCCACTCGTTATTTTTATGCGGGGTGTGTCTGGTGTTGCGTTGTTGATAGACATCATACAACTAGATTTTTTTGTCCTACAAGCGGGAGTGCTCAATCAAATTTGTCTACGGGGAGCGGTTTTTATGCTTTTTCAGATTTTAAATCCCGTTTTTGTTGGGTTTTATAGAGGTTCTATCAGGTGTGATGTAGAGTTTTACGCCAGTGATCGTGGAGTAATTGCCCGGCGAAATGGAAGAATGTCTGTCTAAAATTGAGTGTTGTCATACAAGCTGAATCCCGGAATTCATAGGAGCTCATACAAGTCATTGCCGCCAGTGCTACGATCGGTCTGCCCCGATCACCGGAACCGACCATGCAAGACGACATCGACGCCCCCGCCCGCAAACGCGCGCACAACCTGGCCCATGACCTGGTGGAAAAACTGACCCAGAGCATCCTGCTCGGTCAGATGCTGCCCGGTGACAAGTTGCCGTCGGAAAACTCGATCGTTCAGGAACACGGCGTCAGCCGCACCGTCGTGCGCGAGGCGATTTCCAAATTGCAGGCGTCGGGGCTGGTGGAGACGCGGCACGGCATCGGCACGTTCGTGATCGAACGCGCACAGGAGCAGGGGTTGCGACTGAATGTCGACACCGCGCTGGGGGTGCGCAGCATTCTCGAATTGCGCATGGGGCTGGAGACGCAAGCGGCGGCGCTGGCCGCGCAGCGCCGCACCGAACAGCAGCTGGAGCAGATGCGTCAGGCACTCGATGACTATCAGCGTCTATTGGCCAACAACGACAGCTGCGTTGAAGCCGACCGGCGCTTCCACCTGTTGATTGCCGAAGCCACCGGCAATGTCTGCTTCACCGAAATTATGCAGCACTTGGGCAGCGCAATGATTCCGCGCACTCGGGTCAACGCGGCCGAGCGCGGGGCGGTGGATTTGAGCAAGCTCGGGCAACTGGCGAACCTGGAACATGAGGCGATTTTCAACGCAATCAAACGCCAGGATTCGGAAGCGGCGCGTGCGGCGATGTGGCTGCACCTGAGCAATAGTCGCGACCGGTTTTCGGCTCAGGGGTAAACCAAAGGAATAACGCGGAGCTTTCTCAGTCCTTATCCACATCGCGCATCAATAACCCGAACCGCAGATCCACCGCATCCGGAATCGGCAGATACACCGTGTGCCCGTCCCCCGGCGCCACGTCGATGGCTTCGCCTTTAAGGTTCTGCAGTTCATGCAGATCAAAATGGAAATTGCCCTTGGGCGTCATCAGTTCCAGATGATCGCCCACGGCAAAGCGGTTCTTCACCTTGACCTCGGCCAGACGATCCCGCCGCTCGCCGGTCAGTTCGCCCACAAACTGCTGACGCTCCGACACTGAGCTGCCGTTCTGATAGTTCTGGTATTCGTCGTGCACATGGCGGCGCAGGAAGCCTTCGGTGTAACCGCGCTGAGCGAGGGATTCCAGATCGGTCATCAGGCTGCGGTCGAATTCGCGGCCGGCCGCCGCATCGTCGATGGCCCGGCGATAGACCTGGGTGGTACGCGCGCAATAGAAGTGCGATTTGGTCCGGCCTTCGATCTTCAGTGAGTGCACGCCCATGCGGGTCAGGCGTTCGACGTGCTGCACGGCGCGCAGGTCCTTGGCGTTCATGATGTAGGTGCCGTGTTCGTCTTCGAAGGCCGGCATCAGCTCGCCGGGACGGTTGGCTTCCTGCAACAGGAAGACCTGATCGGTGGGGGCGCCGAGGCCGAGGGTCGGTTGCGGTTCGAAGGTCTGCACGATTTCGCCGAGATGGTTTTCGCTGGCTTCCTGCGCCGAGTATTTCCAGCGGCAGGCATTGGTGCAGGTGCCCTGATTGGCGTCGCGCTTGTTCATGTAACCCGAGAGCAGGCAGCGGCCGGAGTAGGCCATGCACAGCGCGCCGTGGACGAACACTTCCAGTTCCATGCCCGGCACTTGCTCGCGGATTTCGCCGATTTCTTCCAGCGACAATTCACGGGACAGGATGATCCGGCTCAAGCCCAGTTGTTGCCAGAATTCGACGCTCGCCCAGTTCACCGTGTTGGCCTGCACCGACAGGTGGATCGGCATCTGCGGGAAGTGCCGGCGCACCAGCATGATCAGGCCCGGGTCGGACATGATCAGCGCGTCCGGCGCCATCTCGATCACCGGCGCCAGGTCCTTGAGGAAGGTTTTCAGCTTGGCGTTGTGCGGCGCGATGTTGACCACCACGTAGAAGCGCTTGCCCTGGGCCTGGGCTTCACGAATGCCGAGCGCCAGGTTGGCGTGATCGAACTCGTTGTTGCGCACCCGCAGGCTGTAGCGCGGCTGGCCGGCATACACCGCATCGGCCCCGTAGGCGAAGGCGTAGCGCATGTTTTTCAGGGTGCCGGCGGGGGCGAGCAGTTCGGGGGTGAAGGAGGTCGTCATGGCGGCGTCGGTCGCAAAAGCGCGGCAGGGTAGAGCAGTTGCGCCGAGGGTTTATTGATCTGGATCTATGCTCCATGAAGAAACAGGGCACTCGCGCTGACGCTGGCTGACTAAACGGGACGGGCGCGGGTGGCGCCTGACTGACCTGGACCGGACATGAACCAAAAGAGTCTGCAATTCAAATCCCTCACCGTGCTGTTGTTTCTGGTGACGGTCGCCTTTATCTGGATCCTGCTGCCGTTCTACGGCGCGGTTTTCTGGGCGGTGATCCTCGGCATCCTGTTCGCACCGATGCAGCGCCAGTTGCAACTGAAATTCGGCTGGCAACGCAATCTCACATCCCTGTGTACCTTGAGCATCTGCCTGGTGATCGCGATCTTGCCGGTGATCGTCCTCAGTGTGCTGCTGGTGCAGGAAGGGGCGACGCTCTACGACAATATCGAAAGCGGCAAGCTCGATATCGGCGCCTATCTGGCGCAGTTCAAGCACAGCCTGCCGCCTTACTTTCAGCACCTGCTCGACCGCTTCGGCATGGGCGAGCTCAATGCCTTGCGCGAGAAGATCGTCAAGGCCGCCATGCAGGGCAGTCAGGTGCTGGCAAGCCAGGCGTTCAGTTTCGGCCAGGGCACGTTCGAATTCGTGGTGAGTTTTTTCATCATGTTGTACCTGTTGTTTTTCTTCCTGCGCGACGGCGCCGAACTGGCGCGCAAGGTGCGCACAGCGATACCGCTGGAGGAGCATCACAAGCGTCGCTTGCAGTTGAAATTCAATCGCGTGGTACGCGCCACGGTGAAGGGCAATCTGCTGGTGGCGATCACTCAAGGTGCGCTGGGCGGGGCGATTTTCTGGTTTCTCGACATTCCCAGCGCGTTGCTCTGGGCGGTTCTGATGGCGTTTCTGTCGTTGCTACCGGCGGTGGGCGCCGGGATTGTCTGGGTGCCGGTCGCCATTTACTTCCTGCTCAGCGGGATGATCTGGCAGGGCGTGGTGCTGGGATTGTTCGGGGTATTCGTCATCGGTCTGGTGGACAACCTGCTGCGCCCGATCCTGGTGGGCAAAGACACCCGGATGCCGGACTACATGATCCTGATCTCGACCCTGGGCGGGCTGGCGGTGTTCGGCCTCAACGGTTTCGTGATCGGGCCGCTGATCGCGGCGCTGTTCATGTCGAGTTGGGCGCTGTTCATCGAAAGCAAGCCGAAAGTGCAGCTGCCTTAAGCCTTGAACGGGCCGTTGAGCAGTTGCTGCGACAGCGCCTGCGCCGCTGGCAGGGATGTGAGCGGGCCGCTGACCGGCTCGCCGTCGCGCACCAGATACCAGCAGGCGAGCAGGCCCAGTTCTCTGAGCGAGGCGGGTACGGCGCTGCCGATAACGGACATGATTTGAACCTGAGCCATGAAAAGTACCTCCATCAATCGATGGGGCTACCTTAGGCAATTGGCCGTTTCAGGGACAATCAACGCTTTCGATAGTGGTCATTGACGCCAGTGAGGACTGGCTCAATCCACCACTTGATCGAGCATGTGCACGATTTCGTGTTCGTTGAGAAAACCCTTGCGCACCAGGTTTTCCGCCAGCAGCGAGAGAAATTTCGCGGTGCGGTGGCCTTCCAGGTGCTTGAGTTCGGTCAGGGCGTTGTAGACCTTGCTCGAGGTGCATAAGCCGACGATGCGGTGCGGATTCTGTGTTGGCATTCAAGTCGTCCTTGTTGTTATCAACCTGTTGTATGCGGACGGATTCAGAGTGCGGTTCCGTCATGACAAATAGATGACCGTTTGTGTTTTGCCCCCGACGGTCGAGTCCATCATGCCGACTTTAACGGTTCAAACTGTCCCCACAGCGACCTTGGCGAGATTTTTTCAGACCTTGGCCGACGGACGGTTGGCTTTTCCGCCGGCAGTAATATGCGCGCAAGAAAAAGCCCCGCTATCAAGCGGGGCTTCGTGTACCGGTTACCAGCGCGGGCCACCGTAGTAGTGTGGCCGACCGTAATAACCGCGCGGCGGGCCGTAATACACCGGGGCCGGTTGGACGTAGACCGGTTGCTGCACATAGACCGGGGCCGGCTGATAGTAGACCGGTGGCGGCGGTTGCTGCACATAGACCGGAGCCGGTTGAGCGTAAACAGGCTGTTGGACGTACACCGGCCGATCCTGGTTGATGAGCGCCGAGCCGATGATGGCCGAGCCGACGATCGCACCAAATACCGCCGGGCCCTGCCAGCCACCGCCGTGGGCTTCTGCCTGACCCGTGATCGCGAATGCACCAATCAACAAGGCCACGATGGGGAGTTTACGAATCATGATAATTCCTCGGTTCTTCGACCCGGCGTCCGGACCTGCAACAGGCCCGGAATGGCGCGGGGATACTTCTAAGACAGCAACATTTTGAAAAACAGCACGGCCGCTGGGTAAATTTTGTGTAAGGTCTGTACCGGTTTGTTTACCGGACTTCTGCCATCGGCTGTGATGCCCGGAACAGACCGCCTTATGATCGTTCAGAACCCGATGGCCTGGCTAATCCCGTCCATCCGAAAGTGCATTCGAAGGAGCCTCCCATGCAGATGAACCCCAACAAAGACACCCAATTGTGCATGTCCCTGTCTGGGCGTCCCGGGAATTTCGGTCTGCGTTTTCATAACCATTTGTATGAACAACTGGGCCTGAATTTCTACTACAAGGCATTCAGCAGCCAGGACCTGCCCGGTGCGGTCGGCGGGATCCGCGCACTGGGGATTCGCGGTTGCGGCGTGTCGATGCCGTTCAAGGAAGCCAGCATTGCGCTGGTCGATGAGCTGGATGCGTCGGCGGCAGCGATTCAGTCGATCAACACCATCGTCAACACCAACGGCCATCTCAAGGCCTACAACACCGATTACATTGCCATCGCCCAGTTGCTGGAAACCCACGCGGTGCCCAAGGACACGACTTTCGCCCTGCGCGGCAGCGGCGGTATGGCCAAGGCGGTGGCGAGTGCCTTGCGCGATGGCGGTTACAAAAACGGTTTGATCGTCGCCCGCAACGAGCGCGCCGGCCGTGCGCTGGCGGATTCTTTGGGTTATCGCTGGCAGGCAGAACTGGGTGACGAGCGCCCGCGGATGCTGATCAACGTCACGCCGGTGGGGATGGACGGTGGCCCGGAAGCAGGGCAGCTTTCCTTTGACGTGGATGTGATCAAGTCTGCCGACACCGTGTTCGATGTGGTGGCGATCCCCTCGGAAACCCCGCTGATCGTGCGCGGTCGTGCCGAAGGCAAAAAAGTGATCACCGGGCTGGAAGTGATCGCGATCCAGGCGCTGGAGCAGTTCGTGCTGTACACCGGCGTGCGGCCGACGGTCGAGCAGTTCGATGCGGCGGTGGCGTTCGCCCGCAGTTGATAGCGCCTGAACAACGGTGAATCCGCCCGGATTTGCCGTTGCCTATACTGCCGGATCAGCAAGCACAGACTTGCCCTTCACAAAAGCCGAGGTTTGCATGCATCCGCCCATTCTCAACCTGAATGACGTCGAACTCGAACCGCTTCCCGAATCATTGGCCCCCGAGGGTGAAACCGCCGGGCGATATCAGCAACGGTTCGCCCGGGTCGGCCAGCAATTGGGCGCGCAGAAGCTCGGTTATCGGCTGTATGCGCTGCCACCGGGCATGCGTGGCAGTCCGTTTCACAGTCATCGGGTGAATGAGGAAATGTTTTACGTGGTGGCCGGGGAAGGGGAAGTGCGCCTGGGTGCCGAACGTTTCCCGATCCGCGCCGGCGACGTGATCGCCTGCCCGCCGGGCGGCCCTGAAGCGGCGCATCAAATCATCAACACCAGTGCTGCGGAACTGCGCTATCTGGCCGTCAGCACCCAGCAGCAACCGGAAATCTGCGAGTACCCGGACTCGAACAAATACGCGGTGATGGACAACTTCAATGTCGATGCCGAAGGCAATGCCTCGGGATTCGTCGCGGTGGCGCGGCAGTCGGACGGGGTGGATTACTGGGACGGCGAATAACGCCGCCCCGACGCGCTTATTCTTCGAGGCGGGCCAGACGCTCTTCCAGCGCCGCAATCCGCGCTTCCAGCTCTTCGATGCGCTCCACTGACACGCCGCTGGCCGTGCCGCGATCACTCGGGTTCTGCCGCGCCGCGATAATCGCCTCGATGTCCGCCGGATCGCCCAGTGCATGGGTGTAACGATCTTCGCGCTGGCCGGCCTGACGCGGAATCAACACCGCCAGCTCCCGTGCGATCAGACGTTCCAACTGATGCACCACTTGTTCGGCGTCTTCGAATTCATGCATGCGACCGCTGCGGGTCAGCAGTTCGTTGACGGTCTGCGGGCCGCGCAAGAACATCAACCCGGTCAGAATCAATTGCGCCGGCACCAGTTCCAGCGCCTTGTCGACCTTGTGCTCCCAGCGGTCGGCGCGACTGCCCATCACCAGTTTGGCGAAACCACGGCTTTCGAGGGCGCGCAGGCTCTGGCCGACCTGGCCCTGGGTCAGGGTCATCACCGGTTCGCGGCTGGTTTTCTGGTTGCAGGCCAATACCAGCGCATTGAGGGTCAACGGATAGGTTTCCGGGCTGGTGGCCTGTTTCTCGATCAGCGAACCCAGAATGCGGATTTCCGTGGCGTTGAGCCGGGGTTCGTTGGTGGCGGTTTCAAGTTCTGTGGTCATCGCGCGTTCCCTCTGCAGTCGAAGGCGCCTAGCCTAATCCTTGCTGGATAAAAGACAAGCCGCGCCGCCATGCGAGCATGGCTATAATCGCCCCCACGATTCACCCAGCCACCACGTGAGACTGCCATGACCATTTCCCTGTACGCCGCATCCGTCCCGGTTTTCCAACAAATGCTCAACGCCGTGAGCGATGTGCTGAAAAAGGCTGAAGCCCACGCCACCGAGAAAAACATCGACCCGAACGCCTTCCTGCAAGCGCGTCTGTACCCGGACATGTTTCCGCTGGTGCGTCAAGTGCAGATCGCCGTGGACTTCGCCAAGGGCGTGTCCTCGCGTCTGGCCGAAATCGAAATCCCGAAATATGACGACACCGAAACCACCTTCGTCGAGCTGCAAGCGCTGATCGCCAAGGTTCTGGCCTTCATCGGCGAGATCAAGCCAGAGCAGATCAATGGCAAGGAAGGCATCGAGATCGTGACTCGCCCGGGCACCCCGAAAGAGAAGCGCTTCAGCGGCCAGGCTTACCTGTTGAGCTACGGCTTGCCGCAGTTCTTCTTCCACGTCACCACCACCTACGCCCTGCTGCGTCACAACGGTGTGGAAGTGGGCAAGCGCGATTACATGGGCGCGTTCTAAAACGTTCTGTAACAAAAAGCCCGCCAAGGTTTGCGCCTTGGCGGGCTTTTTGTTGCGCCGGGTTTTTACGCCGGACGCTGGGCTTTCTGCTCTTCGCCCAGGCACGCGGCGGCGGTGAACAGCACGTCGGTGGAGGAGTTCAGCGCCGTCTCGGCCGAATCCTGCAGCACGCCGATGATGAAGCCGACTGCCACCACCTGCATGGCGATTTCGCTCGGGATGCCAAACAGGCTGCAGGCCAGCGGAATCAGCAGCAGCGAGCCACCGGCCACGCCCGAGGCGCCGCAGGCACAGATCGCGGCGACGACGCTGAGCAGGATTGCGGTCGGGATGTCCACCGCAATGCCCAGGGTGTGCACGGCGGCGAGGGTCAGCACGGTGATGGTGATTGCCGCACCCGCCATGTTGATGGTGGCGCCGAGCGGGATCGATACCGAGTAGGTGTCTTCATGCAGGCCCAGACGCTTGCTCAATTCCAGGTTGACCGGAATGTTCGCCGCCGAGCTGCGGGTGAAGAACGCGGTGATGCCGCTTTCGCGCAGGCACTGAAGTGTCAGTGGATAAGGGTTGCGACGCAGCTTCCAGAACACGATCAGCGGGTTCATCACCAGCGCCACGAACAGCATGCAGCCGAGCAGCACTGCCAGCAGATGCGCATAACCGATCAATGCACCAAATCCGGAGGTGGCCAGGGTCGATGCCACCAGGCCGAAAATACCCAGCGGCGCAAAACGGATCACGACCCGGACAATCACTGTCACGCCGTTGGACAGATCACCCAGCACTTCGCGGGTAGTGTCGCCCGCGTGCCGGATCGCCACGCCCATGCCGATGGCCCAGGCCAGAATGCCGATGAAGTTGGCGTTCATCAGTGCGCTCACCGGGTTGTCGACCACGCTCAGCAACAGGCTTTGCAGCACTTCACTGATGCCGCCCGGCGCGCTCACCGCGATGTTGTCGGTGGACAGCACCAGATGCGACGGGAACATCATGCTGGCGATCACCGCGACCACGGCGGCGGCGAAGGTGCCCAGCAGATACAGGAACAGGATCGGCCGGATGTGGGTTTCCTGACCGTGCTTGTGGTTGGCGATCGAGGCCATGACCAGCACGAACACCAGGATCGGCGCCACGGCTTTCAGGGCCGAGACGAACACCTTGCCGATGAAGGCCGTGCCTTTGGCCGCTTCCGGCGCGAACAGCGCGAGGGCGATGCCGGCAATCAGGCCGATAAGGATCTGGGTGACCAGGCTGAGGCTTTTGAGGCGTTGCAATAGAGAAGGGGATGAAGCGGTCATGAACGGCATCTCTGTTTTTTTATAGGGTGCAAGGTTGCGCAATCCGGGCGTTGAATCGGGGGCAGGCCACAGACACGAACCGAAAGGACTGACGCGCCAACCACGCCGTTAAACGGGTGGCTGAACAGGGTGTACGTTTTGCAGGGCGCGGACTTTATCACAGGGTCATCCGATTCCTTCAGGCCTGTGACGATCTGCCACCGGATCCATCTACAAGTTAGACAGGTTTGTGCAAGTCACTCGGGAAACACTCTGTTAAGATTGCGCATCCTTATTTTCAAGTTCTGCCAGCGGGCCCTCGGGTCAACGCTGGTGTCGTCGTTTTGCTGGAGTTCCTCATGCTGTTGCCCATCCTTCTGTTGTCCGCCGCCGGGTTCACGGTGCTGACCACGGAGTTCGTCATCGTCGGCCTGCTGCCGGCGATTGCTCGCGACCTGGCCGTCACCATCCCGCAGGCCGGGCTGCTGGTGACTCTGTTCGCTTTCACCGTGGCGATGTTCGGTCCATTCTTGACCGCCTATTTCGCCCGCTTCGAGCGCCGCAAGCTGTTCATCACCATCCTGATCATGTTCGGTCTGGCCAATACCGTGGCCGCGTTGGCGCCGAACATCTGGGTCATGGCCATCGCCCGGCTGATCCCGGCGCTGGGGTTGCCGGTGTTCTGGGCGCTGGCCAGCGAAACGGCGGTGGATATCGTCGGCCCGGACTACGCCGGTCGCGCGATCGCCAAGATCGGCTTCGGCATTGTCTGCGCCACCGTGTTCGGAATTCCGGTTGGTACGCTGATTTCCGATGCGTTCGGCTGGCGCAGCGCGTTCGCCATTCTGGCGGTGATCGCGTTCGCCAAGGCGCTGCTGCTGTTTGTCTACCTGCCGAAAACCAGCCTGCACCAGCATCAGGTCAGTTTCGCTTCGCAGTTCAAGATTCTGCGCAGCCCGCTGATGCTGGGTCATGTGCTGCTGTCGATCCTGGTGTTCAGCGGCATGTTCACCGCCTACACCTATCTGGCGGACATCCTTGAACGTCTGGCCGGCTTCAATGGCACCGTGGTCGGCTGGTGTCTGATGGGCTTTGGCGCGGTCGGTCTGATCGGCAACTCGCTGGGTGGTCGCGCGGTGGATCGTCATCCGCTGATGGCGTCGGTGATGTTCTGCGCGTTCATGATCCCCGGGATGGTGGCGCTGGTGCCGAACATCAATTCGTCGCTGGGTCTGGCGGCGGCGATGGGCATCTGGGGCGTGACGCAGGCGGCGCTGTTTCTGGTCAGTCACGTGCGCTTGATGAAAGCCGCACCTGAGGCGCCGGCCTTCGCCGCGTCGCTGAACATCGCCGGGGCCAACCTCGGGATTGGTCTGGGCGCGATCATTGGCGGTCGAGTGATCGACAGCGCCGGTCTGGGCTTTGTGGGCTTCGCCGCCGCCGGGTTCATTCTGCTGTCGATTTTCCTCGCCATGGTGCTGATGGTGCTCAAGCCGCGCGACGCCTGTGCGCCGGCTTAAAAGGCTGTAAACAGCTCGCGTCGGGCACCTTCGGTAATCGCTTTGATACCGGGGTGCTTGACCTTGCGCTCCACCGAGATCGCGTAGAACGACTCGCTCACCGCATCGGTCTGGCCGATCAACTCGACGCCGTACTGGCGCTTCACCTCATCGGCAATCACGCTCGGGCCGATGAAAATCCCGCTGCCGGACTGGCCGAACGCCTGCATCAGGGCGCTGTCATCGAACTCCCCGACAATCCTCGGCTGAATCTGCTGCTCGGCGAACCAGCGCTGTAAGCGACTGCGCACCACGGTTTCCGCGCCGGGGATCAACAGCGGCGCACCGTGGAGGCTGCGCGGGAAATCCTGACCGTATTGCGCGGCCAGTTCTGCGGTGGCAAAGAAACTGATCCCGCATTCCCCGAGTTTCTGGCTGTAGCCCTTGATGTCCAGGTGCGAGGGCATCGGGCTGTCGGAGATCACCAGGTCCAGGCGCTGGATTGCCAGGTCCGCCAGTAACCTCTCGAGTTTGTCTTCGCGGCAGGTGATGCGTAGTGGCTCGCTCAATTCCATGGTCGGCGCGATCAGGCGATAGACGATGGATTTGGGCACCACGTCCGCCACGCCGACCCGGAACAGGATCTGCTGTTCATTGGGCTGGGCGCGCAGCATCAACTCCAGTTCGCCGCCGAGCTGGAACATCTGCTCGGCGTAGGGCAGGGCCTGGCGCCCGGCCTCGGTGAGCTCTAATTGCCGGCCGACTCGTTGAAACAGCTCGATGCCGTAGGTCTGTTCGAGCAGGGAAATCTGCCCGCTGATGGTCTGCGGCGTCAGGTTCAGTTGCTCGCAGGCGCGCACGATGCTGCCGGTCTTGGCCACCACCCAGAAATAGTGCAGTTGTCGGTAATTGAGCATGGGGTTCGGTCCGTCAAATACAGTTCGTATAAATCGAAGTATAGCCGCTAAAAATACGAATTTTCCTGAAGTGTTTGTCTCCCTAGAATGCCCAGCCATCGACGGCCGGTCTGTACGGCGCTGTCTGTTCTATCGAGGGAAGCATCATGAAACTAAAAACTACGGCGTTATTGATCGCGTCTTTACTGGTACTGGCCGGTTGCGACCAGGCCGAAAAGAGCGCCCAGCAACTGATGGGGCAGGCGGCCGAAGCGGCCAAGCAAGCCATCGACGACACGCATAAAGCTGCCGAAGAGGCGCTCAGCGATGCCACCGGCAATCTGATCAGCAAGAAAGAACCGAAAGACGACGAAGAAAAATCCGAATCGTCCTCCCAGGAAATCTAAACCGTCTTACACAGAGTCAGGACTGACCCATGGAATATCTGTTAGAACTCGCTTCCAGCCCGACCGCCTGGATTGCCTTGGCCACATTGGTGGTGATGGAGATCGTACTCGGCATCGATAACCTGATCTTCATCTCGATCCTGACCAACAAGCTGCCCGAGCAATATCGGCAGAAAGCCCGTCGTCTGGGGATCGGCATGGCGCTGATCATGCGTCTGGCCTTGTTGAGCACCATCGCGTTCATCGTTCAGTTGACCGCGCCGGTCATCGAAATCCTCGGCCAGGCGTTCTCCTGGAAGGACATGATCCTGATTGCCGGTGGCCTGTTCCTGGTGTGGAAGGCGACGACCGAAATCCATCACAGCATGGACCCGGCGCCGGAAGATCCGAAGACCGCGACGTCGACGGTGACCCTGGGTTTTGCAGCCGCCATTGGGCAGATCCTGATGCTGGACATGGTGTTCTCGATCGACAGCATCATTACCGCGGTCGGCATGACCGAACACTTGCCGATCATGGTGATTGCAGTGGTTGTCTCGGTGCTGGTGATGTTGTTTGCAGCTGATCCGCTGGCCAAGTTCATCAATGACAACCCGACGGTGGTGATGCTGGCGCTGGGCTTCCTGATCATGATCGGCATGACGCTGATTGCAGAGGGCTTCGGCGCCCACGTACCGAAAGGTTATGTGTATGCCGCCATGGCATTCTCGGCTGCGATTGAAGTGCTGAACATGATGTCGCGCCGCGCCAAGCAGAAGAAACTGACTGCCGAAGCGTAATCGCTGGAAAACCAAAGGCCGCCTGAACTCGCGAGAGTCCAGGCGGCCTTTTTGTTTTTGTTGGTTGCAGAACGTCAGTGCGCGGTGGCGTGGCGGGCGTCGTGTTTCTCGATCTTCCTGGTCGGTGCAGGTTGAACCGGGTGGTGATGGCGGCGGGAAATCCGCAACACGCCCCACAGCATGGCGGCGGCAACGGCCAGCCAGCCGGCGATCAGCATTACGATGGTCATGGTCAGGCTCATCTGTGCCTCCTCTTTGCCCTGCGTCGGGCGCGCTTTCTTTGGCTCTTGTCTGAATGACAGTCTAGTCGCTGGTGTGTTTCAGGCTATTGACCAAAGGTCGGTGGTGTTCAATCAGTTCGCTCTATGCAGCTCTGGCATCTGCCGCTTTGGGCTATACCGCAACGTTGCGCCGTCCTATGATCCTCGACCAAGCCGGAACACGATGACCGGTAACTGATCAAGAGAGTGATGATGGTGCAGCTATTTTCCCGGATTCGCGCAGCGCTGCTGGTGGCCGGTTGCGTGACAGCATTGGTGGGGTGTGCGGGCAGTGTGGCGCCGGAGGTCAAGCGCCTGCCGGAACGGGTCGAGCTCAGCGGCACCTTCTACCGCGGTGAGGCCTATCAAAGCGGGCCACAGGTGCTGGCCAGTCTGCTGTCGCAGCAGGGCATCGTGATCACGCCGGGGCTGTTGGAAAAACCGCTGCACTTGCCGGGCGCCGAGGACAAGTTGCAACAGAATCTGCAGAGCCTGGCGCGTGAATACGGCATGGTCGTGTATCCGCTGGACAGCAATCTGCCGGCGCTGCTGACTCAGGTGGCGGCCGGGTATCCGGTGATGGTGCGTTTCAGTGAGGGCTCGGCGTTTTGGGCGGAGCCGCGTTACGCGATCCTGTCCGGCTACGATCGCTTGAAGCAGAAGGTGCTGCTGCGCGCCGGGATGAATCGCCGTGAATTGATGAGCTTCAGCTCGTTTGAGTCGGCCCTCGAAAAATCCGGCGGCTGGGCGGTGTTGATCCAGAAACCGACGCAGATTCCAGCGGCGGTCGATCAACAGCGCTGGCTGAAAGCTGCCGATGCACTGGCCCAGGCCGGGCAGGAGCGGGAAGCGGCGCAGGCGAGAAAGGCGCTGGCGGCGCATTGAGGTTCCGTTCGTCGCCTGTCGGGCACCCTGATGGAGGATGCGCTTCTGAACTGTAGCGTCCCGTGTTTTACGGGCCAGTATCAGGAGGCGAACATGGCAATTCCAACTTCACCCAGCGGGCCGCATTCTTCCGAGCATGGCAGCGGCGACGACCTGGGCTTCGATCCGGATTCGCCTGATCTGGACGATCCGCAAGTCGATCCCATTGGCCCGGCGAAGGCGCCGAAGGATGTGCAACCGGGCGATGATCCCAAGCGTCCGGCCAAGCCTTACGATCCCTTGGCTGATCTCAAGCCTTGAAGCGAGGTGCGTATGAGTACCGATTCGAGTTTCGACGACCACAAGCCTGACAGTGTGCCCACTACCCCCGAGCCGGATGTCGATCCGGTGCTGGATCCGGACAGCCCCCTGCGCGATCCGCTCGCGCGTCCAGCAGTGGTCACGCCAGAGCATGCGCGCGACCCAAGCGCCGGTGACGGCATTCCCGATGACGACAAGATGCCGTTGCCCAACGACTGAGTGCATAAACGAAAAAGCCCCGACGAGTCGGGGCTTTTTCATGGGTGGGCGATTTACTTGGAGGCTTCGATTACGCCGCTCTGGCGACTCTTGAGGTTCTTGTCGGCTTTGTATTGCTGAGCCACCGCTGGAACGTTGGCGCTCTTGCCGGTTTCCACCCAGCTGCGGATGCGGCTGGCATCGGCAAAGTGAGTGTATTTGCCGAACGCGTCGAGAATTACCAGGGCGACGGGACGGTTGGCCATGCGGGTCACCAGCACCAGGCAATGACCGGCAGGATTGGTGAAACCGGTCTTGGTGATGCGGATATCCCAATCGGCCTTGTTGACCAGGTGATCGGTGTTACGGAAACCCAGGGTGTAATTGGGTTTGCGGAACGAGACGGTCTTTTCCTTGGTGGTGGTCAGCTCGATGAGCAGCGGCTGTTTGTGCGCGGCCACCAGCAACTTGCTCAGGTCGCGGGCAGTGGAGACATTGCGCTCCGACAAACCGGTGGGTTCGACAAAGTGCGTGCTGGTCATGCCCAGCGCCTTGGCCTTGGCGTTCATCGCTGCGATGAATGCCGCGTAACCACCCGGATAGTGGTGGGCCAGGCTGGCGGCGGCGCGGTTTTCCGAGGACATCAGGGCAATCAGCAGCATCTCCCGGCGGGGCAGTTCGCTTCGCAGTTTGACGCGGGAAAACACGCCTTTCATTTCCGGGGTGTGACTGATGTCGACGTCAATCCATTCGTCCATGTTCTGATGCGCTTCGACCACTACCAACCCGGTCATCAATTTGCTCACGGAGGCGATGGGCACCACCACGTCCGGGTTGCTGGAATAGATGACTTTGTTGGTCTGCAGATCCATCAGCAGGGCGCTGCCGGACGCAATCTTCAGTTGCGAGGCGTCTCGGGGGGCAGCGGTGGTTTCGGCGGCGTTGACCGTGGGCGTGAGGAGTGTGCCTGAAAATGCAAAAACCAGGCTCAGGATGGACAGACGAATATTCACGCGGGCGAACTCATGAAGGTTGGAGATGCCGTTCTTTGTAACGGGCTGTGTCGTAAAAACGACGCATTGTAGGAGTATGGTTGAAGAACTGTCGATGGTTGTCCGCAAGGCATGAAAAAGTCGTGAAAAGCCCTGTAAAAATAGGGGTTTCCGGCGAACGGTAAAGGTTTTTTCGAGGGCATGAAAAACCCCGCACAAGGCGGGGTTCTCGGCGTACGGAAAACGCGACTCAGGCGTGCAGGGTTTCTGCCGCGTAGAGGGTGTTTTCCAGCAGGCAGGCACGGGTCATCGGACCGACGCCACCCGGCACCGGAGTGATCCAGCCGGCGCGGGGCAGGGCGGTTTCGTACACGACGTCACCGACCAGTTTGCCGTCTTCCTGTCGGTTGATGCCGACGTCGATCACGATCGCGCCTTCCTTGATCCATTCGCCCTTGACCAGGCCCGGCTTGCCGGCGGCCACGACCACCAGGTCGGCACGACCGACATGGCCGGCCAGATCCTTGGTGAAGCGGTGGGTGACGGTCACGGTGCAACCGGCCAGCAACAGTTCCATCGCCATCGGGCGACCGACGATGTTGGACGCGCCGACGACCACGGCGTCCATCCCGTACAGATCGGCGCCCGTGCTTTCCAGCAGGGTCATGATGCCCTTCGGGGTGCACGGGCGCAGCAATGGAATGCGCTGGGCCAGACGGCCGACGTTATAAGGATGGAAACCGTCGACGTCCTTGTCCGGGCGGATGCGTTCCAGCAGTTTGGAAGCGTCCAGGTGCTCTGGCAGAGGAAGTTGAAGCAGAACGCCGTCGATTGCCGGGTCGTCGTTCAGTCGATCGATCAGATCGGTCAGCGCTTCTTGAGTGGTTTCGGAAGGCAGGTCGTACGCTTGAGAGAGGAAGCCGACCTCTTCACAGTCTTTACGCTTGTGCGAGACATAAACCTGAGAGGCAGGATCGCTGCCGACCAGGATCACCGCGAGGCCTGGCGTGCGCAGACCTTGCTGGCGACGTTCGGCAACCCGTTGGGCGATCTGCTGGCGCAGGCTGGCGGCGATCGATTTGCCGTCGATTAGTTGTGCAGTCATTGCGCGTGATTAACCATCGAGAGGGGAAAAAAAGAGAACGCATTCTCGCATGTCAAACGGTGAGGGCAAAGGCGCTTGGTCAGCAAATTCCCCTAAGCCCTTTAATTAAATGAATTTTTTTTAAAAAGGATTTGACGACCCTCGGGTCGCTCTATACTATTCGTCGCACTTGTCGGGCACAGCCTAGCACTGGTTAAGAAGGTCGAGCGAAATCAACGTTTTGCAAGGCTGGAAAGCACTTAGTTTGTAGTCCTCCAAGGGTACAGCTAACAAGGCGCCCGTAGCTCAGCTGGATAGAGCATCCGCCTTCTAAGCGGATGGTCGCAGGTTCGAGTCCTGCCGGGTGCGCCATTAGGCAGCATTGGCACAAGTAACGCGATATGGTGGGCGTAGCTCAGTTGGTAGAGCACGGGATTGTGACTCCCGTTGTCGTGGGTTCGATCCCCATCGTCCACCCCATATTTCGAAAGGCGCCAGATGTAACAGTCTGGCGCCTTTGCTTTAAAAAGCTTCATCTGCGGATGTGGTGGAATTGGTAGACACACTGGATTTAGGTTCCAGCGCCGCGAGGCGTAAGAGTTCGAGTCTCTTCATCCGCACCAATCAAAGCTTCATTCATGCCGTTGGCCGGGTGAAGTTCTACAAAGAAGTTGTTTGGCTTCTTTGGCACGCAATATGGTGGGCGTAGCTCAGTTGGTAGAGCACGGGATTGTGACTCCCGTTGTCGTGGGTTCGATCCCCATCGTCCACCCCATATTCCGAAAGGCGCCAGATTTAACAGTCTGGCGCCTTTTTTGTTTTACGGTTTCGGATTTTGGCGGCTGCAGGTTTCGGGTCGCAGGGCAGGGTGTTTCGTCGTATTAATGTTGCTCGATGATGCTGCGCTGTCCGCCGGCCTTGCTTGCGAGGTCGGCTGTCAGGGAGATGATTCAACCGCCTCTATATATAGAAGAGGTTGGCGCAGAGCCCTGGCTTGAATTGGCTGTATTTGCTAACAGGGCGAGGCGCAACCGCTTGTCCCCACCTTCAAATGGCCTGCTGTTTTTTTACCCGTTTTCAGTAGGGTGACTTCTTGAGTTTGACCTACTAGAATGCTTGCCCTTGATTCTTGGGTCGGAAACGGCCGGCTAACGTCTGTGCAACGAGGAATATCCATGCAAGTTTCTGTTGAAAATACTACTGCTCTTGAGCGCCGCATGAGCATCACCGTGCCGGCTGAGCGCATCGAGACTCAGGTCAACAAGCGTCTGCAGCAGACTGCCCAAAAGGCCAAGATTGCTGGCTTCCGTCCAGGCAAAGTGCCAATGAGCGAAATCAAGCGCCGTTTCGGTGCTGATGCGCGCCAGGAAGCGATCGGCGACGTGATCCAGTCCTCCTTCTACGAAGCTGTGGTTGAGCAGAAGCTGAACCCGGCCGGTTCGCCATCGATCGAGCCTAAGTCGCTCGAAGCTGGCAAGGACCTGGAATACGTAGCCGTATTCGAAGTGTTCCCTGAGTTCACCGTTGCCGGCTTCGAAGGTATCACCGTCGAGCGTCTGAGCGCTGACGTGGCTGACGCCGATCTGGATAAGATGCTGGACATCCTGCGCAAGCAGAACACCCGTTTCGAAGTGGCCGATCGCGCTGCCCAGAACGAAGACCAGCTGAATATCGATTTCGTTGGCAAGGTTGATGGCGAAGTATTCGCTGGCGGTTCCGCCAAGGGCACTCAGCTGGTGCTGGGTTCCGGCCGCATGATCCCAGGCTTCGAAGAAGGCCTGGTCGGCGCTAAAGCCGGCGAAGAGCGCGTTCTGAACCTGACCTTCCCAGAGGACTATCAGAACCTGGACCTGGCTGGCAAAACCGCCGAGTTCACCGTGACTGTAAACACCGTTTCCGAGCCAAAACTGCCTGAGCTGAACGAAGAGTTCTTCGCTCAATTCGGCATCAAGGAAAGCGGCATCGACGGTTTCCGCACCGAAGTTCGCAAGAACATGGAGCGTGAACTGCGTCAGGCGATCAAATCCAAGGTCAAGAATCAGGTAATGGACGGTCTGCTGGCCACCAACCCGATCGAAGTGCCGAAGGCTCTGCTGTCCAACGAAGTTGACCGTCTGCGCGTGCAGGCTGTTCAGCAGTTCGGTGGCAACATCAAGCCTGACCAACTGCCGGCCGAGCTGTTCGAAGAGCAAGCCAAGCGTCGCGTTGTCCTGGGTCTGATCGTGGCTGAAGTGGTCAAGCAGTTCGACCTGAAGCCAGACGAAGCCCGCGTTCGCGAAATGATTCAGGAAATGGCTTCGGCTTACCAAGAGCCTGAGCAGGTCGTGTCCTGGTACTACAAGAACGAGCAGCAACTGAACGAAGTTCGTTCGGTTGTGCTGGAAGAACAAGTTGTGGATACTGTTCTGCAGAAAGCTAGCGTGACCGACAAATCGGTCTCTTACGAAGAAGCGGTCAAGCCGGTAGAAGCTCCAAAAGCCGACTGATTGTTTTTGCGTTAGAAGCACACACCATAAGCCAGCCTTCGAGCTGGCTTATGCGTATTCAAGACATGACTATTTGGGAGTGACTGCAGAGCATGTTCCGTAATTCCTATATTCAGCAGAACTCTGATATCCAGGCCGCCGGCGGCCTGGTCCCGATGGTTGTCGAGCAATCTGCTCGTGGCGAGCGCGCCTATGACATCTACTCGCGTCTTCTTAAGGAACGAGTGATCTTTCTGGTGGGTCCTGTAGAGGACTACATGGCCAACCTGATTTGCGCGCAATTGCTGTTCCTTGAAGCGGAAAACCCGGACAAGGACATCCATCTTTATATCAACTCCCCGGGCGGTTCGGTGACAGCGGGCATGTCGATCTACGACACCATGCAGTTCATCAAGCCAAACGTATCAACTACCTGTATCGGTCAGGCGTGCAGCATGGGCGCGTTCCTGCTGACGGCCGGTGCACCTGGCAAGCGTTTCTGCCTGCCGAACTCGCGCGTGATGATTCACCAGCCGCTGGGCGGTTTCCAGGGGCAGGCGTCGGACATCGAAATCCATGCCAAGGAAATCCTCTTCATCCGCGAGCGTCTCAACACGCTGATGGCCAAGCACAGCGGCCGTACGCTTGAAGAAATCGAGCGCGACACCAACCGCGACAACTTCATGAGTGCAGAAGCTGCGAAGGAATACGGTCTGATCGACGAAGTGATCAACCAGCGCCCAGCTTAAAATAAGCAACTCAAAATAGGCTTGGTCGGCGCGTCTGATCAGCGGCGGGCTTGAAAAAGCCCGCAATAGCCTTCATCTTGTGTTGCAAGCCTATCGGATTTGGATCGAACGAATGACTGACACCCGCAACGGCGAGGACAACGGCAAGCTGCTCTATTGCTCCTTCTGTGGCAAAAGCCAGCATGAAGTGCGCAAATTGATTGCCGGCCCCTCGGTCTTTATCTGCGACGAGTGCGTCGACCTGTGCAATGACATCATCCGCGAGGAGGTGCAGGAAGCACAGGCCGAAAGCAGCGCGCATAAATTGCCTTCGCCTAAAGAAATCAGCGGCATCCTTGATCAGTATGTAATTGGTCAGGAACGTGCCAAGAAGGTTCTGGCAGTAGCGGTGTACAACCACTACAAGCGTCTGAACCAGCGTGACAAAAAGGCTGACGACGTCGAACTCGGCAAGAGCAACATCCTGCTGATCGGCCCGACAGGCTCTGGTAAAACCCTGCTGGCCGAAACCCTGGCCCGTTTGCTGAACGTTCCGTTCACCATCGCCGACGCAACCACCCTCACCGAGGCGGGTTATGTGGGTGAAGACGTCGAGAACATCATTCAGAAGCTGCTGCAGAAGTGCGATTACGATGTAGAGAAAGCCCAGATGGGGATTGTCTATATCGACGAAATCGACAAGATTTCCCGCAAGTCCGACAACCCGTCGATCACCCGAGACGTTTCCGGTGAAGGCGTGCAGCAGGCCTTGCTCAAGCTGATCGAAGGCACGGTCGCTTCCGTTCCGCCGCAAGGTGGCCGCAAGCATCCGCAGCAGGAATTCCTTCAGGTTGATACCCGTAACATTCTGTTCATCTGCGGTGGCGCATTCTCCGGTTTGGAGAAGGTCATTCAGAACCGTTCCACCAAGGGTGGCATCGGTTTCAACGCAGAAGTGCGCAGCAAGGAAGAGGGCAAGAAAGTCGGTGAATCCCTGCGTGAAGTCGAGCCTGACGATCTGGTCAAGTTCGGTCTGATCCCGGAGTTCGTCGGTCGTCTGCCGGTTCTTGCGACGCTGGACGAGCTGGATGAGGCTGCTTTGATGCAGATTCTCACCGAGCCGAAAAATGCCCTGACCAAACAGTATGCCAAGCTGTTCGAGATGGAAGGCGTAGATCTGGAGTTCCGTTCCGACGCGCTGAAGTCGGTCGCCAAGCGTGCCCTGGAGCGTAAAACCGGTGCCCGTGGCCTGCGTTCGATTCTCGAAGGTGTACTGCTCGACACGATGTATGAAATCCCCTCGCAGTCCGAGGTGAGCAAAGTCGTGATCGATGAAAGTGTGATCGAAGGCAAGTCCAAGCCACTGTATATCTATGAAAACAGTGAGCCGGCTGCCAAGGCTGCGCCGGACGCGTAAGCGCCCGGGCTGCCGGAACAAGGAAGGGGCCTTCGGGCCTCTTTTTTTTTATGTCGTTTTTTACATCCGCTTTGCGCTTGTTTTTTTTCAAGTCAGCCCCCATCTTGGTTTCAAGTTTAATTCCATCTGATTACGGCCGTATGGCCGCCGTAGAGGCGAAATCATGAAGACCACCATCGAATTGCCTCTCCTGCCATTGCGTGATGTCGTTGTGTATCCGCACATGGTTATCCCGCTGTTCGTGGGGCGCGAGAAATCCATCGAAGCCCTCGAGGCTGCGATGACGGGCGACAAGCAGATCCTGCTGCTGGCCCAGAGAAACCCGGCTGACGACGATCCCGGTGAAGAAGCTCTCTATCGCGTAGGTACTATCGCCACTGTTCTGCAGTTGCTGAAGCTGCCGGACGGCACCGTCAAGGTTCTGGTCGAGGGCGAGCAGCGTGGTGCTGTCGAGCGCTTCAGCGAAGTTGATGGCCACTGCCGTGCTGAAGTGTCGCTGATCGACGAAGTCGACGCCGCCGAGCGCGAATCCGAAGTGTTCGTGCGCAGCCTGCTGTCGCAGTTCGAACAATATGTGCAGCTGGGCAAGAAAGTCCCGGCTGAAGTCCTGTCGTCGCTCAACAGCATCGACGAGCCTGGCCGCCTGGTAGACACCATGGCCGCGCACATGGCGCTGAAGATCGAGCAGAAGCAGGAAATCCTCGAAATCATCGATTTGTCGGCCCGGGTCGAGCACGTTCTGGCCTTGCTGGACGCCGAGATCGACCTGCTGCAAGTCGAAAAACGCATTCGTGGCCGCGTCAAAAAGCAAATGGAGCGCAGTCAGCGCGAGTACTACCTGAACGAGCAGATGAAGGCCATTCAGAAAGAACTCGGCGACAGCGACGAAGGCCACAACGAAATCGAAGACCTGAAAAAGCGCATCGACGCTGCCGGTCTGCCGAAAGATGCCCTGGCCAAGGCCACTGCCGAGCTGAACAAGCTCAAGCAAATGTCGCCGATGTCCGCCGAAGCCACCGTGGTGCGCTCGTACATCGACTGGCTGGTTCAAGTGCCGTGGAAGGCTCAGAGCAAGGTACGTCTGGACCTGGCCCGTGCCGAAGACATTCTCGACGCCGATCACTACGGCCTGGAAGAGGTCAAGGAACGCATCCTTGAATACCTTGCCGTGCAGAAACGCGTGAAAAAGATCCGTGGCCCGGTGTTGTGCCTGGTCGGTCCTCCAGGCGTGGGTAAAACCTCGCTGGCCGAGTCGATCGCCCATGCCACCAACCGCAAATTCGTGCGCATGGCCCTCGGTGGCGTGCGTGATGAAGCTGAAATCCGTGGTCACCGTCGGACTTACATCGGTTCGATGCCAGGAAGATTGATTCAAAAGATGACAAAAGTGGGTGTGCGCAACCCGCTGTTCCTGCTTGATGAAATCGACAAAATGGGCAGCGACATGCGTGGCGACCCGGCGTCGGCGTTGCTGGAAGTGCTCGATCCTGAGCAGAACCACAACTTCAACGACCACTATCTGGAAGTCGATTACGACCTTTCGGATGTGATGTTCCTGTGCACCTCGAACTCGATGAACATTCCGCCGGCGCTGCTGGACCGGATGGAAGTCATCCGTCTGCCGGGCTACACCGAAGACGAGAAGATCAACATTGCGGTCAAGTACCTGTCGCCGAAGCAGATTGCAGCCAACGGCCTGAAGAAGGGCGAGCTGGAATTCGACGAAGAAGCGATCCGCGACATCATCCGTTACTACACCCGCGAAGCCGGTGTGCGTGGCCTCGAGCGGCAGATTGCCAAGGTCTGCCGCAAGGCGGTCAAAGAGCACGCGCTGGAAAAACGCTTCTCGGTAAAAGTGACAGCTGATCTGCTGGAGCATTTCCTCGGTGTTCGCAAGTTCCGCTACGGTCTGGCCGAGCAACAGGATCAGATCGGTCAAGTGACCGGCCTGGCCTGGACTCAGGTGGGCGGCGAACTGCTGACCATCGAAGCCGCCGTGGTGCCGGGTAAAGGTCAACTGATCAAGACCGGTTCGCTGGGTGACGTAATGGTCGAATCGATCACTGCGGCCCTGACCGTGGTGCGTAGCCGTGCCAAGAGCCTGGGCATTCCCCTGGACTTTCACGAGAAGCGTGACACCCACATTCACATGCCGGAAGGCGCGACGCCAAAAGACGGCCCGAGCGCTGGTGTAGGCATGTGTACTGCGCTGGTGTCGGCGTTGACCGGTATTCCTGTGCGTGCCGATGTCGCCATGACCGGCGAGATCACCCTGCGTGGTCAGGTTCTTGCCATTGGCGGTCTGAAGGAAAAACTGCTGGCCGCTCACCGTGGCGGAATCAAGACTGTGATTATTCCGGAAGAGAACGTGCGCGATCTGAAGGAGATTCCTGACAATATCAAGCAGGATCTGCAGATCAAACCGGTTAAATGGATTGACGAGGTCCTGCAAATTGCGCTGCAATACGCGCCGGAGCCCTTGCCGGATGTGGCTCCGGAGATAGTTGCCAAGGACGAAAAACGTGAGTCTGACTCTAAGGAAAGAATTAGCACGCATTAATACGCTTTTGCCTGGGGGGCTTCCTTGACAGCTTTTTAGAGCCCTTGTTATAAAGCGGCTCTTAAGTGTCTGTAGGCCATTCAGCACTCGTTTTTGCTTTCACCAAAAAACTTAGAATCATACTCAAATAGATATAAGGGGACTTAGAGTGAACAAGTCGGAACTGATTGATGCTATCGCTGCATCCGCTGATATCCCGAAAGCTGCTGCTGGCCGTGCGCTGGACGCTGTAATCGAATCCGTCACTGGCGCTCTCAAGGCCGGCGACTCCGTTGTTCTGGTTGGTTTCGGTACTTTCTCCGTGACTGATCGTCCAGCTCGCATCGGTCGTAACCCACAGACCGGCAAGACTCTGGAAATCGCGGCAGCCAAAAAGCCAGGTTTCAAAGCCGGTAAAGCCCTGAAAGAAGCCGTCAACTAAGTTTGATTCAGGATTTTACCCATCCGGGTCGGGGTCATGCCTGACTTGGCAGCGGAGCGGTAGAGCAGGTAGTTGAAACAGTTGCCTGTCACACCGGGATCGAGGGTTCGAGCCCTGTCCGCTCCGCCAGTTACGAGAAGGCGCATCCTCGGATGCGCCTTTCTTCTATCCGGATTCTACCCACGCTCCACGGTTGCCAAATTTTGAAGTTCAACCGTTTCTGGGGGACGCATGCTGCAGAATATCAGGGACAATTCACAAGGCTGGATTGCCAAGACCATTATCGGAGTCATCGTTGCACTGATGGCTCTGACCGGTTTCGACGCCATTTTCCAGGCCACGACTCACAAGAATGAGGCGGCCAAGGTCAACGGTGAAGAAATCAGCCAGAACGAGCTGAGCCAGGCGGTGGATATGCAACGCCGTCAGCTGATGCAACAACTGGGCAAGGACTTCGACGCTTCCTTGCTGGACGAAAAAATGCTGCGCGAATCGGCCCTCAAGGGTCTGATCGATCGCAAGCTGCTGCTGCAAGGCGCAGAACAATCGAAATTCGCTTTCTCCGAAGCGGCCCTGGACCAAGTGATCCTGCAGACGCCTGAATTCCAGGTCGACGGCAAGTTCAGCTCCGACCGTTTCGATCAGGTGATCCGTCAACTGGGCTACAGCCGCATGCAGTTCCGCCAGATGCTGGCTCAGGAAATGCTGATCGGCCAACTGCGCGCCGGTGTGGCGGGCAGCGGTTTCGTGACCGACGCTCAGGTGCTGGCCTTCGCCCGTCTGGAAAAACAGACCCGCGACTTCGCCACGCTGAACATCAAGGCTGACCCTTCGGCCGTGAAGCTGACCGATGACGAGGTCAAGGCTTACTACGACGAGCACGCCAAGGAGTTCATGACCCCGGATCAAGTGGTCATCGATTACCTGGAATTGAAGAAGTCTTCGTTCTTCGATCAGGTCGCCGTCAAGGACGAAGACCTGCAGGCGGCGTATCAGAAAGAGATCGCCAACCTGTCGGAACAGCGTCGTGCGGCGCACATTCTGATCGAAGTCAACGACAAGACCACCGAAGCTCAGGCCAAGGCGAAGATCGAAGAAGTCCAGGCGCGTCTGGCCAAGGGCGAGAAATTCGAAGCGCTGGCCAAGGAGTTCTCGCAGGATCCGGGTTCGGCCAACAACGGCGGTGACCTGGGTTATGCCGGTCCTGGCGTTTACGATCCAGCCTTCGAAAAAGCCCTGTACTCTCTGAACAAGGATCAGGTTTCCGAGCCGGTTCGCACCGACTTCGGTTTCCATCTGATCAAGCTGCTGGGTGTCGAGGCGCCTGAAGTACCGACTCTGGCCAGCCTGAAGGACAAGCTGACCCGCGAGCTGAAAACCCAGCAAGTCGAGCAGCGTTTCGTCGAGGCGACCAAGCAACTGGAAGACTCTTCGTTCGAAGCATCCGACCTGGCCCAGCCAGCGCAAGACCTGAAACTGACCGTACACACCTCCAAGCCGTTCGGCCGTGAAGGTGGCGAAGGCGTTGCAGCCAACCGTGCTGTAGTGACTGCCGCGTTCAGCACCGAAGTGCTGGAAGAGGGGGCCAACAGCACCGCCATCGAGCTGGATCCGGAAACCGTGATCGTGCTGCGCGCCAAGGAGCACCTCAAGCCTGCTCAATTGCCGCTGGAAAGCGTGGCTGCTGCCATTCGCACCCAGTTGACCAAAGAGCACGCCAGCGCGGCGGCCAAGACCCACGCCGAACAACTGATCGCCAGTCTGCGTGATGGCAAGACGCCGCTGGACAAGGCGGTGGACGGTCAGAGCTGGAAAGTCACCGAAGCGGCGAACCGCGCTCAGGAAGGCGTTGATCCGGCGGTGCTGCAAGCGTTGTTCCGCATGCCGAAACCGGCCGCCAAGGACAAGCCGACCTTCACCAGCGTGACGCTGGCGGATGGCAGCCTGACCGTCGTGCGCCTGAACGGCGTGAACGAAGCGGCGGCTCCGACCGATGAAGAGAAAGCGCAATACCGTCGCTTCCTCGCATCGCGTGTGGGCCAGCAAGACTTCGCGGCGTACCGCAAGCAGCTGGAAGCCGAAGCCGACATCAAGCGTTTCTGATGCCTGGCTGAGCCGCATGGCCCGAGCCCCGGATGAAAATCCGGGGCTTTTTTATGCGCGCTATCCGGCGTTCGGGAAGCCGTGGCTCCGGGCATTGACGGTCGTATACAGGGTCAACAGCAACAGACCCGCGACAATCCACGGGTAACTCCCGACGCCCGGGTTGTTCAGTAGCAGGCCTCCCGCAAGCCCGCCGCCGGCAATGCCGACATTCCACAGGGTCACCAGCATCGATTGCGCGGTATCGGCAGCCTCGCTGGCAGTTTTCGCCAGGGCCGTCTGCAACAGCGAGGGCATCGCGCCGAATGCCAAGCCCCAGACGGCGGTAGCGGTGTAGACCACGCCCGGCGATTCGCGCCATAGCCCCAGTGCGATCGCCGACAGCAGGAACAACAGGGCGCTGGCCAGTACCAGCTGACGCAGCCAGCGATCAATCAGGCTGCCGCCGATCCACAGGCTCAGTACCGACGCCAGGCCAAACACCAACAACACCCGGTCGATTTCTGCGCCAAGTCCCGATGGCTCCAGAAATGGCGCGATATAGGTGTACAGAAGGTTGTGCGCGACGACGTAGGACAAAGTCACAAACAACACGGATCGCACGCCCGGCAAGGTAAACACCTGACGCAGTGGCAGGCGCTTTCCGGCGCGTTCACCGGCGAAGTCCGGTACTTGCCAACGCACCCAGATCACCAGCAGCACGGTCAGCCCGGTCATGATCGCGAAGCTCAGGCGCCAGCCGACTGCCGTGCCCAGCAGCGTCCCGGCCGGAATGCCCAGCGACAGCGCAAGCGGCGCCCCGAGCATGGCCACCGTAATCGCCCTGCCTTGCAAGTGAGGTGTGACCATCCGGCTCGCGTACCCCGCCAGCAAAGCCCAGAGCAGCCCCGCGAACACGCCTGCGATCAAGCGTGCAATCAGGGTCAGCCAGTACAGCTCGGACAACGCAGTGATGCTGTTGGCGATGGCAAACCCGCTAATGGCCGCCAGCAACAGCGGGCGCCGACGCCAGCCCCGTGTGGCAATGGTGAGCGGAATCGCCGCCAGCATCGAACCAATGGCGTACAGCGTGACCAGTTGCCCGATCAGGGCTTGAGAGACATCAAGCCCCGCGCTCATCTGTGGCAGCAGGCCGGCGGGCATTGCCTCGGTCAGCACGGTGATGAACCCGGCGGTGGCCAGTGCAAGCAATGCACCCAGCGGTAATCGTTCCGCGGGCTCGACTGTGCCAGCGAGCGTGGGGGAAGTGAGTGGCGCATCGTTCATGGGCGGATTTCCATTTTGCCAAAGGAGACGAAGGCCATAGGGTAGGGCGCTGCACATTCGGGAAACACAGGTTAGGGTTCCGAACATCTCGGACAAGAATGTCGTGAATCAGGGAGGGATGAATGGACAGCCTGGGCAGTATTTCGGTGTTCGTGCAGGTGGCGGAAACCCGCAGTTTTACTGAGACCGGCCGCTTGCAGGGCGTGTCCTCGTCGGCGGTTGGCAAAAGCATCGCCCGCCTGGAAGCACGACTCAATGTGCGCTTGTTTCACCGCACCACCCGCAGCATCACGCTGACCAGCGAAGGCACGCTGTTTCTGGAGCGTTGCCGCAAGATTCTTGCTGAGGTCGAAGCAGCCGAATTCGAGTTGTGCGATGCGGCAGCGGCGCCTCACGGCAAGTTGCGGGTCAGCCTGCCGCAGGTACATGACCTGGTGATGCCGGTCATGAACGAGTTCATGGCGTTGTACCCGCAGATCGAACTGGATCTGGACCTGACCGACCGCATGGTCGATGTGGTTGAAGAAGGTTTCGATGCGGTGATTCGGACGGGTAAACCGCGAGATTCGCGACTGATGGCACGACCGTTGGGCGAGTTTCATATGGTGTTGGTGGCCAGCCCCGCGTACCTGCGCGAGCGCGGCGAACCGCTGACCCCGGCCGATCTGGCGGAGCACGCCTGCCTGCGCCATACGTTTCACGCCACCGGCAAACTGGAGTCCTGGCCGTTCAAACGCGAAGAGGGCGCTCCCGAGCCGACCTTGCCGACACGCCTGGTCAGTACGTCGATCGAAGCCGTGCGGCATGCAGCGCTGGCGGGCATGGGCATCGCTTGTCTGCCGGACTTCATGATCTTCGAGGCGCAGCAGCAGGGTCGCCTGCAGCGCGTGCTCGATGAGCATGTGGAGCACGTCGGGCAATTTTGCGTCCTGTGGCCATCAAGTCGGCACGCAACTGCCAAATTACGCGTGTTCATCGATCATTTAACGGCGCGACTTTTTCCTGTCGCCCATGACCGGTAGAGTTGTAACTGTTTTAAGACACTAATCCATACGCCGCGGGGCAGCGATCTGTTGCACAATACGCCCCGGACCGTTTTCCCCTCAGGATGTTTAATGTTGAATTCTATTCCCGTGCGTTTCATCGGGTTGGCGTTGTTGCTGACCGCCGCTGCCGGCTGCTCCAAGGACAAGCCTATCTACGAGCATGAGAATTTCGACGACTCCGGCACCTTTTCGCGCAATTACCCGGTGACCGACACCGCCAGTTGCGAAGCGGCCCGCCGAGCGTTACTCAGCCAGGGCTACATCATTACCAGCAATGACCCGAAACTGGTCAGCGGGCACAAGAGCTTCCAGCAGACCGGCGAAACCCACCTGGAGATCAGCTTCAACGTGGTGTGCGCCGATGATGGCAGCGCCGGCCATCACGCCACCGTGTTCGCCAACGCACTGCAGGACCGCTACGCGCTGAAGAAGACCAACAACTCGGCCAGTCTGGGTGTCGGCGTATTGGGTTCGGTGTCGATGCCGATCGGCTCGTCTGACGATTCGATGGTGAAAGTGGCCAGTGAAACCGTGTCGTCGCAGAAGTTCTACGAGCGTTTCTTCACCCTGGTCGAGTTGTTCCTGCCGGCCGACGCGAAGAAAGCCGCGCATATCACCGAAAAGCCCAAGACTGACCTGGGTGTGCCGGAAGCCAAGGCAACGCCGGCTCCTCTGGCTCCAGCCCCAGTGGCTGAACCGACCCCAGCGCCGGCCGCCGAGCCCGCTGCGGCACCGGCGCCAGCGCCTGCAGAAGCGGCCCCGGTCAGTTCCGAGCCGGTAGCACCGCCTGCCGAAGCCGCGCCGATCACCCCGGCACCGGTTGCCGAGCCTGCGCCCGCGACGGAAACCATCACGCCGCCGGCCAACCCGACGGACATGCCGCCACCCTCCGAGCCGATTCCGGCCATGCCTGCCTCCGGGCAGTAAACTTCACGCCACGCCTCCGGCTCCTGTCGGACGCGTGGCGTTTTGTTGTCTCCCTTGAGCTTCTTCCTGCCAGCCCCGTCGAAAAATATCCCGCGATAAATCCCTGACCGCCTGCTACGTTTATTTCATGAAGGACGCGTTTCATTTTTCCTTCACACGGGCACTTTATGCTCGAGGCGCTGGTCATTTGTTCCAGGCCATTTCAAGCAAGCGTCAGGGGGATTACGCAATGGATGACTATCAAGAAGAACTGCTGGAATTCCAGGCCTTTGAGCTGGATTCACCAGAGCCTGCGGAAGACGCCACCGAGCTGTGAGGCGTCAGCCTGTCTTGCGGTGACTGCGGCGAAACTCGCCCGGTGTCTGGCCGTTCCAGCGCTTGAATGCGCGCTGGAAAGCTTCTGCCGAGGCAAAGCCCAGCAGGTAGGCAATTTCACCGAATGCCAGTTCGGTGTCGCGGATGTAGGTCATTGCCAGATCACGGCGGGTGTCATTGAGGATCGCGCGAAACTGCGTGCCTTCCTCGGCCAGTTTGCGCCGTAACGTCCAGGTCGGCAGCTTCAGGCGTGCCGCCACTTCTTCCAGGTCGGGTTCCCGGCCACCATTGAGCAACGGCCCGAGCAATTGCGTGATGCGTTCGCGCAGGCTGCGGGTGCGGGTCAATTGCTCGAGTTCCCGTTCACACAGACCGAGCAAATGTTTCCAGGTGCTGGGGCAATGCTCCGGATTGCGTTGGCCCAGGCTGGTGAGGCTCAGGCGCAGTTGATTGTGTTCGGCGCCGAACTGGATCGGGCATTCGCCAAGCACCGCATAAGCGTCGCGATAATCCGGGTTGTCGAACTCGATCTCGATCCGCTCGGCGCGCAAGGGTTCGGGGCTGACGCTGGACAACTGATGCAGCCACCCGGCAATGATCGAATCCACCACAAACCGGTTGTAAGCGTTGTACGGGCTGATCGAATAGAAGCGCAGCCACGCACCGCTGGCGTCTTCGTGGAAACTCGACTGGCCGCGATAGTTGGAACCGTACAACGGTTCGAAACGAGTCAGGCAGCGAGCGGCTTCGCGCACGGTCGGGGCCTGCGCGGCGGTCACACCGGCCAGCCCGGCCTGACTCAATCGGCTGAGTCCGCCCATGCGCAAACCCAATGCCGGATCGCCGGTCAGCTGGATCGCGCCATGCCCCAGGCGCATGTAGCGCGGGATCGACAGACGCGCCCCGGCTTCGGCCAGCCGTGCGGCATCCAGGCCGTACTGTTCGAGCAATGGCAGCGGATCGACGTCATGGCTGCGTACGGCATCGGCCAGGCTGTGAACAAAGCCCACCGACAGATCCCCGAGACGCATCGGCTGCGGCTTCACGGGTTACAACCAGAGGTTCAGCAGGCGCGCGCCACGGGCTTCGCTGTCGGCGAATTGCTGGCCGTTGCTGCTGAGGAAGCTTTGCCCGGAACTCGGTTTGTCCCAGAACTGCCCGCGCAGGAACACACTCATACCGGCCTGCGCCTTGCTGGCCGGCGGTTGCGCGGTCAGGGTCAGTTGGTGCCAGGCCTGGCCTACACTGACTGCTCCTGGTTTCAGGCTGACCGAGTCCGGCACGCTCGAGCCTTTGTAACCCTTCCAGGGTTGATCCCACACCCCATGACCGACGACAAACGCGGGCACCGCGATCAGCTGCGCGCCTTGCTCGTCGAGTTTGCGGTAGTTGTCCGGGTACCAGCTGTCGTTGCCGATCAACACGCCGAGGCGTCCGGCCGGGGTGTCGATCACATTGATCCGCGACGCTTCGCGGGTGCCGGAGTCATCCTGATCGAAGACCGGACGCATCTGCCGCTGCGGCTGGCCGAGCGGGGCACCGTCGCGACCGAACACCACCGTGCTGTTGTACAGCGCGCCACTGCCGGCCTTGAGCCGGCCGTCGGTGATGTTCGGTTCGGGTAACACGATCGTGCCGGCCACCAGAGTGACGTGAAACTCCTTGGCCAAACCACCGAACAGCGCCTGATAATCCTTGGCCATGTCCCGGGACTTCATGCGCAGGTGTGCGTCATCCAGACGGCTGCTGCCCTTGGCGGTGAGCCAGGCGCGAGCAAACTGCACCGGGTTGCTCGCTGCCAGCCAGTTCATCGCTTCGGCGAGGGTGGCGGCCTGGTACAGCTCGTCTTTTTCGCCGCTGATCATCAGCCAGGTGCCGACATGCTCCGGCAGGATGACCACGGTTTTTTCATTCAATAGCCCCTGATCCTGCGCCTGCTGCAAATAGGCGGCGAGCTTGCGGTGCAGGCGTTCGGGGCTTTGGTAGTCGGTGGGGAACAGCTCGGGCTGGATGCCCAGCAGGTTGCCACGGTCGGCGGGCGTGCCCTGATCGACCGCGAGTTTGATCCGCAGGTCCGACAGGTAATGACCGGCCGGACGGTCAGCCGCCCACATGGCGTAGAAGGTGAGTGCGGCGATGAGCGCCATGGAAAAAGTCAGGTACAGAAGTTTGCGCATGAAATCCAACAACAACCGGGTGCAGGGTGTGTGGACAGGGTAGGGCGCCAGCCCCGGCTTGCCAAGGGGTGCTGCGCATTTGGATCAATAACTTGTCAGTTACGGTCATTGAGTGACAGCGAGGCGACTCCTAATCTGTCGAGCATGACTGACGGGGGACGCAGAGCTCCCGCATTTTCCGTGATCGCTCGCTGTGGAGTTAACGATGACCGCCACTCAATACCCGCACCTGTTGGCCCCGCTGGACCTGGGATTCACCACGTTGCGCAACCGCACCCTCATGGGCTCGATGCACACTGGCCTTGAAGAGAAACCGGGCGGTTTCGAACGCATGGCGGCGTATTTCGCCGAGCGTGCCCGTGGCGGCGTTGGCCTGATGGTCACCGGCGGTATCGGTCCGAATGACGAGGGCGGTGTGTATTCCGGCGCGGCCAAGCTGACCACCGAGGAAGAAGCGCTCAAACACCGCATCGTCACGCGCGCCGTGCACGAGGCGGGCGGCAAGATCTGCATGCAGATCCTCCACGCCGGCCGTTATGCCTACAGTCCGAAACAGGTCGCGCCGAGCGCCATTCAGGCGCCGATCAACCCGTTCAAGCCCAAAGAGCTGGACGAGGAAGGCATCGAGAAGCAGATCCGCGATTTCGTCACCTGCTCGGTACTGGCCCAGACCGCCGAGTACGACGGCGTGGAAATCATGGGCTCGGAAGGTTATTTCATTAACCAGTTCCTCGCCGCCCACACCAACCACCGCACCGACCGTTGGGGCGGCAGCTACGAAAACCGCATGCGCCTGCCGGTGGAGATCGTTCGCCGGGTGCGTGAAGCGGTGGGCCCGAACTTCATCATCATCTTCCGTCTGTCGATGCTCGATCTGGTGGAAGGTGGCAGCACCTGGGAAGAAATCGTCACCCTGGCCAAAGCCATCGAGCAGGCCGGCGCGACCCTCATCAACACCGGCATCGGCTGGCACGAAGCGCGGATCCCGACCATCGCCACCAAAGTGCCGCGTGCGGCGTTCAGCAAGGTCACGGCCAAGCTGCGCGGTTCGGTGAATATTCCGCTGATCACCACCAACCGCATCAACACTCCGGAAATCGCCGAGCAGATCCTCGCTGAAGGCGATGCCGACATGGTCTCGATGGCGCGGCCGTTCCTCGCCGACCCGGATTTCGTCAACAAGGCCGCCGAAGGTCGCGCCGACGAAATCAATACCTGCATCGGCTGCAACCAGGCCTGCCTCGATCACACCTTCGGCGGCAAGCTCACCAGCTGCCTGGTCAACCCGCGTGCCTGCCACGAAACCGAACTCAACTACCTGCCGGTCAAGCAGATCAAGAAAATCGCCGTGGTCGGTGCCGGTCCTGCCGGTCTGTCCGCCGCCACCGTGGCCGCCGAGCGCGGGCATCAGGTGACCTTGTTCGATTCGGCCAGCGAGATCGGTGGCCAGTTCAATGTCGCCAAGCGAGTGCCGGGCAAGGAAGAGTTCTACGAAACCCTGCGTTACTTCAAACGCAAGTTGCAGACCACCAACGTTGAGGTGTGTCTGAACACCCGCGTCGATGTGGCAAAACTGGTCGAGGGCGGTTACGACGAAGTCATCCTCGCGACCGGCATTGCACCGCGTCTGCCGGCGATTCCGGGTGTCGACAACGCCAAAGTGCTGAGCTACCTGGATGTGCTGCTCGAGCGCAAACCAGTGGGCAAGCGTGTGGCGGTGATCGGCGCCGGCGGTATCGGTTTCGACGTGTCGGAATTCCTCGTCCATGAAGGCGTGGCCACCAGTCAGGATCGCGCCGCGTTCTGGAAAGAGTGGGGCATCGACACGAATCTGGAAGCCCGTGGTGGCGTGGCCGGGATCAAAGCTGCACCGCACGCACCAGCGCGTGACGTGTTCCTGCTGCAACGCAAGAAATCCAAGGTCGGTGACGGTCTGGGCAAGACCACCGGCTGGATTCACCGCACCGGTCTGAAGAACAAGCAGGTGCAGATGCTCAACAGCGTCGAATACCTGAAGATCGACGACGAAGGCCTGCACATCCGCATCGGCGAAACCGGCGAGCCGCAAGTGCTGCCGGTGGACAACATCGTCATCTGCGCCGGCCAGGATCCGCTGCGCGAGCTGCACGACGGTCTGGTGGCAGCCGGGCAGAGCGTGCACCTGATCGGCGGCGCCGATGTGGCGGCCGAACTGGATGCCAAACGTGCGATCAATCAGGGTTCGCGTCTGGCCGCCGAGCTCTGATCCACCCTAGAATGCCGGCTCTTTGCACAGAGCCGGCCTTCATGTTTCTGCCTCCCACCGATTGGCTACCTCAAGCCCCACTCGAACCGCTTCATCTGGACTGGCTCACCGCCGCCGGTATTGAAGTGGCGGCCCTGCGTCTGGACCGGATCGATCCGCTGATCAGCGGCAACAAATGGTTCAAACTCGTCGAACATCTCAAAGCCGCCGACCGCGCGGGTGCCGAAGGCATCATCAGCCTCGGCGGCGCGCACTCCAATCATCTGCATGCACTGGCGGCTGCGGGCAAGCGCCTGGGATTCACGACGGTCGGGCTGTTGCGCGGGCATCCGCAGGACACGCCGACGGTCAGGGATCTGCAGGAGTTCGGCATGCAGCTGAACTGGCTCGGATACGGCGGTTATCGGGCGCGGCACGAGCCGGGATTCTGGCAGTCGTGGCTCGCGCAATATCCGACGCTGCATCCGGTGCCTGAAGGTGGCGGCGGATTGCCGGGCGCGCAGGGTTGCGCGGCGCTGAAGAATCAGGTCAGAGAACAACTCGGCAAACTTGGCTGGGACGACTACCACGGTTGGTGGCTGGCCTGCGGCACGGGCACCACGCTCGCGGGATTGGTGTTGGCCGAGACAGGACAACATGCGGTGTACGGCGCAATGGCCGTGCCCGACGATCACGGCGTCGCGGCCAATGTCGAGGCGCTTGTGGGCAAGGCTGGAGGCTACGAGCTGATCGACGCCAGCCGCGGCGGCTTCGCCAAGGTCGATCCGGCGCTGCTTGAATTCATTTTGCAAACCGAACAGGCCAGCGGCATTCCCCTCGAGCCGCTGTACACCGGCAAAGCTTTGCTGGCGCTCAAGCAACAGATCGAGGCGGGTCGCTTTGCCCGGGGTTCACGCTTGATCTTCGTCCACACCGGCGGCTTGCAGGGCCGGCGCGGATTCGACGGCTAACCCTGGCTGCGCTTGGGCATCATCCGCAGCAACGTGTTATCGCGCACCACGTAATGGTGATAGATCCCCGCCAGCGCATGCAGACCGATCAGCCAGTAGCCAATCGTGCTGATCAGTACGTGCCAGTGTTCAACCTGTTTGGCAAAGGCCTTGTCTTCACTCACCAGCAACGGCAGGTCGAAACCGTAGAACATCACCTGATGGCCCTCGGCGCTGGTGATCAGCCAGCCGAGGATCGGCATGCTGATCATGAACAGGTACAAGGCCCAGTGCATCAAGCGTGCGAGGATGGTTTGCCACGGTGGCGAGGCCGGGAAGATTTTCGGCACCGGGCCCAGGCTGCGGGCGAACAGGCGAAACCAGACCAGCACGAATACCGTCAGCCCAAGCATGTAATGCACTTCGCGGATCAGCGTGCGGCCGCCGCTGCCCTTGGGAAACAGACCACGCAATTCCATGCTGGCGTACACCAGTACCAACAGCACCAGCATCAGCCAGTGCAACAGGATCGACACGGTGCTGTAACGGGATTCTGAATTTGTCCACGGCATACGGCGTTCCTCACGGTTCAGGGCTCAAGCGTGCCGTTCTGCGACGGCATGCCTTAACTGTAATCCCCTTTGGCGCGTTTGCCCGAGGCTAAAAAAGCTTTCACTGAGCTGAGTCAGCGATTTGACTGAAAACACCCATGAAAAAACGCCAGTGTCGGGCAGACACTGGCGTTTTTGTTTGTCGAGATGGGTGCAATCAGCTGCTTTGCGGCATCTCGCCGTTGGCCAGGCGCTTGTTGATGTCGGCGATCACTTCCGGCAGATCGCTGATGGTGTCGATCATGTAGTGCGGGCGCGAACCTTCGAACAGCGCGTGAATGCGCTTGCGTTCGCTGGCCAGCGCGTCGCTGCCCAATGCGCGGTAGCCTGCATAATCCAGGCCCAGCGCATTGCCGGAGCAGATCAGCGCCACGGTCCACATCCCGGCGCGACGGCCTTCGAGAATCCCCGGCACGGTGTCGTCGATCTTCACGCAGGCGGCGACATCGTCGATGCCCAGCGCAATCACGTTGGCCAGCGCTTGCGCAGGCCATGGACGGCCGTTCGGCACTTCGTCGGTGGCCACGACGTGGTCGGCGATGTAGCCGTTGGTGGCGGCCAGTGCCACGACCTTGTCCATCACTTGCTTCGGATAGCCGGAGCACGAGCCGATCTTGATCCCTTGCTGGCGCAGGTTGGCGATGGTCTCCAGTGCACCGGGAATCAGCGCCGAATGCTCGGCGATTTTCTCGATCTGCAGCGGCATGAAGCGGTTGTAGATCGCGGTGACGTCATCGTCGGTCGGGGTGCGGCCGAACGCTTTGCGATAGCGCTCGGCAACCTGCGGCTGATCGCACAGGGTGCGGATGTGATCCCACTTGCCCATGCCCATCGGGCCACGGGCCTCCTCGATGGACACCTGGACGTCGAACTCGGCGAAGGCTTCAACGAAGATCTGGGTCGGTGCGAAAGAACCGAAGTCGACCACGGTGCCGGCCCAGTCGAGGATGGCGGCTTGCAGCTGGGTTGGGTTGTTGTAGTTCATGTTGGTCAGAATCCTGTGTGGGCAAGGCAATTCAAATAAGGGAGCGGGCCGGGTGAATCAGATGTCGAGCACTTCCATCTCGCGCAGCACTTCACCCACCGCCGCGACGGCTTCGCGCATCTGCGCCGGGGTGACGTGGCCGATGCAGCCGACGCGGAAGGTTTCGACCTGGGTCAGCTTGCCGGGGTAGAGGATGTAACCCTTGGCCTTGACCCGTTCGTAGAAGTCCTTGAACTGGTAGCGCGGATCTTTCGGTGCGTGGAAGGTTGCGATGATCGGCGCCTGGATCGCGGCGGGCAGGAAGCTGCGCAAGCCGAGTTTGCCCATCTCTTCCATCAACGCCTGGCAGTTGGCGGCGTAACGCGCATGCCGTGCCGGCAGGCCGCCTTCTTCGTTGTATTGCAGCAGCGCTTCGTGCAGCGCCGCGACCACGTGGGTCGGCGGGGTGAAGCGCCACTGGCCGGTTTTTTTCATGTAGCTGTGCTGGTCGAACAGGTCCATCGCCAGCGAATGCGAATTGCCGGCGGCTGCGGCCAGAGATTCCTTGCGGGCGAACACGAAGCCCATGCCCGGTACGCCTTCCAGGCATTTGCCGGAGGCGGCAATCAGCGCGTCGAACGGGACTTTTTGCGCGTCCACCGGCAACGCGCCGAACGAGCTCATGGCATCAATGATCAAGCGTTTGCCGTGCTGCTCTACAACCTGAGCGATTTCCGGCAGCGGATTGAGGATGCCGGTGCTGGTTTCGCAGTGGATCAGCGCGACGTGGGTAATGTCGCTGTCGGCACGCAGCAGGCGGTCGACGTCGGCGGCGGTGGTCGGTTCGTCTTCAGCGGTTTCGAAGGTGCTGAACGAGCGGCCCAGCACTTCGCAGATTTTCGCCAGACGCTTGCCGTAAGCGCCGTTGATCAGCACCAGGACCTTGCCGTCACGGGGGACGAGGGTGCCGATCGCGGCTTCGACGGCGAAGGTGCCGCTGCCCTGCAACGGTACGCAGTGGTGGCTGTCGGCGCCGTTGAGAATCGCCAGCAGTTGTTCGCACAGGCTGGCGGTCAATTGGTTGAAGCGGTCATCCCATGAACCCCAGTCGACCATCATCGCCTGGCGGGTGCGGGCCGAGGTGGTCAACGGGCCGGGAGTGAGCAGGATGGGTGCGGCAGTACTCATTCGTATGTCCTCGCGATAGCGCTGTGGGATGAAGCTACGGGGCCTACGTTGCAATTCGCCGGATCATCAATCAAATTGTTTGTTGTTATGCCAGCCATCAGTGAGGGTTATTCATGAACCTGTTCCAGCTCCGCGCCTTCGACGCCGTGGCCCGGGAGGGCAGCTTCACCCGTGCCGCCGCACGCCTGTTCATCAGCCAGCCCGCGGTCACCGGGCACATCAAGGCGCTGGAGGAGCATTACCAGATCACCCTGTTGCGACGCACGGCGCGCCGGGTCGAGCTGACGGAAGAGGGCACCAAACTGGCAGCGATCACCCGGGCGATGTTCGGTATGGCCGAGGAAGCCCAGGCGTTGCTCGAGGCCAATCGGCAATTGCTGACCGGACGCCTTGAGGTGGCGGCGGATGGCCCGCACATGGTCATGCCGATGCTCGCCAGCCTGCGGGCGCGCTATCCGGGGATCACCGTGAATCTGCGGTTGGGCAATGCCCAGGAAACCTTGGCGGCGTTGTTGTCCGAGCATGCCGATGTGGCGGTCTTGACCGAGGTCGAACCGCGCAAAGGGCTGCATCTGCAAGCGTTGAGTGAATCGCGGATCTGCGCGCTGGTGCCGGCCGCGCATCCGTGGGCGACACGTGCAGGCGAGGTCAGGCTCAAGGAGCTGGATCAGGTGATCATGGTCTTGCGCGAGCCGAGTTCGATTACCCGGCGCACGTTTGATCAGGCCTGTGCCCAGGCATCGGTCAGCCCACGGGTGTTGCTGGAACTGGACAGTCGCGAGGCGGTGACGGAAGCGGTGGCGGCTGAACTGGGGGTAGGGGTGGTGTCATCGGTGGAGGTCAGTCATGACCCCCGTGTCGTCGCGATTCCCATTGCGGGAGAAGGGCTGGTGAACCGGCACATGATCGGCTGCGTGGAGCGGCGGCGGGAGTTGCGCTTGATTCAGGCGTTTTTCGGGTTGGCCCCGGTCTGAACAAGACTCTCGCGAACCATCTCGAGAAACGTCGCCACCACCCGCCGCGAACTTTGCTCGCGCAGGCACACCAGCGTTTCGGTCAACCTCCGGGTGCAATCGGTGATCGGCAACGCGCAAACCCGTGAGTCCGCACCAAACTCCGCCGCCGACACCACACCCACGCCAATCCCCACCACCACGGCCTCCCGCGCGGCTTCCCGGCCTTCGACCTGGATCGCCGGGCGGATGCGGAAGCCGGCGCGGGCCATTTCTTCTTCCAGGGTCTGGCGAGTCACCGAGCCGTGTTCGCGCAGCACCAGCGGCGTGTCGTCCAGATCTTCCAGACAGATCGATTCACGCTCGGCCCACGGATGATGGCGCGAGACGAACGCCACCATCGGGTCGTTGCGCAGCGGCACACACAGCAGGCGTTCATCGCTGACATCGCGACCGAGCAACGCCAGATCGGCCTGATAGTTGAACAGTCGAAACAGCGATTCATCGGTATTGCCGGTCTCGATTTTCACGCTGATCCCCGGGTAGCGTTCGCAGAACCGGGCGATCTGCGGCAGCACATGCACCGGCGCATCCACTGCCAGTATCAGACTGCCAGTCTGCAAGGCCTGGGATTCCTGCAGCAACTCCTGGGCTTCGGCCTCGACCACGAACAGACGCTGGGTGATTGCCAGCAAGCGTTCGCCCAAATCGGTCAGGCGCACCGAGCGTTTGTTGCGATGGAACAGCAACACGCCGAAGCGTTCTTCCAGCTTGCGCACCTGGTCGGAAATCGCCGGTTGCGTCAGATAAAGCCGCTCGGCGGCCTTGGTGAAGCTTCCGTGCACGGCCACGGCGTGAAAGGCTTTGAGCTGGGCGTGTGAAACCGACATGGCTGATTCCTCGTTTACAGGCGAACTTCAGTAACAAGCTGAGCTTATGTGTGAAATACGATAAATCGATTTTATTTATTAAACAGTAATTGCTTTGATCGGCTCACGCCAACGCTGACTGCCCGGTCGGGCAGCGACGCTGGCCATGAGCCTGTGCGTGCAACACCAGGACTCATCTGACCGGTATCGCCGAAGGGACGGGGTGATATCGCAGTGCTCAACAATAAAAAACACAGGCGTTTACTTATCGATTCTGCCGGCACACTCACACCCTGAGGTCAGAACCACAATGAACAAGCACATCGGCACCCTTGCGCGTTGGCGCATGCAGATCTTCGCTGTCACCTGGCTCGCTTACGCCGCGTTCTATTTCACCCGCAAAGCCTTTTCGGTGGCCAAACTGGGCATCGCCGAAGACCCGAGTTTCACCCTCGACAAAATGGCCATGGCCAACCTCGACGCGATTTACCTGGCGGCCTACGCCATCGGCCAGTTCACCTGGGGCATGCTCGCCGACCGCTTCGGCCCACGGATCGTGGTGCTTGGCGGGTTGCTGATTTCCGCTGCGGCAGCGCTGGTGATGGGCAGTTTTGCGACCTTGCCGATCTTCGCCACCTGCATGTTGATTCAGGGCCTGGCGCAGTCCACCGGTTGGTCGGGGTTGTGCAAGAACCTCGGTAGTTTTTTCCCTTCGGAACAGCGCGGGCGAGTGCTCGGGTTGTGGAGTTCCTGCTACGCCTTCGGTGGATTGGTGGCCTCGCCGTTCGCCGGTTGGTGGGCGTACACGCTGGTCGGCACCTGGCACGCGGCGTTCATTTCCAGTGCGGCGGTGGTCGCGGCGGTGGCGGTGTTGTTCTTCATCTTTCAGCGCAACAAACCGGAAGATGTCGGCCTGCCGGCGGTGGAACCGGAACCGGTCATCAGTGCCGAGGAAGCCGAAGCCAACAGCAAACTCAGCGTGTGGGAACCGCTCAAGGAAATCCTGCGTAACCGCACGGTGCTGGTGTTGGGTCTGGCGTATTTCCTGTTGAAACCGGCGCGTTACGCGATTCTGCTGTGGGGCCCGGTGATCGTGTTCGAACAGATGCCTTCGGTCGGCAAGGTTGGCGCGGCGATCATTCCCACGGCGTTTGAACTGGCCGGTCTGCTGGGTCCGATCATGATCGGCCTGGCCTCGGACAAACTGTTCGGTGCCCGACGCATGCCGGCCTGCGTGTTGAGTCTGCTGGCGCTGACCGTGACCCTTGCGCTGTTCATGGGCGCCTTGCACACCGGCAGCGTGATGCTGGTGGTCGCATTGTTGTTCGTGATGGGCCTGACCCTGTACGGCCCGGACTCAATGATCAGCGGCGCGGCCGCGATCGATTTCGGCAAGGCCAAGGCCGGCGCCACGGCGGCGGGATTCGTCAACGGCTGCGGCTCGGTCGGTGCGGTGCTCGGTGGTTTGCTGCCGGGTTACTTCGACTCGGTGACGGTGTTCATCGTGTTCGCCGGTTGTGCGCTGTTCTCGGCGCTGGTGCTGATTCCACACTGGAACAGCCGCCCGGTCGGCGTCATGGAACCGCGCGCCTACGTGCCCAATCGTGCCCTGACCGTCAAACCCCTGCGTAACTGAAACCCCTTGTCTCGCGGCCTGCTGCGGCACTCGCGGCAGGCTGTGTCGTGGCCGACTGACTGGAGAATTTTCATGAGACCGTTTTGGCTGGAGCAGGCTTTGCAGCTCGACACGTCCGAACCTTGCCCGCCGCTGCAAGTCGATGTGCGCACCGATGTGTGCATCGTCGGCGGCGGTTACACCGGGTTGTGGACGGCGATCATGCTCAAGCAGCAGAACCCTGAACTTGATGTGTTGCTGATCGAAGCCGACATTTGCGGTGCCGGCGCCAGTGGGCGCAACGGCGGTTGTGCGCTGTCGTGGTCGGCGAAGTATTTCACCCTGGAGCGGCTGTTCGGTGTCGAGGAAGCGGTGCGACTGGTCAAGGAATCCGAGCGCAGCATCCACGCCATCGGCGAGTTCTGCGAGCAGTACGGCGTCGATGCCGATTACCGGCTCGACGGCACGCTTTACACCGCTACCAACCGGGCGCAATGCGGCTCGACCGATGCGGTAATTGCGGCGCTAGAGCGCAATGGCATCAACTCGTTTACCCAGCGGCCGGTCGCCGATGTACAGCGCATGGCCGGTTCGGAAAAACATTTGGAGGGCTGGTTCTCGCCGGCCGCCGCCAGCGTGCAGCCGGGCAAACTGGTGCGCGGCTTGCGTCGGGTGGCGTTGCAACTGGGCGTGCGGATTCATGAAGGCACGGCGATGACCGGGCTGGAAGAGGGCCGTCCGGCGCGCCTTCACACGGCGAACGGCCGGGTGACCGCCGACCGCGTGGTGCTGGCGATGAATGCGTGGATGGCCCGCGCTTTCCCGCAGTTCGAGCGCAGCGTGGCGATTGTCTCCAGCGACATGCTGATCACCGAACCGCGTCCGGATCTGTTGCAGGAAATCGGTTTGACCAGCGGCGTCACCGTGCTCGACTCGCGGATTTTCGTGCACTACTACCACAACACCCCGGACGGCCGGATCATGCTCGGCAAGGGCGGCAACACCTTCGCTTACGGCGGGCGGATGCTGCCGGTGTTCGACCAGTCATCGCCCTATACCGGATTGCTCAAACGCAGCCTCGACGACTTCTTCCCGGCATTCGCGGATGTGAAAGTCGATGCAACGTGGAACGGCCCTTCGGATCGCTCGGTCACCGGCCTGCCGTTCTTCGGCCAGATGAGTGCCAGCGGCAACGTGTTCTACGGTTTCGGTTATTCCGGCAGCGGCGTCGGGCCGTGCCACATGGGCGGGCAGATTCTCGCCTCGCTGGTGCAGGGCCTCGACAACCCGTGGACGCGTTCGCCGCTGGTCAACGGGCCGCTGGGTTACTTTCCGCCGGAGCCGATCCGCTACCTCGGCTCGCTGATGGTGCGCAACGCCATTCGCCGCAAGGAACGCGCCGAGGATCACGGTCGGCGGCCCCGGCACCTTGACGTGCGTCTGGCGAAATTCGCAGCGGCGGCGGGCAAGGCCGACAAGGCTTGAGCGTCAGCTTGGCGGGGCGGAACGGTTGAGCAGCCAGTCGAGCAGGAGGTCGTCGTCGGGTTCGTTTTCTGTCGGCGGTGCCTGGCGGAGCCGACAAGCGTCGAGGCAGAGGATCGGCCGTTCGGGATCGCTGTCGAGAAAACTGACCCAGACCTCGCTGCCGGCGCAGGGCAGATTTTCCCGAGGCAGGCCACCGCCGGCATGAGGCATGACCACCGGCAACCACAGCCCTTCGCTTGCGTCGGAGTGTGGCTGATCGGGCCATAACCGGACGACGATCCGGCCCTGAGCGTCCACTTGCGCCGGTTGCCCCGGCACGCCGAGCACTTGCGCCGGCTGATACCCCGGGATGCTCGGACGCTCTTGTTTCGGCGGCGGGCGAAACGGGGTCGACCAGGGCAGCGCGCAGAAGTCGTTGTGATAGCGGCGAACCGTGGGGATCGGGTCGAGTATCGAAGGTTGCTGACCCTGATGACGCAAGTCGGTGATCAGCCACTGCTCGTTGAACGCGCTCACCGGGTGCTCCATGACTTGCAACAGACGCCCACTGAGCAGTCGCGGACAATCGCTGCGGCCCTGAATCGAACGCGACCGGCAGCGTTGGCGTTCCAGCAGGCGACGACTGCGTTGGGCCGCGTGACGTTGCGCAGTCGGCAGAAATCCCGGTGGGGCGACGGCACTGCCCAGCGTGTGATTGGCGGCCTCGTGGCCCGTAATCGATTGCCCTCGCTCACGTACGCCGACTGGCATTTGAGGCAGCACCGCCTCATGGCGCTGGAACAGGCTGCTGAGGCCGGTTGCCGGCGCATCGATCTGCGTGTTGAAAGCCATCGCTGTCGGTTGTTGCGGCAGGCTCAGGCTGTCATCGGCGAACACCACCACATGACCGTCCGGCTGATGTTCGAAGTGATAGTGGATGCCTTCCTCTTCGCAAAGCCGTTGCAAAAAGGCCAGGTCGGTTTCTTCGTATTGAATACAGAACGGGCGCGGAGGGTAATGGCCGACAGTCATCTCGATCCGGTAACTGTGGGCAGGCAGGTGATGTTCGCTGAGCAGTTGTTCAAGGATGGCCGGCACGCTCAGTTGTGTGAAAACCCGGCGAACGGGATGTTGCTCCAGCGCTTGCAGATGCGGCATCAGCACCAGTTGGTAGGCGATCCGGTGCGTCGCGCGGTGTTCGCAACTGGCACTTTGAATGATGCCGTGAATTCCGTGATCGTCATCCAGGTGCAAAAATGCTGCCTGATGCAGCAACGTACCGGGTGACCAGGCGGGCGCCAGGCCCATGACTTCGATCTCGAACCGAAAGGGCTGATTCAGCGCTTCGTGGCCACTGAAGTGCAGGACTGGCAGGCTTATCCCACCCTCGGCCAGGGTCAGCGAAAACGGACTTTCCTTGTCATTGAGCATTCGGACGGGCTCTGTTCAGGCAATACGGGCGACAGAGGGTACGAAAACACGACGTCGAATGGACGTGGCAAACCAGTTTTTCAGAATCGCCCTACAAGGCGCGTAGAAGATGTCGATGCGCATCGGAATTTTTGGTCGATTGCCGACTTTAGGCCGTATAAACTTGGCGCCATGCGTCGGCCAATAGATGTCTCGGCGCCACAGATCAAGAGAGTGAGTAATGGGCGCACAGTGGAAGGTTAAACACAAAGAAGCGGCAGCCAACGCCAAGGGCAAGATCTTCGGCAAACTGGTGAAGGAAATCACCATTGCTGCGCGTAACGGTGCCGATACCGCGACCAACGCACACCTGCGTCTGGTGGTCGAACAGGCCAAGAAGGCCTCGATGCCCAAGGAAACCCTGGACCGCGCCATCAAGAAAGGCGCAGGCCTGCTGGGCGAAACCGTTCAGTACCATCGCGTGACTTACGAAGGTTTCGCACCGCATCAGGTGCCGCTGATCGTCGAGTGCGTGACCGACAACATCAACCGCACCGTGGCGGAAATCCGCGTGGCGTTCCGCAAGGGCCAACTGGGTGCTTCCGGTTCCGTTGCCTGGGACTTCAACCATGTCGGCATGATCGAAGCGTCGCCGGACACCCCGGACGCCGATCCGGAAATGGCCGCAATCGAAGCCGGCGCCCAGGATTTCGAGGCTGGCGAAGAGGGCGCGACCCTGTTCCTGACCGATCCGACCGACCTCGATGCCGTGCAGAAAGCCCTGCCGGAACAAGGCTTCACCGTGCTGTCGGCCAAACTGGGCTATCAGCCGAAGAACCCGGTCAGCGGTCTGAGCGACGAGCAGATGGCTGAAGTCGAGGCGTTCCTCGAAGGCCTGGACAACCATGACGACGTGCAGGATATGTTCGTCGGTCTGGCCGGCTGACAAACCGGAAAATCGCAGCCCTCGGGCTGCGATTTTTTTTCAGGCGTGTTGCAACGCCTGGCTGATCTCGCCAAACCCCGGCCGCGCCAGCACATCCGGCTGACAGCAGCGCTGTTCCAGGGCCTCTAGCACCTGACGCTGTTCATCGCTCAACCCCGAGTCGATACGCGTCAGCAGTTCCCCCAGTAAAATCCCGAACGCACGCACTTCGAGGCGTTGCAGCGCGCGGGTTTCAGGCGTGTCCGCCATGGCATGGAACGACGCCGCGCCAAAGTCCCCCAGCAGACAGTCGCCCTGATCGTTCAACAGAATGTTGTGTCCGTAGAGATCGCCATGGGTGATGCCGCGACGGTGCAGATGCCCGGCGACAGAGGCTATGCCGCGAGCGATACGCAGGGCAACGTCGGCACTGAAACGACAATCGTCGGCATATACGTCCCGTGAACAGGACGCCAGGCTCGGCAGCCCGGCCAGGTTGCGATAGCTCGGATCGATCAACTGCATCACCAGACCTTGCTGGCCATCGGGATGCTGGTCGATGCGGCCTTCGACGCGGATCAGGTTCGGGTGCAGCCCGGCGGTGATGCACGCGTTCATTTCATGCAGCGGCGAGCCGTCGCTGGTCATTTCGCCCTTGTACAACTTGACTGCCACGGACGTGGCCGGCTGATTCGCGGGCTGCCACTGCGCCCGGTAAATGACCCCGGAAGCGCCTTCGCCCAGCGGTTGTTCCAATTGCAGCGCCGACCAGTCGATCAGTGGCGCTTTGTCGAGGGCGGCCGCATCGGCTTCGGTTTCCAGCGGATTGCCGGCGTAGGCCAGCCAGGTCAGGCTCGGCAGGGTCAGCAGCCATTGCGGCAACTCGGTCAACTGGTTGGCGGCGATGCGGATCAGCTCCAGTCGATGGCACTGGCTCAGTGACGGCGGCAGGGTGTTCAGACGATTGCCGGCAAGCATGAGTTTTTGCAGCAGCGGACGTTCGCCCAGTTCGGTGGGGAGGGTTTCGATGGCGTTGTCGGTCAGGATCAGCCAGCGCAGATTTGGCGGCAGCGCCGCGCCGGGCACCTGAGTGATGCGGTTGGCCTTGAAGCCGATCATCGTCAGCGCCTGGCACTGGCCCAGGCACGCCGGCAATTGCGTGAACTGATTGTCGGAGCAGAACAGCACGCGCAGGCGCGTCAGACGGTGCAAGTCGTCCGGCAGGCTGCTCAGGGCGTTACCGCTGAGGTTGAGCACTTCCAGCGTGTCGGCCAGGTTGAAAATCTCCGGCGGAAATTCAGTCAGTCCTTCGGCCAGGTCCAGCCGGGTGATGCGCGACAGTTCGCCGGCGCGCAGTTGTGCAAGGGTGTGCATGAAAAAGGATCGCTATCGAGAAGGCGCAGGGCGCCGGAAATGGACCGCATGATAACGGCAAATCAGCCTGGTTCGTGCACTTCGCGCAATTGCCCGAGCCGGCTGCGGGTGCGGGCCAGATCGATCGCCTGGCCACCGAGGCTTTCGCGCAACGGGAGCTGGCCGAGTAGGGTCAGGTGTTTGTCCTGGTCGTAGAGCACGTCGATCAGGTTGATGAACCGCTGCTGGGCGGCGATCGAACATTCGCCCAGTTCCGGCAGTTCATCGATGATCCAGTGGTCGAAGCGCCGGCACAGTTCCAGATAATCCATCACCGCCGTGGGCTGTTCGCAGAGGTCGTTGAAGGTGAAGCCGACGCGCCGGTCTTCGCACAGCCGCGCCTGCAAATGCCGGCTGCCGACCGCCAAGGGCAACGGCGCGGCATCAAGGGGCGGCAGGTTCAAGGCGAGGCGCTGCGCCGGGCTGGCCGGCCAGACGTAATGGCCCTGGGTGAAGACCTGATGCGCGTGCCGACGCGCCTGGCTGCGGTAATCGTGGGGGCCGCCGACTTCCATGACCTGCATGCGCGCATTGATCAGGTCGATTACCGGTTTGAACCGCGCGTGATACAGCGGATTGGGCAACAAGCCTTCGGGCGGGTAGTTGGAGGTCATCAGCAACAGGATCCCGCGCTTGAACAGTGCCTTGAACAGGCGGGTGATGAGCATCGCATCGCCGATGTCATGCACGTGAAATTCATCGAAACACAGCACCCGACAGTCCATCAACAGCGCATCGAGGGTAACGGCGAGCGCGTCATCGCGATCGCGGTGATCGAACATGCCCTGATGCAACTGGGCGAAAAATCCATGGAAGTGCAGACGGCGCTTTTGCTCGATGGGCAATGCCTGGAAAAATCCGTCCAGCAACCAGCTCTTGCCGCGTCCGACCGCTCCGTGCAGATACAGGCTGGGCGGGGTTTGCGCAGGGGTGCCGAACAACAGACCGGCCTGATGGGCCATGCAGTCGATGACCCGCTGCTGGCTGTGGCTGAGGGTGTAGCCCTGGCCGTGGGCCTTTTGCCGGAAATAGTCACGCACCGATTGCGCGCTGGCAGCGCACTGGCCCGCGTTTGTAACGGAGCGTTTGCCGAAGAAATGGCGCAAGGCTGACCAGCGCTGGATAAGACGCGAACGGTCGGGCGGTCGGGCGGGCACTGCAATCACTCCGTCATCATCGGGCCGGCTCCCCGGAGCGCGGCGGGGTAGTTTAACCAGACGGGTAGTTTTGCTTCCACTGCGCTTTATCGTTTTTCCGTAGAGCAATCTGCGGTGTGTACAGGATTTTTCAACACTTTAAATCGGCGTGTTGCCAATCTTTCGAAACAAATCCCGGCGGGCGACTGGATCCAATCGACTGGCGCAATCGGCGTCCGTTGCTAACCTGAAACACTGTAACGACAGAGACGCTGTCGCCATCAAGGAACGGGCGGTGAATGCAGGGATGGTCTGGGCATTGCTGGGCGGGCTCGCGGTACCGGTCCACGCCGCCGACCTTCAGGTCGAGGTGCGGGTCGATGTGCAGCGCGGTTGCCAGTTGATCGGCCAGCAACGCGAGGCCGGTATCGAGCAACTGGGTGTGCTCGACTTCGGCACCACGGCGCGGCTCGGCGAGCGGGACGGGCCACTCGGCGCGGCGCTGCCCAATTCGCGCCTGCCGCGTCTGGAATGCAACCCGGACACCCCGTATCAGTTGCGCGTCGATGGCGGCCTGCACGGCGGCGTCGGCGAGGTGCGTTATATGGCGGGGGAGGCCGGCAGCAAGCCGATTCCCTATCGCCTGTATCAGGACGCCGCGCGGCGGGTGCCGCTGGTGGTGGATGTGCCGGTCAGTGGCCGGGTGCCGGACAGCGGCACGGTGGACTTGCCGTTATACGGGCGGATCGAGCGTATGGCGGAGGTGCCGCGCGTCAGCCGGTATTCGGATCTGGTGAAGGTGACGGTCACCTGGTGATCGCGGAGTTTTTCAGCCATTCGGTGGAACCGGGTGGCGCAGGGAAGGGCGTTCAATGACGAGCGCAATGGTCGAGTGATCCTGAAGGAGTCGGGGCTCAATGATGGGCAGACACGGGCGAGTAATCGCCACAGCCACGTTGCTGTTGTTCACCGAGATCGCGTCGGCGGCGGTCAGTGGGCATATCCTTGCGCGACTGACGCTGATCGCCGGCTGCGAGGTCACCAACGCCTCCAGCCCCGCCAGCCCGGTGGATGGGCTGGGCTCTCTCGATTTCGGCCAGCAGGGCCCGACCTGGAACGCACCGATCAAGGCCAGCCTCAGCGAAGCGGGCAGCGGCCAACTGAATGTCGCCTGCAACCCTTCGGTCACCGGGTTCACCGTGACCATCGACGGCGGCACCCACGGCGACGGCACCACACGCCGGTTGAGCAACGGGCGCCAGACGCTCCCCTATCAGCTGTTTCTCGATGCCTCCGGCAGCCAGAGCTACAGCATCGGTCAACAACACAATTTCGCTGTCACCAGCGGCGCACAGATACCCATCCCGGTATTTGGCTCGGTGGTGGCGAACACCCGAGCGGTACCGGCTGGTGTCTATACCGACACCCTGACGGTGACGCTCGACTGGTAACCCCGTAGAGGACGAACACCATGCGTACGATTGCATCAAGGATAGGTTTGTCGTTGCTCGGCCTGACGCTCGCTTCCAGCGTCAATGCCGCCACCACGGTCACCGGCCAGATCACTTCCAGCCTGATCCTGATCAGCAGTTGCCAGGTCAACGGTTCCGGCGGTTCGACCGGGCTGAACTTCGGTGCGTTGAACTTCGGCACCGCCAACAGCCTGTTCACCACGGCCACCGGGCAGGTGCTGGGCGGCGGGGGCGGGGCGCTGTCGATCCTGTGCTCGGCCGGCACCACCCCAACGGTCAAGGTTCGGGCCGGCGCCCATGACGGGCTCTCGCCGGGTGGTACTCGCGCACTGTACGACGGGGTCGCCAACTACGTGCCGTATGACCTGTACACCGACGCCGGACACTCGCAGTTGCTGGCCATCGACGGGGTGATCAACCTCGCCGCCAGCACCGGTGTGGCGCAGACCGTGAACATCTACGGTCAGGCGGTGGGCAAGGCCGGGCTGCCGGCGGGCACGTATACCGACACGATTTCCGTCGAACTGACGTTCTAGTGCCATGGCCCGGCATGGCGGTGCGGTGCTGTTTCTGTTGTGTGCGGGCAGCTTGCCGCTGCCGTTGGCGGCGGTGACCAGCCAGAGCTTTCAGGTCAGTGCCACAGTGACACCGGGCTGTCTGGTGGTGGGGGGCGTATCGAACTATGGCGGGCTGAATTTCGGTTCGCGTTCGGCGCTGGCCACCGGCACGGTGCAGGTCGCATTGACCGGTGGTGTCACGCTGCAATGCACGCCGGGGGTGGCGCTGAACATGACGGTCGATGGCGGCCAGTACAACAGCGGCGGGCGACGCATGCAGATCAGCGGAGGCAGCGCGAAGGTGGCGTATGCGCTGTTTCGCGATGCGGCATACAGCCAGAGCCTGGGCATCGGTCAGAGTGTGGCGGTGGCCTACAGCGATGCGAACAACATCAGTCTGCCGATCTACGGACAGGTGCAATTGCCGGGTAATCAGCCCGGGGGGACATACAGCGATGTGTTGCAGGTGCAGCTGTCGTGGTGATGTGAAATGACAAGGAGCAGGTTTATGGGGTTTTTCACGTCACGTTATTGGTCCGTGTGTTGCGCCGTGCTGGCGCTGGTCATGTTCGGGACGCTCAAGGCCCAGGCCGCCAGTTCGGTGCTGATCTGGCCAATCGATCCGGTGTTGGAGGCCGATCAACAGGCGAGTGCGCTGTGGCTGGAAAATCGCGGCACGGAAACCGCCAACCTGCAGATCCGCGTGTTCGGCTGGAGCCAGAGCGGTTTCGAAGAGCAATACCGCAATCAACGCGAGGTGATCGGCAGTCCGCCGGTGGCGAAGATCGAGCCGGGTCAGAAGCAACTGGTGCGCCTGACCCGCACCAAGGATGTGCCGCCAGGCCAGGAACTGGCGTACCGGATCATCATCGATGAAATCCCCTCGGCCCAGCCCCCCGTCGCCGAAGACGGCAAGACCGCTGCGGCGATCCGCTTCCAGATGCGCTACTCGGTGCCACTGTTCGCCTATGGCGCGGGCCTGTGGAGCAAGGAAGACAGCGCCCGTCAGCGTGACCCCAAAGGCATCGGCCTGCCGCAACTGAGCTGGCGCACGGTGGCGGTGGAGGGCCGTCCATATGTGGAAGTTCGCAATCAGGGCGCGGTGCATGCGCGATTGACCGATGTGGCCATCAAGCAGGGCAGCCAAAGCAAACCCTTGGCCGAAGGCCTGCTCGGTTACGTGCTGCCCGGCGCAGTGATGCGCTGGCCGGCACCGGGGCCGGTGACGGGAGAGCTGGCGGGGCGGATCAATGGCGCGGCAAAGGTGCAGAGCATTCCGCCGGCGCGATAGCCGTAGCGAGTCATGTCGAAGCCTGGCTTCGGCGCCAGCGGTTTCAGGAGGAATCAGTCCATTGACGGACGTAACACGCTAATGAGTCCGGGATGGGCTCGCCGTATTCAGCGTCCGTTGTGGCTCATGACCGGCGCGTGGTGCCTGATGTTCATTCATCCATCCGGGGCCGGCGAACTGCCGCCGCCTCCCAGCGGCATGGAGGCCGTCAGCGATGCACAGTTGTTTCTGGAACTGGTGGTCAACCAGATGAATACCGGCCGGGTGGTGGCGGTGGAACAGCGCGGCGGGCGCCTGTTCCTGCCAGCCAGCGTATTGCGCGACACCGGCATGAAGCTGCCGGAAGAGGCGGGTGCCGAAGTCGATCTCGACGGCCTGCCGGGCCTGCACAGCGATTACGACAGTGTCGGCCAGCGCCTGCTGCTCGACGTGCCGCCGGACTGGCTGCCGGAGCAGTTCATCGGTAACCGTGAAGTTTATCCACGCACCCCGGCGCTGAGCAGTTTCGGCGCGTTGTTCAACTATGACCTGTATCTCAATGACACCGACGACGCCGGCACCTATCTGGCGGCGTGGAACGAGGTGCGGGTGTTCGACAGTTGGGGCACTTTGTCGAACACCGGGCAATATCGCCGCACGTTGTCGGGGGATGCGGTCAGCACGCTGGACAACGGTTATCTGCGTTACGACACCACCTGGCGTTACTCCGATGACGAACGGATGCTGACCTACGAGGCCGGGGACGTGGTCAGCGGCGCCTTGCCCTGGAGCAGTTCGGTGCGGCTGGGCGGTGTGCAGTTCTCCAGGGATTTTGCGGTACGCCCGGATCTGGTGACCTATCCGCTGCCGCAATTCGCCGGGGAAGCGGCGGTGCCATCTTCGGTGGATCTGTTCATCAACGGCTACAAATCCAGCAGTACCGACCTGCAACCTGGGCCGTACACCCTGACCAACATTCCGTTTATCAACGGTGCGGGCGAGGCGGTGGTGGTGACCACCGATGCGCTGGGCCGGCAGGTGTCGACCACGGTGCCGTTCTACGTCACCAGCAGCCTGTTGCAAAAAGGCCTGAGCGATTTTTCGGTGGCAGCCGGTACGTTGCGCCGGGATTATGGCCTGAAGGATTTTAGCTATGGGCCGGGCGTGACCTCGGGCAGTCTGCGTTACGGCGTCAGCGACACCTTTACTCTGGAGAGTCATGCCGAAGCGGCGGATACCCTGACCCTCGGCGGGCTGGGCGGTAACTTGCGGCTGGGCAATTTCGGGGTGCTCAACAGCGCGATCAGCCAGAGCCGTTTCGATGGCGACGGTGGTCAGCAACTGAGCCTCGGTTATCAATACAGCGGCCAGCGCTACAGCTTTTCCTATCAGCGTCTGCAACCCCGCGATCGCTATGCCGACCTGACCGTGGTCGACAGCCCTTACACCACACTCAGCAAGCGCAGCGAGCAGGCGACCCTGAGCCTCAACCTCGAGCGCTGGGGCAGTCTCGGCGTCGGTTATTTCGATATTCGCGCGGCAGACGAAACCCGCACGCGGTTGCTCAATCTGAGCTGGAGCAAACCGCTGTGGCGCAACAGCAGTTTCTACCTGTCGGCCAACCGCGAAATCGGTGACAGCAACTGGGCAGTGCAGGCGCAACTGGTGATTCCGTTCGACCTGCGCGGCAGCCTGGCCATCAGCAGCGAACGCAGCAAGACCGGACAGACCCAGCAACGGGTCAATTACAGCCGCGCCGTACCGTCCGAGGGCGGGGTGGGCTTCAATCTCGGCTATGCCAAGGGCGACGGCGCCGATTACCGTCAGGCGGACGTGACCTGGCGCCTGCAATCGGTGCAATTGCAGGCGGGCGTCTACGGCACGTCCGACGCCGAAACCCGTTGGGCCGATGCCAGCGGTTCGCTGGTGTGGATGGATGATCAAGTGTTCGCCGCCAACCGCATCGACGATGCGTTCGTGGTGGTCAGCACCGATGGTTATGCGGACATTCCGGTGCGTTACGAGAACCAGCAGGTCGGCCAGACCGACCGCAACGGCCACCTGCTGGTGCCGTGGAGCAGCGCCTATTACCGCGGCAAATACGAAATCGACCCGCTGAACCTGCCGGCCAACGTGCGCAGCCCCAACGTCGAACAGCGTATTGCCGTACGCCGGGGCAGTGGCTATCTGCTGGAATTTCCGCTGAGCCGGGTGATTGCCGCGAGCATCGTGCTGGTGGATGCGCAACAAAAGGAATTGCCGCTGGGCAGTGGCGTGCTGCACGAGCAGAGCGGCACGCGGACGGTGGTCGGCTGGGACGGGCTGGTCTATCTGGAAAATCTCCAGGCGCAGAATTCGCTGCGAGTGACACTTGCGGACGGCAAGACTTGCCAGGCGCAATTCAGTGTCGATCTGCAGCAGGACGAAGTGCCACTGATCGGCCCGTTGGTGTGCCAATGATCCGGGCGCGATTTGTTCTGTGGCTGTTGTTGCTGCTGCCGGGGCTGGCGCAGGCGCTGTGTTCGGTGGTGACCACCACACCGGCCGGGTTCGGGAACATCAGTTCGATCGCCGTGCGCACTACCTCGCAACCCAGTTCTACCTTGAACGGAGGCTTGAGTTGCACCGGTTCGCTGCTGTCGCTGCTGACCAACAATGACCATTTCTGGGCCACCGTCACCTCAACCCAGAGCGGTTTGCTCGGGCCCACCGGTGACGTCATCGGTTACACGATCTACGCCAACAACAGCACCAGTTACCCGCTGACGCGCGGCACCGCCTATGACTTCGCCCGCAATGGCATCATCGATGCCCTCGGTTTGCTCGGCGGTACGGTGCCGAAAACCGTTCCGCTGTACTTCGGTACCACCATCGGCAGCAACGTGGCGGCCGGCGTGTATACCGAGACACTGAGCATTTTCTGGAACTGGAATTATTGTTCGGGCATCGGTGTCGGCGGGCTTTGCCTGGGCCGCGACATCAACAGCGGCACCACGACGCTGACGGTCAACCTGACGGTGTCCAACGACTGCACCATCACCGCGCCGAACATCGCTTTCGGCAGTGCGCCGGTGGTCAGTGCATTCACCCCGGTGACCGGGCAGACGATCAACCTCGCCTGCACCAAGGGCAGTGCCTACACGGTGGGTCTGAACGACGGGCAAAATGCACTGAGTGTCGGCGGACGGCGGCGGATGATTTCCGGCAGCAACTATCTGGCCTACGACATTTTCAAGAGCGCCGGGACCACCCGTTGGGGCAGTGTCGGCGCGGCTCGTCGGGCCAGCAGCGATGCCGAGGTCAATCCCGGCAACGGGCTGGGCACCGGCAGCCAGATCTTCAACTACAACGCGAAAATCTACACCGACCAGACCACACCGCCCGCCGGAACCTACCTGGACAATGTGGTGCTGGATGTGGGGTTCTGAACCGGCTAGAAACTCACGGATTGCTGGAGCATTTTCGCCGCCGGGGTATCGGCCGGGCTGACCATCGCGTAGTTGTAGCCCTTGCCGGACCAGTACTCGGCCTGCAGATCTCCGTCCTGGCGGCTGCCCCGGGGCAGGAAGGTATTTTTCGGTCCTGGTGGGCGCACGTAGAAGCTGACCTTGTGCCCGCTCTGGTCTTCATACATCACCATCGCCGCCGGGCCTTCATCGGTGCTCAGCAGACGGCCGCTGACCGGTGCGAAACCGGCCGACGTCAGGTCCGGCAGGCGATTGGCCTGAGTGAAATAACGGTCGAGCCAGCGCTGGATATCGCCGTCACCATCGACCTTGTAGTCCGCCGGCAGAAGCCCTTGCTGGGCGATCAAACGGTACGCCTGCAAGGCATCCGTCATCGGTGCCGGGGGATGAAACACGGTCATGTCCCGGGCCTTCCAGCCTCCGACACCGCCGAGGCTGACGGCAATCAGCAGCACCGCCGCGCTGGCCCATTGACGGCGCGACTGGCGCTTGAGCCGCTGACGGATCAGCGACGGATCGAGGTCCGGATTGGCCGGTTGTTGCAGGGCACCGCCGAGGGCGGCGCGCAGGTGCTGGGCGTCCTGTTGCCAGGCGCGAACCTGCGCCGCCTCGTCGGGATGGCTGGCGAGCCAGGTTTCCATTACATGTCGGTCGGCCTCGCTGAGCTGGTGGTCGACGTAGGCGTGCAGGTCACGTTCGTTGGGGGGCAGACTGATCATTTGAGTATCCGCAAGGAAGGGCTGCTGATTTCCCCGTCGCTGAGCTGGCGCAGGGCCTGGCGAGCACGGGACAGGCGCGACATCACGGTGCCGGTGGGGACGTCGAGAATCTCGGCGACCTCCTTATAAGTCAGGCCTTCCACCGACACCATCAGCAGCAGGGCGCGCTGTTCGGTGGGCAGTCGGTCGAAGGCCTTCAAAGTCGATTGGGCAATGACGGTGCGTTCCACCGAGGGCTCGGCGTCATCACGGCCGGTGAAGAATTCGAGCATCCGCGCATAACGCCGCGAACGCCGATGCGCATCGAGAAACTGCCGGTACAGGATCGAAAACAACCAGGCGCGCAGATCGCCGTCGGCGCGTTTGTCGCCCCAACCCGACAGCGCGCGCTCCAGACTGGCCTGTACCAGATCGTCGGCGCTGCTGCTGTTGCGAGTCAACGACACGGCAAAACGCCGCAATCTGGGGATTATTTCTCGCAGTTGTTCGTCGAATTCGCTCATGAAGTTGTACTAGTCGCTACGCTGTGGACTAGGAAGACGCCCGGCATTGGAGGTTATTCCACGTTCTGAAAAATAAATACCGGGCCGTGGAATAAATCCCGATGACGTGCGTCTTGCTGATTCTTCCTACTTGTGGCCGATGGCCCTGGAGTGCTTCATGGTTGATCGCAGCTCATCGCCCGGCGGGCCACAACGCCCGCCACTGAGTGCCGCGAGCCTGGTGTTGCGTCTTGGCGGAATCGCCGTGGTCGTCGCAGCCCTGGCCGGGGCCTTTGCCTACGTTCATGGTTCATTTGACCCACAACGTCTGACGCCTAAAGCGTTGGTCGATGTGCTGGAAAAGAACAACGGCGTGCATCCCGGCTTTCGCCGCAATCACGCCAAAGGTGTGTGCGTGATCGGACATTTCGAGAGCAGCGGCGAGGCTCGCTCGTATTCTGTCGCGCAAGTGTTCAACGAGCCGCGCACCCCGGTGGTCGGGCGCTTTGCGTTGCCGGCCGGCAGTCCGTATGCGCCGGACAGCGCCGTACCGATCCGCAGTCTGGCGCTGCGTTTCACTCAGGCCAACGGCCAGCAGTGGCGCACCGGGATGAACAGCATGCCGGTGTTCCCGGTTGGCACGCCCGAGGCGTTCTATCAATTGCAGCAGGCGCAATCGCCGGATCCCGCCACCGGTAAACCGGACCCGACCAAGGTGCCGGCATTTTTTGCCGCACACCCGGAAGCCGTGCCGTTTCTGACCTGGATTAAAACCGCCAAACCTTCGGCCAGTTACGCGACGGAAACCTACAACAGTGTCAACGCGTTCTATCTGGTGGATGCCAGCGGCAAGAAGCAGGCGGTGCGCTGGAGCATGACGCCTCTGGCTCAGGACGCTGCCGGTGCGACCGCGCCTGAAGGTAGCGATTTCCTTGAAAAAGACCTGGTGCAGCGCCTGGCCGAAGGGCCGCTGCGCTTTCAGTTGAACATCACCTTGGCCAACGCCGACGATCCGGTGAACGATGCGAGCAAGACCTGGCCTGCCGGTCGCAAGGTGTTGAACGCCGGCACCCTGGTACTGGAAAAGACCCAGCCGCAGCTCAGCGGCGAATGCCGTGACATCAACTACGATCCGCTGGTGCTGCCGGCCGGCATTCAGGGTTCCGACGATCCGTTGCTGGCCGCACGCTCGGCCGGTTATGCCGATTCCTACCTGCGTCGCACCAGCGAAGTCAGCCAACTGCCAACCGGCAAAAAGGAGGCTCGCCCATGAGCACGCAACCAACTCATTTCAATCCGCTGGCGCGGTTGCTGCACTGGCTGATGGCGTTGATGATCATCGCAATGTTGTTCATCGGCGCCGGTATGGTGACCTCGGTGTCGGCGCGGCATGAATGGCTGATCAATCTGCACAAACCGTTGGGTATCGCGATACTCGCTTTGGTGATCGTGCGCATTCTGGTGCGACTGGGCACCCGTCAGCCGCCGCTGCCAGCGGATCTGCCGGGTTGGCAAGTGATGGCGGCCAAGGCCTCTCATCTGTTGCTGTACGCGCTGATGCTGGTGTTGCCGCTGTTGGGCTGGGCGATGATCAGCGCGGCGGGGGACCCGGTGATGCTCGGCACGTCCCTGCAATTGCCGTCGATCGTGCCAGCCGATGCGCAGGTGTTTGCGTTACTGCGCAAGGCTCACGGGTATCTGGCGTATCTGTTGTTCCTGACCGTGCTGTTGCACCTGGCGGCGGCGCTGTTCCATGGTTGGGTGCGCCGCGATGAAGTGCTCGACAGCATGCTGCGGGGACGCAATCGCGGTTGATCGTGTGTCAGTCCGACGTGGCGAGGGCGCAAGCAGCCTCGTCACGTTTCGGTGTGGCCAGCGTTCGCCACCAGTACAGCAAAGCGACCATGTTGATTGCGGCACCCAGCCAGCAGACGCCCGGCCATCCTGCCCAGGCGTACATCGCCGTCGAGGCGATTGAGCCCAAGGCGCTGCCAATTGAGTAAAACAGCATGTAGCCGGCGGTCAGTCGGCTTTGTGCCTCTGGGCGGACGCTATAGATCAGGCTCTGGCTGGTGACGTGCACGGCCTGCAAGCCCAGATCCAGGGTGATGACGCCAAGCAGCAACGCCCACAACGAAGACTGGGTCAGTGCGATCGGCAACCACGAACCGAGCATCAGCAGCAGCGACAGACCGCTTACCCATTGCCCCAATCCTCGATCCGCCAGGTGTCCGGCTCTGGCGGCGGCGAGTGCACCCGCCGCGCCGGCGAGTCCGAACAATCCGATTTCACTGTGGGAAAGCGACAGCGGCGGGGCGGCCAGCGGTAACACCATCGGCGTCCACAGCACCATGGCGCTGGCGAAGGTGAGCAGGGCGAGGATCGCACGTTGGCGCAGCACCGGTTCTTCACGAAACAGGCTGAACACTGAGGCAATCAATGCCACGTAATGCGTGGATGGTCGTGCTTCTTCATCCTTGGGTAACACCCGAAACAGCAACACAGCCATCACCAGCGTCAATCCCGCTGACAGCAGATAGATCGAGCGCCAGCCGGCCAGATCAGCCATACCGCCGGCCACCGTGCGCGCCAGCAGAATGCCGATGACGATGCCGCTGGTGATCACGCCCACAACCTTTCCGCGTTGCGCCGGGACGGCCAGGGTTGCGGCGTAGGCGACCAACACCTGGGTGACCACGGCCAGCAGGCCGGTCAGGGTGACGCCGATCAGTAGCCAGACGCTGTTCGAGGCCAAGGCGATCATCAGCAAGGCAGCGGCGGACAACAGCGTTTGCGTGACGATCAGCCGCCGGCGGTTGAGCAGGTCGCCAAGGGGCACGAGCAACAACAGCCCGAGGCCGTAGCCGACCTGAGTCAACGTCATGACGATGCCGATGCTGCCCGGCGACAGGTCAAAGGCCTCGGCCATCGCATCCAGCAGCGGCTGGGCGTAATACACGTTGCTCACCGCGAGACCGCATGCGATGGCGAAAAGCAGCACGACACCTTTATCGAATGTTGCAGTTTTCATGTCCCGGATCCTTTCAGGTTTCAATTTGAAACTTGATCGACGGTAAGGAATCCGGTTTTGATTTGCAACCTGATTGGGTAAAAGTCGGCGCAAAAAAAAGATCGCAGACAGGCTGCGATCTTTCGTGAAGCGAAAATCAGGGGACGATCAGCGCACGGTGTCGACCATGTCCGCGATGGTGGTCAGCACGTCCTTGCCCAGTTGCTTCGAGCGCTTGCCCGACCAACCGGTGAGCGGGTTCGGCGCGTCATCGTGATCCTTGAATGGCATTTCCAGGGTCAGCGACAGGCAGTCGAACTTCTGGCCGACGCTGTTGCAGGCCAGAGTCATGTTGGCCTGACCCGGTTCGTCGCGGGTGTAGCCGTACTTGGTCTGGAAGTCTTTGGTGGTGTGCTTCAGGTGGCTGCGGAAGTGCTCTTCGAGCTTCTCCAGGCGCGGGGTGTAGCCCGGATTGCCTTCGCAACCGGCAGTGAACACGTGGGGAATTTCTTCGTCGCCGTGTACGTCGAGGAACAGATCGACGCCGTACTTTTCCATCTGCTGCTGTACGAAAAGCACTTCCGGGCTGACTTCCTGACTGGCGTTCTGCCAGGCGCGGTTCAGGTCCTGGCCCATGGCGTTGGTGCGCAGGTGACCGTGGAAGGCGCCGTCCGGGTTCATGTTCGGCACCAGGTACAGATCAGCGCTGGCCAGCAGTTTGTTCAATACCGGATCGTCATGATGCTCCAGGCGTTCGATCACGCCTTCCATGAACCATTCGGCCATGTGCTCGCCGGGATGTTGCTGGGCAATGATCCAGATCTTGCGGCGACCTTCGGCGCCGGTGCCTTTGCGCAGCAGCTGAATGTCGCGGCCTTCGACGCTTTTACCGGCGGCCAGCAGTTCGGTGCCGGCCTTGGTCAGCGCTTGCTCGATCAGCCAGTCATGACGGCCGCGGCTGTAAGGCTCGAAGTAGGCGAACCAGGCGTGGGTCTGCTCGGCTTCAAGGCAGAAGCGCAGGCTGTCGCCTTCGAATTGGGTCGGAATGCGGAACCAGTTGACGTGGTCGTAGGAAGCGACTGCCTGATAACCGGTCCAGGCTTTGTTGTACGAGGATTGGCTGGCGTTGACCAAGCGAAACCAGTGTTCCTGATGAACGTGCAGGCCGCTGGCCTTGAAGTGGAACCACTGGAAATGGCCGCTGCGAGTATCTGGCCGAATTGCCAGAACCGGGTTGAGCGGGTTGCTGATGTCGATGACTTGGATGTTGCCGCTGTCGAAGTTGGCGCTGATGTCGAACGAAGATTTGGCCACGGTCATAATCGGTTCCTGAATATGATTTTTATGGCGGCTACTTTACACGCAAGACAGGGGTGAAACCGAGGGAAATTGCGGGTTGCGGCGGGGGGCGTCTTCCATGACGCGCTGGCAGCTTAGTGGCTGTGCGATTGATTCTCAAGTGCTAATTGGCATTACTTTGCCCCAATGTGGCCGGGGTTCGCTTGCCAAGCAATATCCTTTTGATATTATCCGCGCCATTGAATTTGCGGCACCCAAAGACTTCATTAGCCTGAAGCCACAAGCCAGATAACTGGCAAAAAAAAGACCCGGCAAAAAGCCGGGTCAAAAACCGTGATTAGCCTGATGAGGAGATAGTCCAGAAGACCGACCTAAGGTCTCTGGTCCATCGACTGATCTCGCGACCAGTTGCTTGCAATAATAATCATTATCATTTGCAAGTCAAATGTTTTTATCTGCGCGATAGGAAAGTTCTTTCCTGTCCGTCCGAACTCCCGTCTTCAGCGCACTGCGCCATCAAGCGAGTGATCAACCATCGCCCGCGCCATGTCCACCATGTGCACGACCGAAAACGCCAGATCCCGATTGACGCCCTGCAAGCTGTCCGCAGCCTTGAACGCCGTCGCTGCTGCACAACGGAGCAGGTCGGAGGCGTGGACCAGGGATTCTTCGCCACTCAGGTTGCTGTTCACGCCGAAAAAGCGCTCATCCACTTCCGGTTCTGACACAGCTGGTTTCAAGTAATAGTCCAACGCCCGTTGCGCAGCGGCGCACCCTTGCGGAGACGTAAAGGTGGTGTCCATTTGCAGGTCGGGCAAGTCTTTGCTGGGGATATTCATGGTGAAAGGTCACTCCTTGGTCGATTCAAATCCGTGACCCAAGAATAGTACCAATAGTATTTGTGACCAGAATTTAAATACTACAATATGTGTTTTGTCGGCCGAAGGCGTCCACGTATGGTGCCGCACATGGATAAATGGATTGAGTTGGTCAAGGCCAAAATGAGTGAACTCAACGTCACTCAAGTCGAGCTCGGCGAGCGTGTCGGCATGTCTCAGGGTGGCATCGGCCATTGGCTGAACAAGCGTCGCGAGCCCGGAATCACGCAGATGAACCGCGTGCTGAAAGCGCTGGGCATGGAGTATCTCGAAGTCGCAGTGGTGATTCGTGAACCGCAGATCGATGCGGATGACGAAATGCCTCTGGCGCAGAAGTACAACCCTTACTTTCGCTACCCGGTCAGCGAGTGGAATGCGCCGATCGAGGCCCGTGAAAGCCAGCCAGCGTATTCGAGTGCCAAGGACAAGCGACGTTTCGAACTGACGGACTATCACGCCCGTGGCCCGGCGTTCTGGCTCACCGTGATGGGGAATGCGATGACCGCGCCCACTGGGCAGAGCATCGGCGAGGGGATGATGATTCTGGTGGATCCGGCGCTGGAAGCCGAGCCCGGAAAATTGGTGATCGCCCAGTGGCCGGACAGCGACGAGGCCATTTTCCGCAAACTGATCGAAGAGGGCGGCCAGCGTTACCTGGCGCCGCTCAATCCGACCTGGCCGAAAGCCTTGTTGACCGACGAGTGCCGAATTATCGGTGTCGTGGTTCAGGCAACCGCCAAATACTAGTCAGATCGATCCTCGCCAAGCGTAGGATCGATCCACCTTTCAAGCTTCTTCCAGTTCGACCAGTGCACTGCCTTCGCTGACCATTTCGCCTTCCTGGCAATACAGCACCTTGATCACGCCGGCATGGGGCGCGCGGATGCTGTGCTCCATCTTCATCGCTTCCAGCACCACCAATTGCGCCCCGGCTTCAACCGATTGCCCGGCCTCCACCAGCACCCGCACGATGCTGCCGTTCATCGGCGCCGTCAGACCGCCTTGATGGCTGTGACTAGCTTCGACAGCGCTGATCGGGTCGTACGTTTCAACGCGTCGCAGCTCGCCGTCCCATTGCAGAAACAGAGCCTCTCCACGACGAATCGCACGCAGTTGTCGGCGCAGCCCATCGTGCTCGAGCACCAGTTGTTCGCCGATCAGTTTTGCTTTGCCGCCAGCGCCGAGCGTCAACGCCCGATCCTGCCCCTCGCAACTCAAATGCAGAGTGATTTCCCGTGGCAACCCAGCGCGCAGACCGCTCTGAAGCGCCCAAGGCGAAGCGGGATCATCCGCCCTAGCCATCTCCGGCAGGCTCTGCGCAAAAGCCTGCGCCGCCGCCTCCCAGAATTCATCGCTCAGCGCAGCAGGCGCTGGTAACAGTTGTTCCTGATAACGCGGAATGAACCCGGTATCCAGCTCGGCCGCCGCAAACGCCGGATGCCCGATGATCCGCCGCAAGAAGTTGATGTTGGTCTTCAGCCCGCCAATCGCAAACTCGTCGAGCATGCTCAGCAGCCGTAAACGCGCCTGCTCACGATCTTCGCCCCAGGCAATCAGCTTGCCGAGCATCGGGTCATAGAACGGTGAAATCTCGTCGCCTTCTTCAACGCCGCTGTCCACACGGCGCCCCGGCCCTGCGGCGGATTCGCGATACAGATCCAGACGCCCGGTCGCCGGCAGAAAATCATTCGACGGATCTTCCGCATACAACCGCACTTCAATTGCATGCCCGTTCAGCGGCACTTGATCCTGAGTGATCGGCAACGCTTCGCCACGGGCGACGCGAATCTGCCAGGCCACCAGATCGAGCCCGGTAATGGCTTCGGTGACCGGGTGTTCGACCTGTAGCCGCGTGTTCATCTCCATGAAGAAAAACTCGCCGCGCGCGTCCAGCAGAAATTCCACCGTGCCGGCGCCGACGTAGCCGATGGCCTGCGCCGAACGCACCGCCGCTTCGCCCATCGCCCGACGCAGTTCCGGACTGAGGCCCGGTGCCGGCGCCTCTTCGACGACCTTCTGGTGCCGACGCTGAATCGAGCAGTCGCGCTCATTCAGGTACAGGCAATTGCCATGCTGATCGGCGAACACCTGGATTTCCACGTGACGCGGCTTGAGCAGGTATTTCTCCACCAGCATCCGCGAGTCACCGAACGACGACTGCGCTTCACGCTGAGCCGAGGCCAGCGCTTCACCCAATTGGCTGACGTCCTCGACAACTTTCATACCTTTACCGCCACCGCCGGCTGTGGCTTTGAGCAGCACCGGATAACCGATGCGTTCGCAAGCATCGCGGAAGGTATCAAGATCCTGAGCCTCGCCGTGATAACCCGGCACCAGCGGCACGCCAGCAGTTTCCATCAATGCCTTGGCGGCGGATTTGCTGCCCATCGCATCGATGGCCGAGGCGGGCGGGCCGAGGAAAATCAGGCCGGCGGCTTCGATGGCGCGGGCAAAACCGGCGTTCTCCGACAGAAAGCCATACCCCGGATGAATCGCCTGAGCGCCGCTGGCCTTGGCCGCCGCGATCAGTTTGTCGATTTGCAGATAGCTGTCGGCCGCTTTGTTGCCGCCCAGATCGACGCGGATATCCGCTTCACGGCTGTGCCGCGCTTCGCGGTCGGTGGCGCTGTGCACGGCGACGGTGGTCAGGCCCAGCGCCTTGGCGGTACGCATGACCCGGCAAGCGATTTCGCCACGGTTGGCCACCAGCAGGGTGGTGAGAACAGGTGCGCTCATCAACGCGGCTCCTTGGTGGTGATTGCGGCTTGCCAGCTCGGCGGACGCTTCTGCAGAAAGGCCCGCAGACCTTCCTGGCCTTCCGGGCTGACGCGGATGCGGGCGATGGCATTTTCGGTGTAGCGACGCAGTGCCGGGGTCAGCGCGCCGTTGCCGACTTCACGCAGCAGATCCTTGCTGGCGCGCATGGCGGCGGGGCTGTTGAGCAGCAGGTTGTCGATCCATTGCTCGACTTTCTGTTCAAGCTCGGTCGCTGGATAGCTCTCGGACAACAAACCGATTTCCCGCGCCCGCTGTCCGCCGAATCGCTCGGCCGTCAGCGCATAACGCCGCGCCGCCCGTTCGCCGATGGCTTGCACCACGAACGGACTGATCACCGCCGGCGCCAGGCCAATGCGCACTTCCGACAGGCAGAACTGCGCGTCATCGGCGCCAATCGCCATGTCGCAGCAACTGATCAGGCCCAGCGCGCCACCGAACGCCGCGCCTTGAACCACGGCCACGGTCGGGATTTTCAGTTTGGCGAGGTTGTACATCAGCTCCGCCAGTTCCCGGGCGTCGTCGAGGTTGGTGTGGTAATCGAGTTCGGCCGATTGCTGCATCCAGGCCAGATCGGCGCCGGCGCTGAAGTGTTTGCCGCGTCCGCGCACCAGTAGGAAACGCAGGCTGGCGTCGCTGGCGACCTTGTCCAAAGCCAGGATCAGTTCGCGGATCATCTCGGCGTTGAACGCGTTGTTTTTTTCTTCGCGGCTCAGCCACAGGGTCGCGAAACCCCGTGGGTCGCTGTGCAATTCGAGGGTGTTGAAGTCGCTCATGAGGTTCTCCCGATCACATCCGGAACACGCCGAAGCGGCTCGGTTCGATAGGCGCGTTCAACGACGCGGACAAGGCCAGGGCCAATACATCGCGGGTCTGCGCCGGGTCGATGACGCCGTCGTCCCACAGCCGTGCGCTGGAGTAGTAGGGGTGACCCTGTTCTTCGTACTGGTCGAGAATCGGTTGCTTGATCTCGCTTTCCTGCTCGGCGCTGAAGGCTTGGCCGCTGCGTTCGGCCTGCTCGCGCTTGACCTGAACCAGCACGCCGGCCGCCTGTTCGGCGCCCATCACGCCGATCCGCGCGTTCGGCCACATCCACAGGAAGCGCGGATCGTAGGCCCGCCCGCACATGCCGTAGTTACCGGCACCGAAGCTGCCGCCGATGATCACGGTGAATTTCGGCACCTTGGCGCACGCCACGGCGGTCACCAGTTTGGCGCCGTGTTTGGCGATGCCGCCGGCCTCGTATTTCTGGCCGACCATAAACCCTGTGATGTTCTGCAGGAACAGCAGCGGAATGCCGCGCTGGCAGGCCAGTTCGATGAAGTGCGCGCCTTTTTGCGCGGCTTCGGCGAACAGGATGCCGTTGTTGGCGAGGATCGCGATCGGGTAGCCATGCAGATGAGCGAAACCACACACCAACGTCGTACCGAACAGTGCCTTGAATTCATCGAACACCGAACCGTCGACCAGTCGCGCAATCACTTCACGCACATCGAACGGCTGCTTGGCGTCCGCCGACACCACGCCGTACAACTCTTCGCTGGCGTACAGCGGCGCAATCGGCGCGCGCTGCTGCACTTCGCCGAGCTTGCGCCAGTTGAGGTTGGCGACGCTGCGGCGGGCGAGGGCGAGGGCGTGCTCATCGCTTTCTGCGTAATGGTCGGCGACCCCGGAAGTCTTGCAGTGCACATCGGCCCCGCCGAGGTCTTCGGCGCTGACCACTTCACCGGTCGCGGCTTTCACCAGCGGCGGGCCGGCGAGGAAAATCGTCGCCTGATTGCGCACCATGATCGCTTCGTCGGCCATCGCCGGCACGTAAGCGCCGCCGGCGGTGCAGGAACCCATGACCACCGCAATCTGCGGAATGCCCATGGCGCTCATGTTGGCCTGATTGAAGAAGATCCGCCCGAAGTGCTCGCGATCCGGAAACACTTCGTCCTGACGCGGCAGGTTGGCGCCGCCCGAGTCCACCAGATAAATGCATGGCAGACGGTTTTGCTGAGCGATGGTCTGGGCACGCAGGTGTTTCTTCACGGTCAGCGGGTAGTACGAGCCGCCTTTCACGGTCGCGTCGTTGGCGACGATCATGCACTCGACGCCTTCCACGCGGCCAATCCCGGCAATCACGCCAGCGGCCGGCACTTCTTCGCCATACACGGCGTGAGCGGCCAACTGGCTGATTTCCAGAAACGGCGAGCCCGGATCGAGCAAGCGGTTGATCCGCTCACGGGGCAGCAGTTTGCCGCGTGAGGTGTGACGTTCCTGAGCTTTCGCGCCGCCACCCTGGGCCACTTGGGCGAGCAGGGTGTGCAGGACGTCGACCTGTTTGAGCATCGCCGCGCTGTTGGCGGCGAACTCCGCTGAACGAGGGTTGAGCTGGGTATGCAGGATAGCCATGGACAGCTCCGTTTAGCGGGTTTCGTTGAACAGTTCGCGGCCGATCAGCATGCGACGGATCTCACTGGTGCCAGCGCCGATTTCGTACAGTTTGGCGTCACGCAGCAGACGGCCGGCCGGGAATTCGTTGATGTAGCCGTTGCCGCCGAGAATCTGGATCGCGTCCAGAGCCATTTGCGTGGCGCGTTCGGCGGTATAGAGGATCACGCCGGCGGCATCCTTGCGGGTGGTTTCGTTGCGCTCGCAGGCCTGGGCCACAGCGTAGAGGTAGGCGCGGCTGGCATTGAGCTGGGTGTACATGTCGGCGACCTTGCCCTGGATCAGCTGGAATTCACCGATGCTCTGGCCGAACTGCTTGCGGTCGTGGATGTACGGCACGATCAGGTCCATGCACGCCTGCATGATCCCGGTCGGGCCACCGGACAGGACAACGCGCTCGTAGTCGAGGCCGCTCATCAGCACTTTCACGCCGCCGTTGAGCACGCCGAGGATGTTTTCTTCCGGCACTTCGACGTCATCGAAGAACAGCTCGCAAGTGTTGGAGCCGCGCATGCCGAGCTTGTCGAACTTGTTGCTGCGGCTGAAGCCTTTCCAGTCACGTTCGACGATGAACGCGGTGATGCCGTGCGGGCCTTTTTCCAGGTCGGTCTTGGCGTAGATCACGTAGGTGTTGGCGTCGGGGCCGTTAGTGATCCAGGTCTTGCTGCCGTTGAGCACGAAACGGTCGCCGCGTTTATCGGCCCGCAGTTTCATCGAAACCACGTCGGAACCGGCGTTCGGCTCGCTCATGGCGAGGGCACCGACGTGTTCGCCGCTGATCAGTTTTGGCAGGTATTTGGCTTTCTGTTCGTGGTTGCCATTGCGGTTGATCTGGTTCACGCAGAGGTTGGAGTGGGCGCCGTAGGACAACGCCACCGAGGCCGAGCCACGGCTGATTTCTTCCATCGCCACCACGTGCGCCAGGTAACCCAGACCAGCGCCGCCGTACTCTTCCGGTACGGTGATGCCGAGCAGGCCCATGTCACCGAACTTGCGCCACAGATCAGCGGGGAACAGGTTGTCGCTGTCGATCTGCGCGGCACGCGGCGCGATCTCCTTGGCAACGAAGGACTGAACCTGATCGCGCAGCATGTCGATGGTTTCGCCGAGGGCAAAGTTCAGGGATGGGTAGCTCATGGGTCACCTTTTGGCTTTTTTGTAGGGTGGGGAGAAGGGCGTTTCAGTTCTCACCTTTACGTTAACGTAAGCCTGTGACGAATGGCTGTCAATCACCCTTTACGTTAACGTCAACTTGAGCGAGAGTAGAGCCAGTTCTGAGTGGCCGGAGCTGCCGTGGCTCCGTTCCAACACCCACTAATAAAGACAATAGGGGTCGTCATGGATCAACCCAGTGCAAACCCACAGCGCAGCTACACCCGTGGTTCCCAGGACAAAGCCTTGCTGGCGATGACCATCGGGCAGAAGTTCGACGAGACCGTCGCGCAGTACCCGGACGGCGAGGCGCTGGTGGTGCGCCACCAGCAGCTGCGTTACACCTGGCGGCAACTGGCCGACGCGGTGGACGTGCATGCCAGAGCGCTGCTGGCGTTGGGTTTGCAGGCCGGTGATCGGCTCGGCATCTGGGCGCCGAATTGCGCGCAGTGGTGCATCACTCAGTTTGCCACCGCGAAGCTCGGCGTGATTCTGGTCAACATCAACCCGGCCTACCGCAGCTCTGAACTCGAATACGTGCTCAAACAATCCGGTTGCCAATGGTTGGTCTGCGCCGGCGCCTTCAAATCTTCGAACTATCACGGCATGCTGCAAGGCTTGCTGCCGGAACTGGCCGAGCAATCCATCGGCGAACTGCGCAGCGAGCGCCTGCCGGAGCTGCGCGGGTTGATCAGCCTTGATCCCCAGCCGCCTTCGGGTTTTCTCCCGTGGTCGCAACTGGCAGATCTGGCCGCCAGTGTCTCTCCAGAACAATTGCGTGAACGCAGCGACAGCCTGCACTTCGATCAGCCCGTCAACATTCAGTACACCTCCGGCACCACCGGCTTCCCCAAGGGCGCGACCCTCAGTCACTACAACATCCTCAACAACGGTTACATGGTCGGCGAAAGCCTCGGCCTGACCGCCGCTGATCGGCTGGTGATCCCGGTGCCGTTGTATCACTGCTTCGGTATGGTCATGGGCAACCTCGGCTGTATCACCCACGGCAGCACGATGATTTATCCCAACGATGCCTTCGATCCGCTGCTGACCCTGAGCACGGTCGCCGAAGAAAAGGCCACCGCGCTGTACGGCGTGCCGACCATGTTCATCGCCATGCTCGATCAGCCGCAGCGCGCCGAGTTCGACCTGTCGACCCTGCGCACCGGGATCATGGCCGGCGCCACCTGCCCGATCGAAGTGATGCGACGGGTCATCAACGAAATGCACATGAGCGAAGTGCAGATCGCCTACGGCATGACCGAAACCAGCCCGGTGTCGCTGCAGACCGGCCCATCCGACGAACTGGAACTGCGCGTCACCACCGTCGGCCGCACCCAGCCGCAACTCGAAAGCAAAATCATCGACGAGGCCGGCAATCCGGTACCACGCGGCACCATCGGCGAGCTGTGCACCCGTGGTTACAGCGTGATGCTTGGCTACTGGAACAACCCGAATGCCACCGCCGAAGCCATCGACGCGGCGGGCTGGATGCACACCGGCGACCTAGCGAGCATGAACGACGAGGGTTACGTGTGCATCGCCGGGCGTAACAAGGACATGATCATCCGTGGCGGCGAAAACATTTACCCGCGTGAACTGGAGGAGTTCTTCTTCACCCACCCAGCGGTGGCGGACGTGCAGGTGATCGGCATTCCCTGCTCACGTTACGGCGAAGAAATCGTCGCCTGGATCAAATTCCATCCCGGCCACAGCGCCACCGAGCAAGAACTGCAAGCGTGGTGCAAGGAGCGTATCGCCCACTTCAAGACGCCGAGGTACTTCAAGTTTGTGGAGGAGTTTCCGATGACGGTGACCGGCAAGATCCAGAAGTTCCGGATGCGCGAGATCAGTATTGAGGAGTTGCGCAGTAACGAGGGTTGAGGAGCGAATCTGTGGGGGCTTTGCTCCCACAGTTTTCTGCAGGATTTCAGAACGCCAGACAGCACAAAGGGGAGCCGAAGCTCCCCTTTAATTTTGTCGTCGCGTGCTCTTTTTATTATTGAGGGGCGGTCTGTTGTTGTTTTTGGCAACCGTGGCCCTTTACCGCTGTTTTTTGGCGACCCCCATCCGGGGTCAAGAGCAAACGTATTTTTTTGAGCGCTGATCTGCTTTCTCGTCTAGCGATCCAACCGATTCGGGAGCTACCTGAAGGTAGTTTTATTGTTCTCTGCCCGGTTGCGGGTCATTCCGAGGAACACCCTGAAAAGCACACCTTCTCCAAAAAAATCTGTTAGCTGCGTCTCTGCCGTGTTGTTTTTGTTATGTCAGAGTCGGTACGTCTTATTTTTATTGGTTTGCTGCTTTTTATTCTTGTTATGCCATAGAGATAGCAGAAGCCGTGCCAACTTTTAAAAACCCTTTTAAATCAATGGCTTGAGATTTTTGAAGGATTTTTCCTTCAGGCAAAACCAGACAATTTGTTTCCGTGTTACTCGCTTGTGCCCACGTTTCGCGCTCGGCGGTAACACCATCCCTCACTGTGCGCTGCGAGCCTTGGCCACGCGCGAACCGGTCGGGCGGCCCAGCACGGAGCTGATCTGCTGGCCGGCGGCAATCAAGGCGTCGAGGTCGATACCGGTCTCGATGCCCAGGCCGTTGAGCAGGTACACCACGTCTTCGGTGGCGACGTTACCGCTGGCGCCCTTGGCGTACGGGCAGCCGCCGAGGCCGGCGATCGAGCTGTCGAACACCGCGATGCCTTCCAGCAGGCTTGCATAGATGTTGGCCATGGCCTGGCCGTAGGTGTCGTGGAAGTGGCCGGCGAGTTTCTCGCGTGGCACCTGTTTCGAGACCACTTCGAACAGCCGGCGGGTCGCGCCCGCGGTGCCGGTACCGATGGTGTCACCCAGCGACACTTCATAGCAGCCCATCGCGTACAGCTCGCGGGCCACCATCGCCACTTGCTCCGGGGCGACTTCACCTTCATAAGGACAGCCCAACACGCAGGACACGTAACCGCGCACGGTAACGCCGTGCTGTTTCGCCGATTCCATGATCGGCGCGAACCGCGCCAGGCTTTCGCTGATCGAGCAATTGATGTTGCGCTGCGAAAACGCTTCGGACGCAGCGGCAAACACCGCGACTTCCTTCACTCCCGCCGCAAGTGCATCTTCAAAACCGCGCAGGTTCGGCGCCAATGCACCATAGGTTACGCCGGGCTTGCGCTGGATCTGCGCGAACACCTCGGCGGAACCGGCCATCTGCGGCACCCACTTGGGCGAGACGAAACTGCCGACTTCTATATAGCCGAGACCGGCGGCGCTCAGCGCGTCGACCAGTTGCACCTTGTCGGCGACGCTGATGGGCTGGGCTTCGTTCTGCAGGCCGTCACGCGGGCCGACTTCGATCAGGCGTACTTGGGAGGGGAGGGACATGGTGTTGACCTGCTCTTTGAATTCCTGCGGAACCCCGTGTGGGATTTATTTAGGTTACTGAACTGATTGCTGACTCTTGAGCGTCTGCTCCAGCGCCTGCACGCAGCGTTCTTCGGCGGTGTCGAGTTCCAGCTTCATCTGTTCGATGTCCAGCAGTTGCTGTTCAAGCTGTGCCCGGCGCTCGCTGATTTTCGCCAGCATGCTGTTGAGTTGTTTGGTGTTACCGCTGGAGGGGTCGTAGAGCTCGATCAGTTCACGGCACTCGGCCAGGGAAAAACCGATGCGCTTGCCCCGCAGGATCAGCTTCAGGCTGACCTTGTCGCGTGGCGAATAGATGCGTTCCTGGCCTCGGCGCTCGGGGCTGAGCAGGCCTTGTTCTTCATAGAAGCGGATCGCCCGGGTGGTGATGTCCAGCTCGCGGGCGAGGTCGGAAATGCTGTAGGTCTGGCTGCTCATGAAAGCGCTCGAAGAAGGGTCTTGGCGCTAAGCTAATGGCAGGTTGACGTTTACGTCAAGTGGCGGGCGCCTGCAGCTTGTCGAGCTTCTTCTCGTGGGCTGTCACTTGCTGGCACAACTCGATCATCTGCTCGCGCATCCAGCGGTTGGCCGGGTCCTGATCGGTGCTTTCGTGCCAGTACAAATGGGTTTCCACCGGCGGCACATCGTTGACCGGCAGATTGAACGCATGCAGGTCATGCCGACGGGCGAAGCGCTCCGGCACGGTCATTACCATATCAGTCTGCTGCAACACCTGAGACGCCATCAAATAGTGCTGCGAGCGCAGGGCGATCTTGCGCTGGATGCCCATTTTGCCCAGCGCCAGATCGACATGGCCCAGACCACTGCGCCGGCTGGAAATATGAATGTGGGTCAGCGACAGGTAATCGTCGAGGGTGAATTTTTCCTTGGTCGCCAGCGGATGACCCTTGCGCATCGCGCAGACGTAACGGTCTTCCATCAGCTTGACGTGGCGCACCTGCGGGTCGGTGTTGAGCGGCGCATCCACGGCAAAGTCGAGACGCCCGGCAGCCAGCTCCTTGGTGGTTTCCCGGCGTTTGGACAGAAAGCTTTCGATGATCACAGTCGGCGCCAGACGACGCAGACGCTGGAACAGCGGCGGCAGAATCACCGCTTCGGTCAGGTCAGTCATGCTGATGCGGTAGGTCTTGACCGCTTGCGAAGGGTTGAAAATGCGGCTTTCCTGAACCGACACCCGCAGCAGCGACAGCGCGTTGCGCACCGGACCGATGATGTTCTGCGCCATGGGCGTCGGCACCATGCCCTGAGCGGTGCGGACGAAGAGCGGGTCGTTGAAGGTCTCGCGCAACCGCGCCAATGCGTTGGACACCGCAGGCTGGGTAATGCCGACAATCTGCCCGGCGCGTGTCAGGTTGGCTTCGGTATAGATCGCGTCGAAGACGATGAAAAGGTTGAGGTCGACCTTGCTCAGATTCATTACGCGGCTCTCTTGTTATAGGTGCTTGTTATAGATGGATGGCGCGGGTCAGGGCGGCCAGGAAAATCAACCGATCATATATCGGTGATGAATGTTTATACACGCCGAGAATAGGCTAGGTAAATTATCAACGCTGTTCTAGCATCGATTGCATGACTTAAACAACCTGCCGAAAAAAGGTAATTGCTCATGGATTTCGCTTATTCGCCCAAGGTGCAAGAACTGCGTGAGCGCGTGACCGCGTTCATGGACACTTACGTTTACCCGGCCGAAGCCGTGTTCGAGCGCCAGGTCGCCGAAGGCGATCGTTGGCAGCCCACGGCGATCATGGAAGAACTCAAAGCCAAGGCGAAAGCCGAAGGTCTGTGGAATTTGTTTCTGCCTGAGTCGGAGCTTGGTGCTGGCCTGACCAACCTCGAATACGCGCCGTTGGCGGAAATCATGGGCCGTTCGCTGCTCGGGCCCGAGCCGTTCAACTGCTCGGCGCCCGACACCGGCAACATGGAAGTGCTGGTGCGTTACGCCAACGAAGAACAGAAACAGCGCTGGCTCGAACCGCTGCTGCGCGGCGAGATCCGCTCGGCGTTCGCCATGACCGAACCGGACGTTGCGTCCTCCGACGCCACCAACATGGCCGCCCGCGCCGTGCGCGATGGCGACGAGTGGGTCATCAACGGCAAGAAATGGTGGACCTCCGGCGCTTGCGATCCGCGCTGCAAGATCCTGATCTTCATGGGCCTGAGCAACCCCGACGCCCCGCGTCATGCCCAACACTCGATGATCCTCGTGCCGGTCGACACCCCCGGCGTGAAGATCATCCGCCCGCTGCCGGTGTTCGGTTACGACGACGCACCGCACGGTCACGCCGAAGTGCTGTTCGACAACGTGCGGGTGCCGTACGAAAACGTCCTGCTCGGTGAAGGACGCGGCTTCGAAATTGCACAAGGTCGCCTCGGCCCGGGCCGCATTCACCACTGCATGCGTTCGATCGGCATGGCCGAGCGCGCACTGGAACTGATGTGCAAACGTTCGGTAAGCCGCACCGCGTTCGGCAAACCGCTGGCGCGTCTGGGCGGTAACGTCGACAAGATCGCCGACTCGCGGATGGAAATCGACATGGCGCGTCTGCTGACCCTGAAAGCGGCGTACATGATGGACACCGTGGGTAACAAGGTCGCCAAGAGCGAAATCGCGCAGATCAAGGTCGTGGCACCGAACGTTGCGTTGCGGGTGATTGACCGGGCGATCCAGATTCATGGCGGGGCAGGGGTGTCGAACGATTTCCCGCTGGCCTACATGTACGCCATGCAACGTACCCTGCGCCTGGCCGACGGCCCGGACGAAGTGCACCGCGCGGCGATCGGCAAGTTCGAGATCGGCAAGTATGTGCCGAAGGAAATGCTGCGTAGCGAGCGCTGATTACAGACATTCCGCGTCAGCCCTGATCGTTCCCACGCTCTGCGTGGTAACGCAGCCATGGACGCTCTGCGTCCACTGTGACGCGGAGCGTCACTGTATGCATTCCCACGCAGAGCGTGGGAACGATCAGCGTACTGCGTGGGAGCGATCACGGCTCTGCGTGGGAGCGATCGGGGAGGTTCAGTAAACCCAAACCTCAACCCGCCGATTCTTGATCCTGCCTTCATCACCGCTGTTGGTTGCCACCGGCATCAGCGCGCCAAACCCCCGCACTTCGCGCAATACCACGCCGTTTTTCACCAACTCTCGGCGTACCGCCATCGCCCGCAGCTTCGACAGTAAATCAGCCCGTGCCGGGTCGTCTTTGGCGTCGCCGAAGCCCACCAGTGTTACCGCGCGGTCGGTCTTGTCGTGGTGCTTTATATAGTCGAACACCCGGGCCAGATCCTGACGGGCCTTGTTGTCGAGGCTGGCGCTACCTTCTTCGAAGCGGAAGTTCACCGTCAGACGCTGGGCGTGGCGGCTGAGGGATTGATAACCCTCGGGCATCAGCGCATTCGGCGTGACGGCGATAGCCTGCACGGTCTGGGCGATAAAACCGTTGGCCGCGACAATCGCCTGACCCTGGCGGCTCTGCGCAAACTCCACCAACGCCCTGGCCCAGGGATTGTTGCTGTCGGGCGGCAGATAGAAGAACAGCCGCCGCGACAGTGGATAGTCTTCGGTGGCGATCAGGCTGGCGAGCGGCAGCATTGCCTGGGACTGCCCGTCGACAATCGCCACGGCTTTGGCCTGACGCACATAGGGCAGGCCGATGAAACCGATGGCCTGCGGATCGGCACTGACTGCGTCGGACAACTGCTCGCTGGATTCAAACCGTTTCGCGGCATTGCTCAGGGATTTCCCACGACGACTGAGGACAAGTTCCTTGAACGTGTCGTACGTACCGGACTGATCATCCCGCGCATATAAATGAATCGTCCCACCCTTGCCGCCGACGTCTTCCCACGTCTTCGCCTCGCCGCTGAAGATTCGCGCCAGTTGTTCGGTGTTCAGTTGATTCAGCGAATTGTCGGGGTGAAGGATGATCGCCAGACCATCAATGGCGATGACTTGCTCGGCACCGGGGCTTTTCAGATCGCCCCGGGCTTGCAGGTTCAGCAGTTCGCTGTCCTTGATCGGGCGCGAGGAGGCAGCCAGATCAGCGCTGGCGTTCTTGAGTGCAGTGAAACCGGTGCTCGAACCGTGGGCGGCGATCTCCACCACGACCCTTTGGCCTTGGGCTGTCAGGCCGACGATCCGTTGTTCGTTGGCGGTGTCCGGGGTTTCGCTGTGGACTTTCAACAGCCCCTGGTTGTGAAGCAGGCCTTCCACCAACGCCGGGCCGAGCGCCGCGCCAATGGTGTTGGAACCCTGGATGCGCAATACCGGGCCGTTCTCGGGAATGGGCAACGCCGCAACCGCAACCTGCAGCCAGGCGCTCAGGAGAAAGACGAACAGAACACGCAGGGTCATGCCGGCACCGATTGCAGCCAAGGGGATTGCCGGGGAGATTAAGTCAGTGAGGTTGCTGAAAGATGACAGGGCAGAAGATCACAACCGCTGGCTGTGATCTTCTGCTTCAAGCGGGTCAGCTCAATTCCAGCCAGATCGGCGCATGGTCCGAAGGCTTTTCCATTGCGCGCAGTTCATAGTCGACACCGGCGGCTTTCACCCGTGGCAGCAAACCGTGGGACGCCAGAATCACATCGATGCGCAGACCACGCTTCGGCTCGTCTTCAAAACCGCGGCTGCGGTAGTCGAACCAGCTGAACATGTCGGTCACGTCCGGGTTCAGGTGGCGGAAACTGTCGGTCAGGCCCCAGTTTTTCAGGCGGGCCATCCACTCGCGCTCTTCCGGCAGGAAGCTGCATTTGCCGGTTTTCAGCCAGCGTTTCATGTTGTCCGGGCCGATGCCGATGTCGCAGTCTTCGGGGGAGATGTTGACGTCGCCCATCACCACCAGCGGCTGTTCGTTGTGGAACTGGCTTTCCAGCAGCGCTTGCAGATCGCTGTAGAAACGCTGCTTGGCCGGGAATTTGGTCGGGTGGTCGCGGCTTTCACCCTGTGGGAAATAGCCGTTCATGATCGTCACCGGCACGCCGTTGGCGTCGGCGAATGTGCCCCAGATGAAGCGCCGCTGCGCGTCTTCTTCATCGGTGGCGAAGCCTTTGTGTACGGCAATCGGTTCCTGACGCGAGAGCAGGGCGACACCGTAATGGCCTTTCTGGCCGTGGAAATACACGTGATAACCCAGGGCCCGCACTTCATCCAGCGGGAACTGGTCGTCGTGGACCTTGGTTTCCTGCAGGCCGATGACGTCCGGCTGATGCTTCTCGATCAGCGCCGCCAGCTGATGCGTACGGGCCCGCAGTCCGTTGATGTTGAAGGAAACGATCTTCATGGTCGGCAGTCCTGGCAAAAGGGCGATGCTAGCTGACATGTAGGATCTGGGCCAGCGTGGCGGTAGTCCATATGCGCTGCTAATGTCTTTCGGGTGTGGGAACGATCCCTTCAGCCCAAGGCTCGTATAACAAGAACGGGGCCTCTTGAGTCCCGTCCAGGGAGAATCACCGTCATGCCTGAAACCCAAACCGCCATTGCCGACATTCATATGCTCGACCGCGGCTATTCCCGTGAAGCGCGATCCCTTCTTTATCAGGCCTATCGTCACGAGCCGACCTTCGCCTACCTGTTCGAAGCAGAGCGTCCGGGTTATGAACAAAGGGTACGGGCCACGGTGCGGGAGTTGGTCAAACAGCATTTCCTGCAGGATCTGCCGGCCATCGGCCTGTTGGTCAACGATCGCCTGATCGGTATCGCCCTGATTGCACCGCCGCAACGGCGTCTGGGTGTTACCGAGAGTTGGGCCTGGCGTTTGCGCATGGTGTTGAGCACCGGTTTCCGGTGCACCCGGCGTTATCTGGAATACCACGCCGCCGTTGAAGCCTGCGTGCCGACTGACTCGGTGCACATGCTGCCGCTGCTCGGTGTGCATCCGCAATTTCAGGGCAAACACTTCGGCGAACAGCTGCTGCAAGCGGTGCATAACTGGTGCGCGGTGGACGAAACCTCCCAAGGCGTGATCCTCGACACCGGCAACCCGCGTTACCTGGAGTTCTACAAGCGTCAGGGTTACGAGGAAATCGGTGAAGTGGCCGTCGGCCCAGTGCGCGAGCACGTATTTTTCCACGCCAACCCGCAGGTGTTACAAACAGCAACGGGATGACCATCGAACTTTTGGGAGAACTTCCTGTTCTATCACCCTCCCAAGCCCGTGATAGCATCCGCGCCTATGAAGTTTCCAGGAAGATTTACCAGTGGCGTGCTCATGCTGTTAAGCAGCTGCGCGGCGCTGGCGCAAAGTGAATTGGATGTGCGGATCAAACCGTCCAACGATGAACTGAAAGCCAATATAGAAGGCTATATCGGCAGCCTCGGCGATCGTGACGAAGAAGCCTTGCAGCGCTTCAGTCGCGGCGCCGAAGAACAGGCGCGCAAGGCCGCCCAGGCCTTGGGTTATTACCAGCCGCAGATCGAAAGTGACGTCAAGGGCGGTGAAAAACCGCGTCTGGTGCTGAACATCGATCCCGGCGAGCCGATCCGCCTGCGCAACGTAACCGTGCGGGTCGACGGCCCGGCGGCCTCTCTCAAATCCTTTCGAGTCCCGAAAAGTGACGTGCTCAAGCCCGGCGCGGTGCTCAACCATGGGCGTTATGAAGACGCCAAGCGCCTGATCCAGAACCAGGCTTCGCGCTATGGGTTCTTCAGTGGCCGCTTCACCAGCCAGAAATTGATGGTCGATCCACGCGCCGGGGTCGCCGACGTCGAATTGATCTACGAAAGCGGTCCGCGTTATGCGCTGGGCAAAGTCAGTTTCGAGGGCGACACACCGTTCGACGAAGACCTGCTGCAACGCATGGTGCCGTTCAAGGCCGGCGAGCCGTATGACTCCGAGCTGATCGCCGAACTCAACCGCGACCTGCAATCGAGCGGCTATTTCGAGGGCGTGCGGGTCGACGCCGCACCGACCGCCGCAAATAACGACGTGATCCCGGTGGACGTCAAACTCGACACCCGCAAGCCGCGCACCATGGGCCTGGGTCTGGGTTATTCCACCGACGTCGGCCCGCGCATCAAGGCCAACTGGACCCGTCACTGGGTCAACCCGCAGGGCGACAGTTATGGCTGGGAGGCCGAACTGTCGGCGCCACGGCAGAACGTCGGTCTGTTCTACGACATCCCGCTGGACCCGCCGCTGACCGACAAACTGCGCTGGGCCGGCGGTTATCAATACGAGGACATCGACGGTTCCGACACCTTGAGCAAGCTGTTGACCTTCGGCCCGGAATGGCACAGCAAATTGCCCAGCGGCTGGCAGCGGGTGATCTCGCTGAAATGGCAGCGCGAGGAATACCAGCTCGGCGACGACTCCGGTCTGAGCACCTTGCTGATGCCCGGCGTCAGCTATTCCTACCTCAAGAGTGACAACCGCATCGACCCGCACAATGGCTATCGCCTGACCTTCGAAAGCAAAGTGGCGAAAGAAGGCCTCGGCTCGGACAACAACCTGCTTTATGGCACGGCGCTGATCAAGGGCCTGACCACCGTGTTCGACAAGCACCGTTTGCTCGGTCGGGTCCAGGTCGGCGGCAGCGCCACCAACGGCTACAAATCGGTGCCGCCGTCGCTGCGTTTCTTCGCCGGTGGCGATCAGAGCGTGCGCGGCTATGACTATCAGAGCCTGTCCCCGGAGAACTCCGAGGGCGACCGCATCGGCGGGCGCTACATGGTGGCCGGCAGCGTCGAGTATCAATACTCGATTGCCGAGAAGTGGCGCGTGGCGACTTTCGTCGATCAGGGCAACTCCTTCAACAAACTCGAACTGCCGAACCTCAAGACCGGGGTCGGTATCGGTGTGCGCTGGGTCTCACCGGTGGGGCCGATCCGCCTCGACGTGGCCCACGCGCTGGACGACGATGGCGGCATCCGGCTGCACTTTTCCATGGGGCCTGAGCTGTGAAGCGTGGTTTGAAAATATCGGCGCTGGCGTTGTTGTCGCTGGTGCTGCTGATTGTATTGAGCATTACCGCTGTGCTCGGAACTCAGGCCGGCAGCCGTTGGGTGCTGGGTCTGGTACCGGGCCTGAGCGTCGACAATTTCCAGGGTCGCCTCGGCGGGCAGTGGAGCGCCGATCATCTGCTGTGGCAGCAGGACAGCAGCCGCGTCGAACTGAGCAAACCGATCTTCGAGTGGTCGCCGCTGTTCCTGACGCGCATGACGTTGTGCATCGAACAGCTCAAGGCCGATACCGTCAGCCTGCAATTTCCGCCGAGCGAGGACGTCACCGAAAGCGGTCCGATCACACTTCCTGATCTGCAATTGCCCGTGGCCATCGAGCTGGGCGACGTTCAGGTCGGCAACCTGTTGTTCAACGGCAGTGAAGAGTTGAAAGGCCTGCAACTGGCGGCGCATTGGACCGCCAAGGGCCTGCAGATCGACAGTGTGAAACTGCAGCGCGACGAGTTGAGCCTGAACCTGTCCGGCCTGTTGCAACCGACCGGCAACTGGCCGCTGAACATCGCCGGTGATCTGACCTTGCCGTCGCCCGCTCCCGAACCGTGGACGCTGGCGCTGAAAATCGACGGCGACCTGCTGAAAACCCTCAACCTGCACGCCGACAGCCGTGGCTACCTCGACGGCCAGCTGAGCGGCGAGCTGCAACCGCTGGTGGAAAACCTGCCGGCCAAGGTGCGGATAACCTCGGAAGCGTTCAAGCCGAGCGCCGATCTGCCGGACACCCTGCAATTCAATCAACTGGTATTGACCGGCGAAGGCGACCTGAAAAACGGTTACCAATTGCTCGGCAATGCCACGTTGCCTGCCGATAAAGGCCCGGTGGCGCTGTTGCTTAAAGGCAAGGTCGACGCCAAAGGCGCGCAGATTGCCGGCCTCGATCTGACGGCCAACGACAAGCAAAGCCTCAAGCTCACCGGCAATGTCGACTGGAGCAAAGGCCTCAGTGCCCAGGCCAATATCAACTGGCTGGATTTTCCGTGGCACCGGCTCTATCCGGAGATCGACGAGCCGCAGATCACGTTGCGTACCTTCACCGGCGAAGTCTCCTACACCGACGGTCAGTACATCGGTAATTTCGCCGCCGCTGCAGATGGTCCGGCGGGGGCGTTCACCCTGAGCAGTCCGTTCAGCGGCAATCTCAAGCAGATCTTCCTGCCACAACTGAAACTCGAAGCCGGGCAGGGCAAGGCCGAAGGCCATGTGAACGTGCAGTTCGCCGATGGCATCGCCTGGGACACCGCGCTGGAATTGTCGGCGCTCAACCCGGCGTATTGGGTCGCGGAGCTGCCGGGCACCCTGGCCGGTCCGTTAAAGAGCAAAGGCGAAATGAAAAACGAGCGCCTGAGCCTGAACGCCGACCTCGATCTGAAGGGCAAATTGCGCGGGCAACCGGCGATCCTGCAAGCCAAGGCCGACGGCGCGGGCGAGCAGTGGAATCTGAATGCCCTGCAAATCCGCCTCGGCGACAACAGCATCAACGGCAAGGGCAGCCTGCAACAGAAACTCACGGGACAGATCGACATCAAACTGGCGCGTCTGGCCCAGCTTTGGCCGCAACTGCGCGGGCAGATCAATGGTCGGGTCGATGTCGCCGGCACGCTCAAGGCGCCGCAAGGCAAGCTCGGCCTGCAAGGTTCGCAACTGGCGTTCCAGGACAATCGCCTGCAAAGCCTCAACCTCGACGCCACCCTCGACAGCGCGCAACGGGCGAAAATCGACCTCAAGGGCAGTGGCATCCAGGCTGGCGATACGTCGCTGGGCACCCTGACCGCCAGCGCTCAGGGCGATATCAAAAACCAGAAACTCAACCTCGACCTGCTCGGGCCGAAGCTGAAACTGGCGCTGGGCCTGGACGGCAATCTGGACAAAGGCAACTGGCGCGGGCGTCTGGCCAGTGGTGATATTCAGGCCGGCGGCCAGGACTGGAAACTGCAGAACCCGGCCAAGCTCGAGCGTCTGGCCGACGGCAAGATCAACTTCGGCGCCCATTGCTGGATGTCCGGCAATGCCAGCCTGTGTGGCGAAGACCAGCGCCTGATGCCGGAGCCGAAGCTGCGTTATCACCTCAAGCAATTCCCGATCGAAAGCCTGGCGCAATGGCTGCCGAAGGATTTCGCCTGGCAGGGCAAGCTCAACGCCGACCTGCAACTGGATCTGCCGGCCAGCGGCCCGAACGGCGTGGTCAGCATCGATGCCAGCGGCGGCACCTTGCGCATGAAGGAAAAGGATCAGTGGGTCGACTTCCCGTACCAGACCCTCAAGCTCACCAGCAAACTCACGCCCAAGCGCATCGACACCGACCTCAACTTCGTCGGTGGCAAGCTCGGTGAATTGATGGTGCAGGCGCAGCTCAACCCGCTGCCGAAGAACAAGCCACTCAGCGGTACATTCCGCCTCAGCGGACTGGATCTGTCGGTGGCGCGGCCGTTTGTGCCGATGGTCGAGAAACTCACCGGGCGGCTGAACGGCAGCGGTACGATTTCCGGTGGTCTGCTCGCGCCGCTGGTCAACGGTACGGTGCAACTCAGCGACGGCGAAGTGTCCGGGCCAGAGTTGCCGATCGAACTGCAAGCGTTGCAACTGCAAGCGGTGATCGCCGGTGAAGCCGTGCAATTGAACGGCGCCTGGAAAAGCGGCAAGAGCGGGCAGGGCAGCCTGAACGGCAACATCGCCTGGGGCCAGGCGCTGGTGGTGGATCTGGCGCTCAAGGGCACGCAATTGCCAGTGACGGTCGAACCCTACGCCAAACTGGAAGTGGCGCCGGACCTGAAGATTTCCATGGCCGGCGATGAGCTGGCGATTGCCGGCAAGGTGCTGGTGCCGACAGGCGAAATCACAGTGCGCGAACTGCCGCCATCGACGGTGAAAGTCTCCGATGACACGATCATCGTCGGCGCGCAGACCGAAGAGGGCAAGCCGCCGCTGGCGATGAAAATGGACATCGACGTGGTGGTCGGCCAGGACAAGTTGAGCTTCGCCGGATTCGGCCTGACCGCCAACCTGCAAGGCCACGTGCACATCGGCGACAACATGGACACCCGTGGCGAACTGTGGCTCAACGACGGGCGTTATCGCGCCTACGGCCAGCGCCTGACGGTGCGTCGCGCGCGTCTGCTGTTTGCCGGGCCGATCGATCAGCCGTATCTGGACATCGAAGCGATTCGCCAGACCGATGACGTGATCGCCGGCATTCGCTTGAGCGGCAGCGCCGAGCAGCCGACCACGCAGATCTTCTCGGAGCCGGCGATGAGTCAGGAACAGGCGCTGTCCTATCTGGTGCTGGGGCGTCCGCTGAGCACTACCGGCGAAGACAACAACATGCTCGCGCAGGCGGCGCTCGGTCTGGGCCTGATGGGCAGTTCCGGGGTCACCAGCAGTTTGGCTAGTAATTTGGGCATTCAGGACTTCCAGCTCGACACCCAGGGCAGCGGCAACACCACCAGCGTGGTGGCCAGCGGCAACATCTCGGAAAAACTCAGCCTGCGTTACGGCGTCGGCGTGTTTGAACCGGCCAACACCATCGCCTTGCGTTACAAACTGAGCAAGAAGGTCTACCTCGAAGCCGCCAGCGGCGTGGCCAGTTCGCTGGACATCTTCTACAAGCGGGATTTCTAGCCCGCTTTTCCCTTCCTTTATTACCAGGTTGGTGCAATCGCCAGCAGACTGACTCCCACAGGGTTTTGTGAAGTTCACAACGCTTGTGGGAGCGAGCCTGCTCGCGATGGCGTCTGCATGGACGACAGAAAACCCAGTCCGCTGGTCAACTAATTACAAAGCAACCTAACTATTACGTTGACATTCGCTGCCTAGGCAGTAACATCTCGACATACATTCACTGCCTAGGCAGTTATTAGGTGAGCACATGAAGCATTTCACCCCAGACGAATTCCAGCATTGCCATCTCGGCCTGTTGCTCGGCCGTGCGGCCTTGCTCAAGGACAAGATCATCGACACCCACATGGAACCCCACGGCATCACCGCCGCGCAGTTCAAGGTGTTGATCATCATGGCCCAGTTCGGCGTCGACACCCCGGCCGAGCTGTGCCGGCACCTGTCGCTGGACAGCGGTTCGATGACTCGCATGCTCGATCGTCTGGAACAGAAAGGCTTTCTGGTTCGCCAACGCAGCGAAGGCGATCGCCGTCAGGTGCAACTGAAACTCACCGAGCAGGGCCAGCAACTGGCCGATCGCCTGCCGCACATCGGCGCCGACGCCATGAATGAGCTGGCCGGCGCCGTGACCCCGGACGAGTTGAAAACCCTGGAATACATCCTCAAGAAAATTTTGCTGGCAGCCGGTGACCCCATCACCATCCAGCGGTTAGGTGAACACAATGAGCGGTAAAATCTTGCGCAGCAGCCTGACACTGGTGCTGTCGGCGATGATTCTCGCCGGTTGCGCCAACTACAGCGGCCTCGATACCCAGGGCGCGAGCCTCGATGCGAAAACCCTGCAGACCGGGCAATCGCTCAACGGCGTGACCCTTTCCCAGGCCGCGTGGCCGAAGAGCGACTGGTGGACCAGCCTCGGCGATCCGCAGCTCGACGGTCTGATCCGCGAAGCGCTGAAAGACAGCCCGGACATGCAGATCGCCGACGCCCGCGCCCATCAGGCCAGCGCCGCCGCGTACGCCGCCGATGCCGAGCGCTATCCGACCCTCGACGCCAGCGCCGGCATCAGCCGTTCGCGTCTGGCCCGGGATCAGGATCCGTTGGGGCAGGGTGGGGCTTACTCCACCGTGCGCAACATCAGCGCCGGCTTCAATTACAACTTCGACCTGTGGGGCGGTCAGCGTGACGCCTGGGAAGCCGCACTCGGTCAGGCCCGCGCCGCCGAGGTCGACCGTCAGGCCGCACAGTTGACCCTGGCTGCTGACGTGGCCCGGGCCTACAGCGATCTGGGTCAGGCGCACATCGTTTATGACCTGGCCAACGAAGACCTCAAGCGCACCAAACAGATGCTCGACCTGAGCCAGCGCCGCCTGAGTTCCGGGATCGACAGCCAGTATCAGTTCCAGCAGACCCAAAGTCTGGAAGCCAGCTCCGAAGCCAGCCTGATCGACGCTGAAAAGCGCCTGAACAGCGCGAAAATCGCCCTGGCCGTATTGCTCGGCAAAGGCCCGGATCGCGGTAACGAAATCGCTCGGCCGAAAGTCCTGCAAGCCAGCGCTGTCGCACTGCCATCGGTGCTTCCCGCCGAACTGCTGGGCCGTCGTCCGGATCTGGTCGCCGCGCGCTGGCGTGTCGAGGCGGCGAGCAAGGACATCGACTCGGCCAAGACCCGCTTCTATCCCAACCTGAACCTGTCGGCTTCCGCTGGTGCCGAATCCTTGTTGGGGGACGCGATGTTCGGTTCCGCCAGTCGCTTCTTCAACATTGCCCCGACGATTTCGGTGCCGATCTTCGATGGCGGACGCCTGCGCGCCAACCTCGATGCCCGCGACGCCGATTACGACCTCGCCGTGGCGCAGTACAACAAAAGTCTGGTGAAAGCCCTGGGCGATGTCAGCGACACCATTAACCAGCTGCGTGACATCGGCCGGCAGATCGGCGCCCAGCAGCACGCAACCGAGATTGCCCAGGATTCTTACAACACCGTCGTTCAGCGTTACGGTTCCGGCATCGGCAACTACCTGGACGTGCTCAGCATCGAGCAGCAATTGCTGCAGGCCCAGCGTCAGCTGGCCAACCTGAATGCCGAGCAGATCGACCTGTCGATTCAACTGATGCAAGCGCTGGGCGGCGGCTTCCAGGGGCAAACCCTGACCGCAGCCAACGCCACCCCAGCCACGCCGCACAACTAATTCAAGGTACTTGTCATGGCCACTGCCGAAAACACACAAGCTCAAGACAACGCCCAGGACACTGGCAATCCGCGCAAACGCAAGGTGATGCTGCTGGTGCTGGCCGTTGTGGTTGCCCTCGCCGGTGCCGGCGTCTGGGCGTATCACGAATTCATCGGGCGCTGGAGCGAAAGCACCGACGACGCCTACGTCAACGGCAACGTGGTGGAAATCACCCCGCTGGTGACCGGCACCGTGGTCAGCATCGGTGCTGACGATGGCGATCTGGTGCATGAAGGCCAGGTGCTGATCAACTTCGACCCGAACGACGCCGAAGTCGGCCTGCAAAGTGCCAAGGCCAATCTGGCCCGCACCGTGCGTCAGGTGCGCGGCCTGTACAGCAACGTCGACGGCATGAAAGCCCAGGTCAATGCGCAACAGGCCGAAGTGCAGAAAGCCCAGGACAACTTCAACCGCCGGAAAAACCTCGCGGCCGGCGGGGCGATTTCCCAGGAAGAACTGTCCCACGCCCGCGATGACCTGACCTCGGCGCAGAACGCCCTGGCCAACGCCAAACAGCAACTGAAAACCACCAGCGCGCTGGTCGATGACACCGTGGTGTCCTCGCACCCGGACGTGATGGCCGCCGCCGCGCAACTGCGTCAGGCCTACCTGACCAACGCTCGCAGCACCTTGATTGCGCCGGTCACCGGTTATGTCGCCAAACGCACCGTGCAACTTGGCCAGCGTGTGCAGCCGGGCACCGCGCTGATGGCGGTGATTCCGCTGGATCAGCTGTGGATCGACGCCAACTTCAAGGAAACCCAGCTGCGTGACATGCGCATTGGCCAACCGGTGGAGATCGAGTCGGACATCTACGGCAGTGACGTCAAGTTCAACGGCACCGTCGACAGCCTCGGCGCGGGCACCGGCAGCGCGTTCGCCCTGTTGCCGGCGCAGAACGCCACCGGTAACTGGATCAAGATCGTGCAGCGTGTGCCGGTACGGATTCACGTCAACGCCGAAGAGCTGGCCAAACACCCGCTGCGCGTCGGCCTGTCGACCAATGTCGAGGTCAATCTGCACGACCAGAGCGGCCCGGTACTGGCCCAGCAACCGCCGCAAAAGGCCTCGTTCAGCACCAACGTCTACGATCGCCAACTGGCCGAAGCCGACGCGATGATCACCCAGTTGATCCACGACAACAGCGCGGCGGTCAGCAAGACTGCGCAACGCTGATCTCTTTCCCCCTGTGGGAGCGGGCTTGCTCCCACAAAGGGCAGCTGTGTCCGTAACAGACACGGCGCCAACCCGGCTTCATAGGATTCGCGATGAGCAATAACGCCTCTTTCACGCCGCCCAGCCTGTTGCTCAGCACCATCGGCCTGTCGCTGGCGACCTTCATGCAGGTGCTCGACACCACGATCGCCAACGTGGCGCTGCCAACCATTTCCGGCAACCTCGGCGTGAGTTCGGAGCAGGGCACCTGGGTCATCACCTCGTTCGCCGTGAGCAACGCCATTGCGCTGCCGCTCACCGGCTGGCTGAGCCGTCGCTTCGGCGAGGTGAAGCTGTTTCTGTGGGCGACCATCCTGTTTGTGCTGGCTTCGTTCCTCTGCGGTATTTCCACATCGATGCCGGAACTGATCGGCTTCCGCGTGCTGCAAGGCCTGGTGGCCGGGCCGTTGTACCCGATGACCCAGACGCTGCTGATCGCGGTCTATCCACCGGCGAGGAGGGGCATGGCCCTGGCGTTGCTGGCGATGGTCACGGTGGTGGCGCCGATTGCCGGGCCGATCCTCGGCGGCTGGATCACCGACAGTTACAGCTGGCCGTGGATCTTCTTCATCAACGTGCCGATCGGGATTTTTGCGGTGATGGTGGTGCGCCAGCAGCTGGCCAAACGCCCGGTGGTCACCAGCCGTCAGCCGATGGATTACGTCGGGCTGATCACGCTGATCATCGGCGTGGGTGCGTTGCAGGTGATCCTCGACAAGGGCAATGACCTGGACTGGTTCGAGTCAAACTTCATCATCATCGGCGCGGCGATTTCGGTGATCGCGCTGGCGGTGTTCGTGATATGGGAAATGACCGACCAGCATCCGGTAGTCAATTTGCGCCTGTTCGCCTATCGCAACTTCCGCATCGGTACGCTGGTGCTGGTATTGGGTTACGCCGGGTTCTTCGGCATCAACCTGATCCTGCCGCAATGGTTGCAGACCCAGATGGGCTACACCGCGACCTGGGCCGGACTGGCGGTGGCACCGATCGGCATTCTGCCGGTGCTGCTGTCGCCGTTTGTCGGCAAGTATGCGCACAAGTTCGACCTACGTCTGTTGGCCGGTCTGGCGTTCCTGGCGATCGGCCTGAGCTGCTTCATGCGTGCGGAGTTCACCAACGAGGTGGACTTCCAGCACATCGCTCTGGTGCAGTTGTTCATGGGGATTGGCGTGGCGCTGTTCTTCATGCCGACCCTGAGCATTCTGATGTCGGACTTGCCGCCGAACCAGATTGCCGATGGTGCGGGTCTGGCGACGTTCCTGCGGACATTGGGTGGCAGTTTTGCGGCGTCGTTGACCACGTGGATCTGGATTCGCCGGGCGGATCAGCATCATGCCTACATGAGCGAGAGTATCAGCACCTTCGAACCAGCGACTCGCGAGACCTTGCATTCGCTGGGTGGCGCGAGCCAATCGGCCTATGCGCAGATGGATCAGATCCTCACCAGTCAGGCGTACATGCTCTCCACCGTGGATTACTTCACGCTGCTGGGCTGGGGGTTCATGGGGTTGATTCTGATTGTGTGGCTGGCCAAGCCGCCATTCGCAGCCAAGGCAGGGCCGGCGGCTTCCGGGCACTAAGATCAAGAGCTTTCCCTCACCCTAACCCTCTCCCGGAGGGAGAGGGGACTGACCGAGGTGGATATTCGGGTTACACCGACCTGAAAGTCCGAGTTGAACTCAGGCCTTGAAGTGCAGACTTGCGAAACAGAGTCGAGCTCAGATTCTGAAAACTACGAATATCGGCTCCCTTTCCCCCTCGCCCCCTTGGGGGAGAGGGCTGGGGTGAGGGGGTAGCGATCTTCAGCCGTGCGGCAATGCCAACGGTGGCGCAAAATCAAACGGCGCTAACGCAAACCCGTTCTCATCCACCTGCAACGCCCAACCCTGACGATCCCAATCCCCCAGCACAATCCGCTTCGCCGCCTGATCGCCGATCTGCAACTTGTGGATCGCCGGGCGATGGGTGTGCCCGTGAACCAGGGTTTTCACCCCGTATTCCTGCATGATCCGCGGAATTTCCTCCGGCGTGACATCGACGATGTCATTGGCCTTCATCCGCGTCTGCGCCCGGCTTTCGCTGCGCAACTTGCGCGCGAGCTTGTGCCGGGTGCGCAAGGGCAGGTTGCGCAGGATGAACAGGCTGAGCGGGTTGCGCAGATAGCGGCGCAGCTTCATGTAGGATTCGTCGCGGGTGCACAGGCTGTCGCCGTGCATCAGCAATACCGGTTCGCCGTAAAACTGCACGACACTCGGATCCTTCAACAGCGTGCAGCCGGCCTGCTTGCAGAAGGCCTTGCCGAGCATGAAGTCGCGATTGCCGTGCATCAGAAAAATGGCCGTGCCGCTGTCGCTCAAGTCGCGCAGGGCCTGGCAGATGGAACGCTGGAAGGGGGTCATGGCGTCGTCGCCAATCCACGCCTCGAAAAAGTCGCCCAGAATGTACAACGCACTCGCCGAGCGGGCGCGTCCGGCGAGCAAATCCAGAAACGCCCGGGTAATGTCCGGGCGCTCCTCTTCCAGATGCAAGTCTGAAATCAGCAATATCACGCTTCGATGATCTCGGCTTTCTCGATGATCACGTCGTCTGCGGGTACGTCCTGGTGGCCTGCCTTGGACGTGGTGGAAACGCCTTCGATCTTGTCGACAACGTCGGTGCCCGCAACCACTTTACCGAACACGGCATAACCCCAGCCCTGGGCGGTCTTGGCGGTGTGGTTCAGGAAGCTGTTGTCGGAGGCGTTGATGAAGAACTGCGCCGAAGCCGAATGCGGGTCCATGGTACGGGCCATGGCGATGGTGTACTTGTCGTTCTTCAGACCGTTGTCGGCTTCGTTCTGGATGCTCGGGCTCTTGTCTTTCTTTTCTTTCATGCCTGGCTCGAAACCGCCGCCCTGGATCATGAAGCCTTTGATGACGCGGTGGAACACGACGTTCTCGTAGTGACCTTTCTTGACGTATTCGATGAAGTTGGCGGTGGTGAGAGGCGCCTTTTCAGCGTTCAGTTCGATGACGATGTCACCGAAGTTGGTGGTCAATTTAACTTGAGTCATGATCGATGCTCTTTATAAGGAATTCGTGGGTATTGGGACATTTGGGCCCCGTACCGGTTCAGCCCGTGAGGGCCAAGGTGCGCAGTTTAGCGTGACAGGCGCGAATTTCGAGGCTGTTTTTCAAAACCCGGCGATTAAATGCATTCCTTTTAAGCCCTGCTCTGTCAGGGGCTTGACAGCATCGGCTATGATAGCGGCTTTGTTTTGTCAGGCCCGTGTCCCGGCCGCGCACTGTACGTTCAAGGATCCTATGAGCAAGCCCACTGTCGACCCTACCTCGAATTCCAAGACCGGCCCCGTTACGCCGGTCAATTTCCTGCGCCCGATCATCCAGGCGGACCTGGACTCGGGTAAGCACACGCAGATCGTCACCCGTTTCCCGCCTGAGCCCAACGGCTACCTGCACATCGGCCACGCCAAGTCGATCTGTGTGAACTTCGGCCTGGCCCAGGAGTTCGGCGGCGTTACCCACCTGCGTTTCGACGACACCAACCCGGCCAAGGAAGACCAGGAATACATCGACGCGATCGAAAGCGACGTCAAATGGCTGGGCTTCGAATGGTCCGGCGAAGTGCGCTACGCCTCTCAATATTTCGACCAGTTGCACGACTGGGCCGTCGAGCTGATCAAGGCCGGCAAGGCCTACGTCGACGACCTGACGCCCGAGCAAGCCAGGGAATACCGCGGCAGCCTGACCGAGCCGGGCAAGAACAGCCCGTTCCGCGACCGTTCGGTGGAAGAGAACCTGGACTGGTTCGCCCGCATGCGCGCCGGCGAATTCCCGGACGGTGCCCGCGTGCTGCGCGCCAAGATCGACATGGCCTCGCCGAACATGAACCTGCGCGACCCGATCATGTACCGCATCCGCCACGCTCATCACCACCAGACCGGTGACAAGTGGTGCATCTACCCGAACTACGATTTCACCCACGGTCAGTCGGACGCCATCGAAGGCATCACCCACTCGATCTGCACCCTGGAGTTCGAAAGCCATCGTCCGCTGTACGAGTGGTTCCTCGACGCACTGCCGGTGCCGGCGCACCCGCGTCAGTACGAATTCAGCCGTCTGAACCTCAACTACACCATCACCAGCAAGCGCAAGCTCAAGCAACTGGTTGACGAGAAACACGTCAATGGCTGGGACGATCCGCGCATGTCCACGCTGTCGGGCTTCCGCCGTCGTGGCTACACCCCGGCGTCGATCCGCAACTTCTGCGAGATGATCGGCACCAACCGTTCCGACGGCGTGGTCGACTTCGGCATGCTCGAGTTCAGCATCCGTCAGGACCTGGACGCCAACGCCCCGCGCGCCATGTGCGTGCTGCGTCCGTTGAAAGTCGTGATCACCAACTACCCGGAAGATCAGGTCGAGAACCTCGAACTGCCGCGTCATCCGCAGAAAGAAGAACTCGGCGTGCGCCAGCTGCCGTTCGCCCGTGAAATCTACATCGACCGCGATGACTTCATGGAAGAGCCGCCGAAGGGCTACAAGCGCCTGGAGCCGAACGGCGAAGTGCGTCTGCGCGGCAGCTACGTGATCCGTGCCGACGAAGCGATCAAGGACGCCGACGGCAACATTGTCGAGCTGCGTTGCTCGTACGATCCGGACACCCTGGGCAAGAACCCTGAAGGCCGCAAGGTCAAGGGCGTGATCCACTGGGTGCCGGCCGCTGCCAGCATCGAGTGCGAAGTGCGTCTGTACGATCGCCTGTTCCGTTCTCCGAACCCGGAGAAGGCCGAAGACAGCGCGAGTTTCCTGGACAACATCAACCCTGACTCACTGCAAGTGCTGACCGGTTGTCGTGCCGAGCCTTCGCTGGGCAATGCACAGCCGGAAGACCGTTTCCAGTTCGAGCGCGAAGGCTACTTCGTCGCGGATATCAAGGACTCGAAACCAGGTCAGCCGGTATTCAACCGTACCGTGACCCTGCGCGATTCGTGGGGCCAGTGATCAAGTCTTAAGGAAACACCGTGCTTACGATCTACAACACGCTCACCAAGAGCAAAGAAGTCTTCAAGCCGCTGGATGGCAACAAGGTGCGCATGTACGTCTGCGGGATGACCGTGTACGACTACTGCCACCTGGGCCACGGCCGCAGCATGGTCGCGTTCGACCTGGTGACCCGCTGGTTGCGGTTCAGCGGTTATGACCTGACCTACGTGCGCAACATCACCGACATCGACGACAAGATCATCAACCGGGCCAACGAGAACGGCGAGTCGTTCGAAGCGTTGACCGAGCGCATGATCGCGGCGATGCACGAAGACGAAGCGCGCCTGAACATCAAGAAGCCGGACATGGAGCCGCGCGCCACGGATCACATCCCTGGCATGCACGCGATGATCCAGACCCTGATCGACAAGGGTTACGCCTACGCCCCGGGCAATGGCGACGTGTACTACCGCGTCGGCAAGTTCATGGGCTACGGCAAGTTGTCGCGCAAGAAGATCGAAGACCTGCGCATCGGTGCGCGGATCGAGGTCGACGAAGCCAAGGAAGATCCGCTGGACTTCGTGCTGTGGAAAGGCGTCAAGCCGGGCGAGCCGAGCTGGGAATCGCCGTGGGGCGCCGGGCGTCCGGGCTGGCACATCGAGTGCTCGGTGATGTCGACCTGCTGCCTCGGTGAGACCTTCGACATTCATGGCGGCGGCAGCGATCTCGAGTTCCCGCACCACGAAAACGAAATCGCCCAGAGCGAAGCGGCCACCGGCAAGACCTACGCCAACGCGTGGATGCATTGCGGCATGATTCGTATCAATGGCGAGAAGATGTCCAAGTCCTTGAACAACTTCTTCACCATTCGCGACGTGCTCGACAAGTACCACCCGGAAGTCGTGCGGTACCTGCTGGTGTCGAGCCACTACCGCAGCGCGATCAACTACTCGGAAGACAACCTCAAGGACGCCAAGGGCGCCCTGGAGCGTTTCTACCACGCGTTGAAAGGCTTGCCGAAAGTGGCACCGGCGGGTGGCGAAGCCTTCGTCGAGCGTTTCACCCAGGTGATGAACGACGACTTCGGCACGCCGGAAGCCTGTGCGGTGCTGTTCGAGATGGTCCGCGAGATCAACCGTCTGCGCGAGAGCGATCTGGATGCGGCGGCCGGTCTGGCGGCGCGCTTGAAGGAACTGGCCAGCGTGCTAGGTGTGTTGCAGCTTGAAGCCGATGACTTCCTGCAGGCCGGTGCCGAAGGGCGGGTCGATGCGGCTGAGGTTGATGCACTGATCCAGGCGCGCCTGACTGCCCGTGCCAACAAGGACTGGGCCGAATCCGACCGCATCCGCGACCAGCTCACCGCCATGGGCGTGGTGCTGGAAGACGGCAAGGGCGGCACGACCTGGCGTCTGGCTGACTGATTGCTGCGCCTGTTACAAACAAAACCCGCCTTGTGCGGGTTTTTGTTTTTCTGTCCGATTGATCGATCTCACGCAGACAGTTGATCGCTCCCACGCTCCGCGTGGGAATGCAGCCCGGGACGCTCCGCGTCCCATGCCGAAGCGGACGCGGAGCGCCCATTGAGGCGTTCCCACGCAGACGGTTCGACGCCTCGACGTGGGAACGATCCAGACAATGTGTGATTGCTTTTGGTATTCGCATAGGTCTTGATAGCGCACGCGGCAGGATGCTCATCAGCGGCGAATCCGGAAGGGAGGAATCATGGCTAATCACTATCGCGAACTGGTATCGACACCCGGCGCCACCGGGCTGATCCTCGCGAGCTCCATCGCCCGACTGCCCCAGGCAATGATCGGTATCGGCATCATCACCATGCTGGTGCAGCAGACTGGCGTTTACTGGCTGGCGGGCGCAGTCGCCGGTACGTTTACCCTGGCTAATGCGCTGCTCGGTCCGCGCATCTCGAAACAGGTTGATCGGCGTGGCCAGAGTCGTGTGCTGCCCGTCGTTACGGCCTTCAGTATCGTCATGCTGCTGGCGCTGATTGTTGCCGTGCACCTGAGGGCTCCGGCCGCGTTGTTTTTTGTGCTGGCGGCTCTGGCGGGGACGATGCCGAGCATGCCGTCCATGATCCGCGCACGCTGGACGCAGCTGTTTCGTGGCAAGCCGCAACTGCACACCGCGTTCTCGCTGGACACAGTCCTCACTGAACTGGCTTACATCATCGGCCCGCCACTGGCGATCGGTTTGAGTGTGAGTTTCTTCGCAGAAGCCGGGCCGCTGGTGGCGGTAGGGTTGCTCGCTGTCGGCGTGACGGCGTTTCTCATGCAGCGGCAGACCGAACCGAAAGTGGTGGCGGGCAACCGGAAAAACAGCGGTTCGACCCTGCTGATTCCCGGCGTTCGCACCATTGTCCTGGCGTTGCTGGCGATGGGGGTTATTGGCGGAGCGATCGATGTTGCCGTTGTGGCCTTCGCCAATGCGCAAGGCTGGCCATCGGCTGCCACCTTCATTCTTGCCGCCTATGCATTCGGCTCGCTGGTGGCGGGTCTGACCTTCGGCGCGCTGCGGGTTTCGCTGGCGATTGAAAAACAGTTCTTTATCGGGATCCTGGTCACGGCAGTAACCGGCGTATTGCCGGTTTTCTCACCGGACGTTTATGTCCTTACCGCGATGCTGTTTATCGCCGGCATCTCGTTTGCGCCGACCATGGTGGTGGTGATGAAGCTGGGGACGATCATTATCCCGGCGGCGAGGATGACCGAAGGACTGACGTGGATGACCACCGGGATCAGCATCGGCGTGGCGCTCGGCGGCATGCTGGCGGGGCTGGTGATTGATGCCTGGGGCGCACGGGCAGGGTTCGGCGTTGCGATAGCCGCAGGTCTGATGATGATGGTTGTGGTGTCGATGGGCCTGCGGACGTTGGCGGCGGCATCGGCGGCGCCTGTTGAGCCAGCCGTTTCGGTCTGATCCGCTATGGAGGCGCTCAGTTTTCAATCTGCCGCAATCGCTTGTACAGCGTATTGCGGCTCACCCCCAACCGCCGCGCCAGGTGGGAAATATTGCCCCCGGCCAGCTGCAACTCCCGATTCAACGCCTCGGCATCGTTCAGGTCGATGCCCAACGGCTCGGCCATTTCCACGGGCTCCATCTCCAGATCGACAAAAAAATCCTCCGGCAAATGCTCGGGTCGAATCGGTTGTTCCTCGGCCATCGCCAGTGCCACCTGCATCACGCTGCTGACCTGACGCAGATTGCCTGGCCACGGATGCCGTTCGAACAAGTCCAGCACCTCGCGACTCAAACCCGCCCATTGCGACGGCTCGCGATGTTGTTCCCACAACCGCTTGAACAGCGCCTGCTTGTCGCTGCGCTCGCGTAGCGGTGGCAATTCCAGGGTCAGACCGCCGATGCGGTAGTACAGATCTTCGCGGAAGCGCCCCAGTTGCACCTGTTCCCTGAGCGAGCGGTTGGTGGCGGAGATGATCCGCAGATCCACCGGAAACAGCTCGCTGCTGCCCACCGGTTGCACGCAGCGCTCCTGCAACACCCGCAACAGCCGGGCCTGAGTCGGCAGCGGCATGTCGCCGATTTCATCGAGGAACAGCGTGCCTTTGTCGGCCTTGCGGATCAGGCCGATGCTGCCTTTCTGGTTGGCGCCGGTGAATGCGCCTTTCTCATAGCCGAACAGTTCGGACTCAACCAGTTCGGCTGGGATCGCCGCGCAGTTGACGGCGATGAACGCCTGTTTACTGCGGGAGCTGGCCTGGTGCAGGGCCTTGACGAAGACTTCCTTGCCGACCCCGGTTTCCCCGTGAATCAGCAGCGGGATGTCCTTTTCCAGCAAGCGTTCGGCCTGGCGCACGGCTTTTTCCACGCGGCTGTCACCGAAGTGCAACGTGCTCAGGCTGATGGCCGTGGGTACGGCGACTTTCGGTTCGGTGGGTCTGGCTTCAGTGAAGACCCGCGCCTGAATCTGTGCTTGTTTAGGTCGTTTCAACAAACACTGGAAACGATTGCGCCCGGAAGTCTGCAAGGCAAACGGCAACCCATCCGGCTGATTGATCAACTCCAGCAACGACACCTTGAACAGGCTCTCAACGCTGACCCGCGACAAGCGCACACCCAGCAAATTGTCGGCCCGGCGGTTGGCCGACAACACCTGACCGCTCTCATCAAAGATCAGCAGCCCGGCCCACTGGCTGTCGAGGTTGTTCAACCCGGTGTTGAAGGTCAGTTGAAAGTGCTGGCCATGGAACAGGTTGAGGATCAGCCGGTTTTCCACGGTCTGACTCATCATCTTGACCATGCCGAGGGTGTGCGAGGGCGGCAGATAGCTGTCGCTGGACACATCAAGTACGGCGATGACCTTGCGCTCGGCATCGAAAATCGGCGCGGCGGAACCGGTCATGAAGCGGTTGGCCTTGAGAAAGTGTTCATCGTGTTCGATGTGCACCGCCTGCTCGCAGGCCAGCGCCGTGCCGATGGCGTTGGTGCCGCTGGCGCGTTCGACCCAACTGGCGCCGGCCTGAAAACCGCGCGCCAGATTCGGCTCGATAAAGCGCTGGGTGCCCCAGGACGTCAGCACCTGGCCCTGATTGTCGGCCAGCATGATCAGGCAATTGGAATTGCTCAGGATGTTCTCGTAATACGGCAGCACTTCCTGGTGAGTGGTCTGCACCAGCGAATGATGGCGGTCGAGCAACTGCGCAATGCCGGCGGCGGGCAACTGATCGAAGGCCGGGGCGCTTTGATGATTGAGACCGAAGGCGCGGCAACGGGACCAGGAGTCCTGGACGATCGCATCGTGGGAAAGCGGCGGGGCAGGTGCGGCCATGATTGGCAGTCTCTGAAAGGTGCTTTGTTGTTTTTGTTATGGCTCGTTCGACGAGCAAAAAGCATCCATAGAGTGTTGTTCACTATTGTTCATTGTCAATCGCCCGACTGTTCAATTGTTCAGTAGCAACTGTTCACTTGTGTTCAGCTACGAACCCCGGTTTGCCTGGCCTCCAGCGAATTTTTCGGGAAATCAACAGCTTGCCGTTTCTGGCACGAATGTCGCTCTACAGGAAAGGTCGCTTGACTCCAATAATAAAAAGGCCGAGCCATGTCACTCACCCTGGAGCACGTCAGCCGTACCGTCGAGGGCCAGACCTGGATCGACGATGCGAGCCTGAAATTCGAACCTGGATCCTTCAACGTTTTGCTCGGGCGCACGCTGTCCGGCAAGACCAGTCTGATGCGTCTGATGGCCGGTCTGGACAAGCCCGACAGCGGCCGCATCCTGATGAACGGCGTCGACGTCACCCAGCGCCCGGTGCGTTTGCGCAACGTGTCGATGGTCTATCAGCAATTCATCAATTACCCGACCATGACGGTGTTCGAGAACATCGCCTCGCCGCTGCGCCAGGCCGGGATCTCCAACGAGCAGATCCAGAGCAAGGTTCAGGAAACCGCGAAGATGCTGCGCATCGAGAAATTCCTGAAGCGCTATCCGCTGGAACTGTCCGGTGGCCAGCAGCAGCGCACCGCGATGGCGCGGGCGCTGGTCAAGGATGCCGAACTGATTCTGTTCGACGAGCCGCTGGTCAACCTCGACTACAAACTGCGCGAAGAATTGCGCCAGGAAATGCGCGAGCTGTTCAAGGCGCGCCACACCATCGCCATCTACGCCACCACCGAGCCCAATGAAGCGCTGGCGCTGGGCGGCACCACCACCATTCTTCATGAAGGCCGGGTGATCCAGAGCGGCCCTTCGACCGAGGTCTATCACCAGCCGCAAACGGTGCTGGCCGCCGAATTGTTCTCCGAGCCACCGATCAACCTGATGCCGGGGCGTATCGCCGGCAACGAAGTGAGCTTCGCCAACTTCGTGCACTTTCCGTTGAACGTCGACCTGCGACCGGTGGGCGAGGGCGAGTTCCGTTTTGGCGTTCGCCCGAGCCACATCTCGCTGGTGCCGAGCAACGACGACGACCTGGAACTGGCGGTGACCGTCGAGGTGGCGGAGATCAGCGGTTCGGAAACCTTCCTGCACGTGCGCAACGAGCATTTCCTGCTGGTGCTGCATTTGCCCGGCGTTCACGAATACGACGTCGATGCGCCGATCCGCATCTATATCCCGACCCATAAACTGTTTGTGTTCGATGCGCAGGGCCGTCTGGTGCAGGCACCGGGCCGGCGCGTCGCGAGGGTTGCCTGATGGCCGAAATCCGTTTGCAGCACCTCGCCCACAGCTACAGCAAAACCCCGAGCGGGCCCGAGGATTACGCGATCCGCGAGATGGACCACATCTGGGAGCAGGGCGGTGCCTATGCCTTGCTCGGCCCTTCGGGCTGCGGCAAGTCGACCTTGCTCAACATCATTTCTGGCCTGCTCAGCCCGTCTCAGGGTCATGTGCTGTTCGACGGCAAAGCGGTCAACGACCTGACCCCGGAGAAGCGCAACATCGCCCAGGTGTTCCAGTTCCCGGTGGTGTACGACACCATGACCGTGTTCGACAACCTGGCCTTTCCTTTGAGAAATCAGGGCCTGGCCGAGGCGAAAGTGCACAGCAAGGTGCAGGAAATCGCCGAAGTCCTCGACCTGCAGAACCTGCTGAGCAAAAAGGCGCGCAACCTCACCGCCGACGAAAAACAGAAAGTCTCCATGGGCCGTGGTCTGGTGCGCGATGACGTCTCGGCGATTCTGTTCGACGAGCCGCTGACGGTGATCGACCCGCACCTGAAATGGAAACTGCGGCGCAAGCTCAAGCAGATCCACGAGCAGTTCAACATCACCATGGTCTACGTCACTCACGATCAGCTGGAGGCCTCGACCTTCGCCGACAAGATCGCGGTGATGTACGGCGGCCAGATCGTCCAGTTCGGCACGCCACGGGAATTGTTCGAGCGGCCAAGCCACACCTTTGTCGGCTACTTCATCGGCAGCCCGGGGATGAACCTGATCGAAGTGCAGCCGCAACCGGGCGGGGTCGGTTTCAACTCGACCCATCTGCCGCTGTCCGACGGCTTGCAGCGCCATATCGAACACGGTCAGTGGAAAAATCTGAAGGTCGGCATCCGTCCCGAGTTCATCCATGTGTGGGATGAGCCGTTCGATGACGCGATGCAGGCGCGAGTCGTACACGTCGAAGACCTCGGCACCTACAAGATCATGACCCTGGATCTGGACGGCGCACCGCTGAAAGTGCGCCTGGCCGAGGACAAACCGGTGCCGCAGGGCACGGCGTACATCAGTTTTCCGGCGCAATGGCTGATGGTCTATGCCGACGAATTTCTGTTGGATGCCACCGACAGCGAGGTACAGCCATGAACAAGGTGCAGAACAACAAGGCCTGGTGGCTGGTGTTGCCGGTATTCCTGCTGGTGGCCTTCAGTGCCGTGATTCCGATGATGACCGTGGTCAACTATTCGGTGCAGGACATCTTCGACCAGTCCAGCCGCTACTTCGTCGGCGCCGACTGGTACAAACAGGTGCTGCTTGACCCGCGCCTGCACGATTCGCTGCTGCGCCAGTTCATCTACTCGGCGTGTGTGCTGCTGATCGAAATCCCCCTCGGCATCGCCATTGCGCTGACCATGCCGACCAAGGGTCGCTGGTCGTCGGTGGTACTGATCGTGCTGGCGATCCCGCTGCTGATTCCATGGAACGTGGTCGGCACCATCTGGCAGATTTTCGGCCGCGCCGACATCGGCCTGCTCGGGTCGAGCCTCAACGCCATGGGCATCAGCTACAACTACGCGGCGAACACCATGGATGCCTGGGTCACCGTGCTGGTGATGGACGTCTGGCACTGGACTTCGCTGGTGGCGCTGCTGTGTTTCTCCGGCCTGCGGGCGATTCCCGATGTGTATTACCAGGCCGCGCGTATCGACCGGGCCTCGGCCTGGGCCGTGTTCCGGCACATTCAGTTGCCCAAGTTGAAAAGCGTGCTGTTGATCGCGGTGATGCTGCGCTTCATGGACAGCTTCATGATCTACACCGAACCGTTCGTGCTCACCGGTGGCGGGCCGGGTAACTCGACGACCTTCCTCAGTCAGACCCTGACCCAGATGGCCGTAGGCCAATTCGACCTGGGGCCGGCGGCGGCATTCTCGCTGGTGTACTTCCTGATCATCCTGCTGGTGTCCTGGCTGTTCTACACCGCCATGACCCACAACGATGCCAACCGCTGAGGCCCGGCCATGAGCAAAAGAAAGCTGATTCCCCTGCTGCTCTACATTTTTTTCCTGCTGGTGCCGATCTACTGGCTGCTGAACATGTCGTTCAAGAGCAACACCGAAATCCTCGGCGGACTGACCCTTTTCCCACAGGATTTCACGCTGGCGAACTACAAGGTGATCTTCACCGACCCGAGCTGGTACACCGGCTATATCAACTCGCTGTACTACGTCAGTCTGAACACGATCATTTCCCTGACCGTGGCACTGCCAGCGGCCTATGCGTTTTCCCGTTACCGCTTTCTCGGCGACAAGCACCTGTTTTTCTGGCTGCTGACCAACCGCATGGCGCCACCGGCGGTGTTCCTGCTGCCGTTCTTCCAGCTGTATTCGTCGATCGGCCTGTTCGATACCCACATAGCCGTGGCGCTGGCGCACTGCCTGTTCAACGTGCCGCTGGCGGTGTGGATCCTCGAAGGTTTCATGTCCGGGGTGCCGAAGGAAATCGACGAAACCGCCTACATCGACGGCTACAGCTTTCCCAAGTTCTTCGTGAAGATCTTCATCCCGCTGATCGGCTCCGGCATCGGCGTGACGGCGTTTTTCTGCTTCATGTTTTCCTGGGTCGAACTGCTGCTGGCGCGCACGCTGACTTCGGTGAACGCCAAACCGATCGCGGCGGTGATGACGCGCACGGTGTCGGCATCCGGGATTGACTGGGGCGTACTGGCGGCAGCGGGGGTGTTGACTATTCTCCCCGGCATGCTGGTGATCTGGTTCGTTCGCAACCACGTGGCCAAGGGCTTTGCCCTGGGCCGGGTCTGAGGAACTGATGATGGAATGGATGAGCTGGACCGTCCCGACGGCGGCGTTTTTCATCGTGATCGGGTTGATCCTGGTGGGCATGACCACCTGGGAATTGCGCTCGCCGAGCATCTTGCGGCGAGGGTTTCTGCCGATTGCCACCACCCGTGGCGATCGCTTGTTCATCGGTCTTCTCGGCAGCGCCTACCTGCATCTGCTGGTAATCGGCGTGACCGACTGGAGCATCTGGGTAGCGTCCGCGTTGTCCCTGGTGTGGCTGTTGGCTGTGATGCGTTGGGGCTAGTCGAATCGCTCGGCAATCGTGCTCCGAAAACCTAACAGGAGGTCTCTATGTTCGATAAGAAAAATAAGCTGCGACATAGCATTTCATTGGCAGCCATGCTGGCACTCAGCGGTTTGAGCGCGTCCGCCTGGGCCGACGCCTACGAAGATGCCGCAAAAAAATGGATCGGCAGCGAGTTCAAACCGTCGACCCTGACGGCCGAGCAGCAATTGGAAGAACTGAAGTGGTTCATCAAGGCGGCCGAGCCGTTTCGCGGGATGGACATCAAGGTCGTCTCGGAAACCCTGACCACCCACGAATATGAATCCAAGGTGCTGGCCAAGGCCTTCAGCGAAATCACCGGCATCAAGCTGACCCACGACCTGCTGCAGGAAGGCGACGTCGTGGAAAAAATGCAGACGGTGATGCAGTCGGACAAGAACATCTACGACGGCTGGGTCAATGACTCGGACCTGATCGGTACGCACTTTCGCTACGGCAAGACCGAATCGATCACCGACCTGATGGCCAACGAAGGCAAGAACTTCACCTCGCCGACCCTCGACATCAAGGACTTCATCGGCATCTCCTTCACCACCGCGCCGGACGGCAAGATCTATCAATTGCCCGACCAGCAGTTCGCCAACCTGTACTGGTTCCGCGCCGACTGGTTCGAACGCGCCGACCTGAAAGCCAAGTTCAAGGAAAAGTACGGCTACGAACTGGGCGTACCGGTGAACTGGTCGGCCTATGAAGACATCGCCAAGTTCTTCAGCGAAGACGTCAAGGAGATCGACGGCAAACGCATCTACGGGCACATGGACTACGGCAAGAAAGACCCGTCCCTGGGCTGGCGCTTCACTGATGCCTGGTTCTCCATGGCCGGTGGCGGCGACAAGGGCATTCCCAACGGTTTGCCGGTGGACGAGTGGGGGATTCGCGTCGAGGATTGCCACCCGGTCGGTTCCAGCGTGACCCGCGGCGGCGACACCAACGGCCCGGCGGCGGTGTTCGCCACCACCAAATACGTCGACTGGCTGAAAAAGTACGCGCCACCGGAAGCGGCGGGCATGACCTTCTCCGAGTCCGGCCCGGTGCCGTCCCAGGGCAACATCGCCCAGCAGATCTTCTGGTACACGGCCTTCACCGCCGACATGACCAAACCGGGCCTGCCGGTGGTCAACGCCGACGGCACGCCGAAATGGCGCATGGCGCCGTCGCCGCGCGGGCCGTACTGGGAAGAAGGGATGAAGCTCGGTTATCAGGACGTGGGCTCGTGGACCTTCATGAAATCCACGCCTGAGAAACAGAAACTCGCGGCCTGGCTGTACGCGCAGTTCGTGACCTCGAAAACCGTGTCGCTGAAGAAAACCATCGTCGGTCTGACGCCGATTCGCGAGTCGGACATCAACTCGCAGGCGATGACCGATCTGGCGCCGAAACTCGGTGGTCTGGTCGAGTTCTATCGCAGCCCGGCCCGCGTGCAATGGACGCCGACCGGCACCAACGTGCCGGACTATCCTCGCCTGGCACAACTGTGGTGGAGCCACATCGCCGAGGCCGCCAGCGGCGAGAAGACCCCGCAACAGGCCCTTGACGGTCTGGCCAAGGATCAGGACGCGATAATGACCCGTCTGGAACGCTCCAAGGCCCAAGCGGTGTGCGCCCCGAAAATGAACCCCGAGCGCGACGCGCAATACTGGTTCGACCAGCCGGGCGCACCAAAACCGAAACTGGCCAACGAGAAGCCGAAAGGCGAAACCGTGAGCTACAACGAACTGCTCAAGTCGTGGGAGGCGGCACGCAAGTAAGGGTTTTTGAGGAATGGGACGGCACCTTCGGGTGCCGTTTTTCTTAGCCCTCGATTTCACGTTTCACCGCCCGACGCACCGCTTTGAGGATCGCATTTTCAAAGGCGTTGTGCCCGGCATGCAGCAGCCGGCAGTGGATGTTCATGCGTTGCCTGAGCCAGCGCACGCTGGCCATGCCATGGGTGTCGCGGATGCCCTGGATCAGCAGGGTGTTGTCGTCGAGGGTCAGGTTTTCATCCTTTGGGGTGAAGCAATAGTTCTGCAGGTGGTAATGCAGTTCCAGACGGATCGCAAGCACGGCTTCCTGATCGACGAAACGCTCCAGGGTGTCGGGGCAAATCGTCTGCCCTGAGCGACGTAGAACAGCGTTCAACCATTCGATGGCGGCGCGGTGCTGCTGCGATGGACAGCCTTCGCCGAGGATCCGGTAGATGTCGCTGGCCCGTTGGCCGGGCGACATTTGAGGCGATTGCGCCAACCCGTCATTGAGCGCCTGATCGTAGGCCCGGACATTGGCGGCAAACGGCACGAATAACGAAACCAGTGTGCTTTTCAGCAGGTGCTGCGGATATCGCTGCTGGTACTGGATCGCCAGCCAACTGCCCCATGACACGCCCAGCACGCTGATTTTTTCGAAGCCGAAATGCTGGCGCAGGGCATCGATGTCTTCGACACACAGCCCGGTAGTGTTGTCCCGCAGCTCGCCGTAAGGCGTCGAGCGCCCGCAACCCCGTTGGTCGAACAGGATGATGTCGAACCGGCCCTGGTCGAAGAACTGCAAATGGTGGCGGCTGAAACGTCCGCCGGGGCCGCCATGGAGGAAAAACACCGGTTCGTGTCCCGGAACACCATGCCGTTCCCAATAGAGTTGATGGCCGTCGCCGGTCGGGTAATAACCTCGGCTGTGCAGGGAAAAACTCATGGCGCCGAAACCGTCAGACGATAGAACTGGAACAGCTCGACCTGCCCCGACCGTGCCGCGACACTGGATTCAAGTTTCAGGTGGTGGATGGAGGCAAGCCAGGTGACCGGAATCAGTACCGGGGTGTGACCGAAGACGAGGATCGTGCCGCCGGGCTTGACGCAGCGGATCAGCGACTCGAATGCGGTTTGGGCCTCACGACGGGTCAAGACTTCGGCGTTGAGGAAACGCAGGATCAAGACATCGCAGCGAATCCCGGCATCGAAAGCTTCACTCGCCTCCAGCACATCGAACTCGACGGATGTCCCGCTGTGACATTGCCTGGCGTGTTCGATCATCGAGGCCGAACGGTCACAGCCCAGGCACAGACAGTCGGGCAGGGCGCGGGCGAGGTGGGCGATGAACGCGCCGGTCGAACAGGCCGGGTCGTAAATCAGTGCGCCTTTTCCAGTGATGGCCTGTAGCAGCCCGGCGCAGTATTCGCGCAAGTGCTGCTCGTCAGTGTTCAGCTGTTCGGCCAATGATTCGTTGCATTGCCAGAAGTCTGCCGGGCAGACCACTTCCCTGCCTGTCTCATCCAGCAGCGGAAAGGGAAACAGGATCTCACTGTCAGCCTGATGCAAGGCGTGCTCGAAGGCCTGCGTCTTCTCTGCGGGGGAGGCTGTCCGATAGCCGATCGACAACCCGTCATCTCCCCACAATGAATGCAGATGCGGGCCAAACAGCATGCCGGGTTTGAGTGCGCTGCCGGCCTGCCACCGAAAATGCCGGTCACGTTGCAGGAGCTTGCGGCCGACCCAGAGCTCATCGTTCACCCGCAGGAAAAAAATGTGATGCAGTCCGCTGCCTCGTGGTTCGAGGTAGTGACCAACAGCGCCGTTCTCGTTGAGGTAAAGGCGCATGGATCGGGCCAGTGTCAGCTCCCAGTTGCGATCGGGTCGGTTCATGGGGCGGGCCTCTCCAGCGTACGGCCCCGGGCTTGCGGGACGACGACGTTACCGCTGCAGACCACGAAGAAGCGTTCCAGTCCGGGGATCACCACGTTGAGCAGGGTGGTGCCGAGCTCGGTTCGCTGCAGGACGGCGGCACCGAGCGTACGGCCATGAATCCGCAGGTCTTGAGTCAGCAAGTGCAGTTGACTGTCCACCGACAGGTCTTTAGCGGAATCCGGCAGTTTCACCTCGTGTTGAACGCAGCGATGCAGCAGCGTCTGCGGCTCGAACTGCGCACAGCGCAGCAGGCGCGGGAAGGGTTGCAGGTTGCGCAGCGCATTGGCCAGTGTCTGGCGGTATTCAGGTTCGGCGGCACTCAGTTGCAACTGCACCAGTTCAGTAAGCGCCCGCCACGCAGCATGGCGCGGGTCGAGAGAGCTGCCGCTGCCGAATACCTGTGGATGAGGGCTTGGCTTCGTAGTGAAGGCCAGAAAGGTCCGCGTCTTGAACTCGGTGCTGATATCCACCAGCACGATTTCGCCGTCGATTTCCTGTTCGGCATCGGCCCATAGACGACCGAGTTCGTCGCTTTCAGTGAGACGTGCCACCCGGCGCAGTGGCGGATGGTTCTGGTAATAGAAATGATCGAGCAGAAACAACGACACGGCGTCGCGCTCGATGCACTCGTTGGCGGCGTGCAGCAGCGCTTCGTTGTAAGTGGCGCCAATCGCGGTGCCGCTGTTGCTGGCGTAGCGCTGTACGGCGCGGCAGTCCGCCATGCCCGGTGACGAGGGCAAACGTGAGCCGTTCGGCGAGGTCAGCGCAATCGGATAGAAAAACCGGTCATGCCACGGCGGACAGACATAGGTTCGGCAGGTGATGCGCACGTTTTGCTGGCTGGTGAGCCTGTGCAGAAGCGAGTCATCGGCAAACATCGGCGTGTCTTTGAAATAGCGTTCAGTCTCTTCGTGAACATCGCAGGTGCAGAGCTTATCCGTCCAATAGTGCTCGAGCGCTTCATAAAGCGCGCCCAGGTGCGCCTGATCTGCATAGCCCTTGCCGGAGCCGCAGGCATGGCGGTTATCGCTGCCCTGAAGACTCGCCTGGACGGCAACGACTTTGCTGCCGAAGGTGCGGGTGTGTGGCGTGAGGCCCAGGCATGAAAGTTCGACATGAATACGCCGTTCTGCCTGATCGGCTGTGAGCTCACGCTCGGCCAACGTTGTCTTGTGCATGATTTCCTTCCTGGAAAACCCGCGAGGGCGCAAGCCCCCGCGGGTTCTGTCACTCGGCGTTGAGTTCCGCTCGTTCTTCCTCGGTCAGTTGCAGCGCTTCGATCTGCTCTGCCGAGGGCGCTTCCTGCTCTTCCAGTTCATCAATAGGGTTTGCGTTCCAGCTGCCCATGTAGCCCATGATGTTGCTCCTTGGTTGTTGTTTGGGAGTGCTGTGGCAAGCACGAGCCGAATCTAAAAGGGTGGTGACGGCGGGGTCAAAAATGTCCGGACGTTTCCAGTCGCGGGTTTCAGCGGTGTCGAAATACGTACTGATAAAGCGTGAATTGACGCCGCGAGGACGTGTTTCTGAGGGGGCAGCACTGCGTTGCAACGGGCGAGCCACGCGAAAGGAATCAGCGGTTTGAGGCGTTCTGTCTTTTGCCGCTGTCAGACATTTCAGCGCAGGGACGACGCAAATTCGTGCTGAAGGATTTACGGGGATGGATGCAGCACTTGTGCGGCGATTTTTCCCATGAGGTTTGAGAAAACACCGCACAAATCGGCTTGAAGGTTCAGTGCCGGTCCGGTTGCGTCACGGGAAACACCAGACTGAATATCGTCATCGCTCCCGGTCGGCTTTGAACCTGCGCGGAGCCCTGGTGCAAGGTCATGATCGAATGCACGATGGCCAGTCCCAGACCGGTACTGCCCTGTGACCGGGTGCGGCTGCTGTCGATGCGGTAAAAACGGTCGAACAGATACGGCAGGTGCTGCGCTTCGATGCCCGCACCGGGATTGCTCACCCGCAATGACACCTCGTTCGGCGCCTGTTCGATGAACAGCGAAACGGTCTTGCCGGACGGGCAGTGGCGCAGGGCATTGGACAGCAGATTGGAAATCGCTCGCTGAATCATCAGCCGGTCGCCCGACACCTGAGCGCTGCCGAAGACCTTCAGGTCGATCTGTTTTTCCTGCGCCGACAGAGAAAACAGTTCGGCCACCCTGGACGCCTCTTGCTCCAGCGCAATCGTTTCGAACGAGGCGTGCGCCGCAGGCTGGCTGGCCTGGGCCAGGAACAGCATGTCCGAGACAATCCGCGCGACCCGCTCCAGCTCTTCGGTGCAGGACACCAGAACGTTGGTGTATTCCTCGACCGAGCGCTCGCGCGACAGCGTCACCTGGGCCTTGCCCATCAGGTTGTTGATCGGCGTGCGCAGCTCGTGGGCCAGGTCATCGGAGAACTGCGACAACTGCTGCACGCCGCTGTCCAGTCGATCGAGCATGACGTTGATGCCCTGCGCCAGTTCGCTGAGTTCCTGGGGCATGTTCAGCACCGACAGGCGATGGTCGAGATCCTGCGTCGTCACTCGTGCCGCCACTTTGCGAAACTCTCGTAACGGTGCCAGCCCTCGCTGCACGGCGCCCCATGCGGTCAGGCCGATGAATACCAGCAGCAACGGCAAAGCCATCAATGTCGAGCGCAAATAAGCACTGAGCAAGGCCTGATCGTGGGCGTTATCCATCGACAGTAGCACCGGGACGCTGCTGCCGTCCTTGAGGCGAATCAGCTTGGAGACGGTGAGAAACTTCGCACCTTCGGCATCGGCGCTGTCGGTGTGGGTCAACTGATCGGTTGTCGCCCGTACCGCCTTCAGTTCAACGCGCGGATCGGTCAGACCCGAACCGGACTTGAGCAGCGGGGTGCGCAGATTGTTCAGGTCATAAATAGTCAGGGTCAGGTTGTCGTGCCCCATGACCTGATCGAGCAGAATGTGCGGCTTGGCGCTGATCTCGCCGGTGTCGAAGTACAGCGTCAGGCTGTGCTCGACCTGTTCCAGCTTCTTTTCCAGGCTGTCGCGCGATAGCGCGTTCAGCTCGTGGGTCAGGGCGAAATACGCGAGGATCGCCAGGAACACCACCAGCAGCGCGCCGAGAATGCTGACCGTCAGACCCAGCCGCAGCGACAGGCTCGCCGGCTTCATTCCCGCGCCTCCAGCACATAGCCGACACCGCGCAGGGTGTGGATCAGTTTGCTGTCGAACGGGTCGTCGATCTTCGCCCGCAAGCGACGGATCGAAACTTCGACCACGTTGGTGTCGCAGTCGAAATTCATGTCCCACACCAGCGAGATGATCTGGGTGCGGGTCAGCACTTCGCCGGACTGGCGCATCAGCAGGTGCAGCAGGGCGAATTCCTTGGTGGTCAGGTCGATGCGCTGGGTGCCACGAAAGGCCCGGTGACGGCCCGGATCAAGTTCCAGATCGGCGACCTTGAGCACCTGTGGCACCGGGATGTTTTCACTGCGCCGCATCAACGTACGCACCCGCGCCAGCAATTCCGGAAACTCGAACGGCTTGACCAGATAATCATCGGCGCCCAGATCCAGACCCCGGATCTTGTCCGCCAGCCGCCCGCGTGCGGTGAGCATCATCACCCGGGTTGAGTGGGTGCGACGCAGTTGTTCCAGCACGCTCCAGCCGTCTAGTTCCGGCAGGTTCACATCGAGGATGATCAGGTCATAAACCTGTTGTTGTGCCAGGTGCAAACCATCCGCGCCATTGACCGCGTGATCAACGATATAACCACTTTCGGTCAGGCCCTGATGCAAGTATTCGGCAGCTTTAAGCTCGTCCTCGACGACAAGGATTCGCATGATGTTTCACCACTTTTAATGAATGGGTATTTAACTAAGTGAGTCTGGAAGTTGCAGTTTTTACAGGGACTTCCTGACGGACTTTGGAACTGAGTGGCGTGCACGGTAAAGGCTGTAGTGGCTACAGAGTCAACGCCTGAGCGCTTTAAATCGGCCATCCGCGACAGCCTGTCGCACCGAAATGGTCGGTTTTTGATGACTTCCATTTCGGCAAGTGCTGTTCGGCGGATAACTAACGCACATTTGTTTCTATCTATTGCAACAAACTCATTCGAACTTCGAATCCTAGAGCAAAACAACTTCGATAAACCGTGGATAACGGATTTGTAATGTTCACGTCACCTTGTCGATAAGTTCAAAACCCTACCGTGGCGCCATCAACGATTCTTGATTGAAGGAAGCCTTCCATTGCCCGGTTTAATTGAACTGACGGCGCGATCACGCCTGAAAAAAACCGCCAGCGGCCTGTTGTTGCTGGCTTGTACCAGCCTTGCCAGCGCATCGACTTTGACGCTGGATCAGGCGTTGCAAACCGCCTTCGCCAGCAACCCGGAGCTGGCCGCCGCGCAGTGGGAAATCGGCATTGCCGAAGGTGACCGCAAGCAGGCCGGGCTGATCCCCAACCCCGAGGTGTCGTGGGAGGCCGAAGACACCCGGCGTGAATCGCGCACCACCACGGTGATGCTCAGCCAGCCGATCGAGCTGGGCGGCAAGCGCGGCGCACGGATTGATGTGGCGAGTCGTGCCCAGGACGCCGCCGGCATCGAGCTGGAGCGCAAGCGCAACGTTCTGCGCGCCGACGTGCTTCAAGCGTTCAACGGTGCGCAAACCGCGCAGCAACGTTTGCAATTGGCCCGGCAGTCGCTGCAACTCGCCGAGCACGGTGTGCGTGTGGCGCAGGGGCGGATCGAGGCGGGCAAGTCGTCGCCGGTGGAAGGCACGCGGGCGCAAGTGCAGCTTTCGGAAGTGCGCCTGGAGTTGAGCCGCGCCGAGCGTGATCAGGCCAATGCGTACCAGCAATTGGCACAGGTCATGGGCGCACCGTTGCCGACGTCGACCACGGTGCAGACCGCGACTCAAAGTCTGCCCAGCGTACCGCCGCCCACCCGTTTGCTTGAGCGCCTGAACGAGACCGCGGAGCTGCGGCTGGCCAGGTTGCAGATCGACCAGCGCGAAGCGTCGCTGGGGCTGGAAAAGTCCCAGCGGATTCCCGATCTCACCGTCAGCATCGGCAGCCAGTACAGCGAAACCGAGCGCGAGCGGGTCAACGTGGTCGGGCTGTCGATGCCGATTCCGCTGTTCAACCGCAATCAGGGCAACGTGCTGGCGGCGGCGCGGCGTACCGATCAGGCGCGGGACCTGCGCAACGCCACCGAACTGCGCTTGCGCACGGAAATCCAGACCACGCTGGCGCAATGGCAGACCGCCAACGGCGAAATCCAGGCATTCGACCGGACCATCCTGCCCGCCGCGCAAAGTGCGGTCGACAGCGCCACTCGCGGTTTCGAAATGGGCAAGTTCGGCTTCCTCGACGTGCTCGACGCCCAGCGCACATTGATCGCCGCTCGCAGCCAATACATCCAGGCGGTGAGCGAGGCGACCGACGCCCGGGTCCGCATCGAACGCATCTTCGGCGACCTCAGCGCCAACCTTTGAATTTCAACGTTCTGATGACTGCGCGATGGTTTGGCGCAGAGGAGTTTCCATGGACAAAAAACTGATCGTGGTCGCTGCGGCGACCTTGGCGCTGGGCATTGGCATCGGCTCGATGTGGAGCTGCAATGCGTCTGTCGATGCGCATGCCGATGAAGCGGCGGAGCACGCCGACCATGCCGAAGAAAGCGTCGCCGCTGACGGCGGGCACGACGAAGAAGGGCACATCGAACTGACGGCCGAGCAGATCGCGGCGGCGGGGATTCAACTGGCCGCCGCCCAGGCGCAGAACTTCAGCCTCGGTCTGTCGTTCCCCGGCGAAGTGCGCTTCGACGGAGACCGCACCGCGCATGTGGTGCCGCGTGTGCCGGGCGTGGTCGAGTCGGTGTCGGTCAACCTCGGACAGTCGGTGAAGAAAGGCCAGTTGCTGGCCGTGATCGCCAGTCAGCAGATTTCCGATCAGCGCAGCGAGCAGGCGGCCGCGCAACGCCGTCTGGCCCTGGCCCGCACGACGTTCGAGCGCGAGAGGAAACTGTGGCAGGACAAGATCTCCGCCGAGCAGGATTTCCTCCAGGCACGTCAGGCCCTGGAGGAAGCCGAGATTGCGGTGAGCAACGCCCGGCAAAAGATCAGCGTGCTCAGTGGCAGCGTGGTCGCCACTGGTGGCAATCGCTATGAACTGCGCGCGCCGTTCGATGGCGTGGTGGTGGAAAAACACCTGACGCCGGGCGAGGTGGTCGACGAAACAACGGCAGCGTTCACGCTCTCGGATCTGTCGCGGGTGTGGGTCACGTTCGGCGTTTCGCCCAAGGACCTGAACAAGGTGCAAGTGGGCAAACCCGTCACCGTCAGCGCGGCGGAGTTGAACGCCGAAGTCAGCGGCACCGTGGCTTACGTCGGCAGCCTGCTCGGCGAACAGACCCGTACCGCGACCGTGCGCGTCACCCTGGAAAACCCGCAAGGCTCATGGCGCCCGGGCCTGTTTGTCACCGCGCTGGTCGCCACCGACAGCCGCCAGGCCAAAGTCGCCGTACCGGAAACCGCAATCCAGACCGTCGAGGACAAGCCCACGGTGTTTGTGCGCACCGACGACGGCTTCAAGGCGCAAGCCGTGGAGCTGGGCAGTCGCGCGGCAGGCCAGGTGGAAGTCATCGCCGGACTGGAACCGGGCGTGCAAGTCGCCAGTGCCGGCAGCTTCGTCCTCAAATCGGAGCTGGGCAAAGCCTCGGCCGAGCACAGTCATTAATCGCGGAAGACTCCCATGTTCGAACGCCTCATCCAGTTTGCCATCGAGCAGCGCATCATCGTGCTGCTCGCCGTTCTGCTCATGGCCGGCCTCGGCATCGCCAGTTATCAGAAACTGCCGATCGACGCCGTGCCCGATATCACCAACGTCCAGGTGCAGATCAACACCGGCGCGGCCGGGTTCTCGCCGCTGGAAACCGAGCAGCGCATCACCTTTCCGATTGAGACCGCGATGGCCGGCCTGCCCGCGCTGGAGCAAACCCGCTCGCTGTCGCGCTCGGGCTTGTCCCAGGTCACGGTAATCTTCAAGGACGGCACCGATCTGTTCTTCGCCCGGCAATTGGTCAACGAGCGGTTGCAGTCGGCCAAGGAGCAGTTGCCCGAAGGTGTGGAAGCGGTGATGGGGCCGATTTCCACCGGACTCGGCGAGATCTTTTTGTGGACGGTCGAGACCAAGGAGGGCGCGCTGAAAGATGACGGCACGCCCTACACGCCGACCGACTTGCGGGTGATCCAGGACTGGATCATCAAGCCGCAACTGCGCAACGTTCCCGGCGTGGCCGAGATCAACACCATCGGCGGTTTTGCCAAGGAATATCAGATCGCGCCCGATCCGAAAAAACTCGCGGCCTACAAACTGACCCTCACCGATCTGGTGACGGCGCTGGAGCGCAACAACGCCAACGTCGGCGCCGGGTACATCGAGCGCAGCGGCGAGCAATTGTTGATTCGCGCACCGGGCCAGGTGGCGAGCACCGAGGACATCGCCAACATCGTCATGGCCAATGTCGACGGGACGCCGATCCGGATCAAGAACGTCGCCACCGTGGACATCGGCCGCGAACTGCGCAGCGGCGCCGCCACGGAAAATGGCCGGGAAGTGGTGCTCGGCACGGTGTTCATGTTGATCGGTGAAAACAGTCGCACGGTTTCCCAGGCCGTCGCCGCCAAGCTCGAACAGATCAACAAGTCGTTGCCCACCGGCGTGATCGCGGTGCCGGTGTACGACCGCACGCATCTGGTCGACAAGGCCATCGCCACGGTGAAGAAGAACCTCGTCGAAGGCGCGATTCTGGTGATCGCTATCCTGTTTCTGTTCCTCGGCAATATCCGCGCTGCGCTGATCACGGCGATGGTGATTCCGCTGTCGATGCTGTTCACCTTCACCGGCATGTTCAGCAACAAGGTCAGCGCCAACCTGATGAGCCTCGGCGCGCTGGACTTCGGCATCATCGTCGACGGCGCGGTGGTGATCGTCGAAAACACCCTGCGCCGGCTGGCCCATGCGCAGCAGCATCACGGGCGACTGCTGACGCGATCCGAGCGTTTTCATGAAGTGTTTGCGGCGGCGAAAGAGGCGCGGCGACCGCTGATTTTCGGCCAATTGATCATCATGGTCGTGTACCTGCCAATCTTCGCCCTGAGCGGCGTCGAAGGGAAAATGTTCCACCCGATGGCGTTTACCGTAGTCATCGCGTTGCTTGGCGCCATGCTCTTGTCCGTGACCTTTGTGCCGGCGGCGATTGCGCTGTTCGTGACCGGCAAGGTCAAGGAAGAAGAGGGCGTGGTGATGCGCGGTGCCCGTCGCGTTTATGCGCCGGCGCTGGACTGGGTCATGTCCCATCGGACGATGGCGGTCGGCGCAGCGTTGGGTGTGATTGTGCTCAGTGGCGTGGTCACCAGCCGCATGGGCAGCGAGTTTGTGCCGAGTCTCAGCGAAGGCGATTTTGCCTTGCAGGCGTTGCGCGTGCCGGGCACCAGCCTGACGCAATCGGTGGACATGCAGCAGCGGCTGGAAACGTTGATCCTCAATAAAGTGCCGGAAGTCGAGCGCGTGTTCGCCCGCACCGGTACTGCGGAAATCGCCTCTGACCCGATGCCGCCGAACATCTCTGACAGCTACGTAATGCTCAAGCCCAAAGAGCAATGGCCGGACCCGGACAAGTCCCGCGAAACCCTGATGGCCGAACTGCAGCAGGCCGCGGCAACGTTGCCGGGCAGCAACTATGAACTGTCGCAGCCGATCCAGTTGCGCTTCAACGAACTGATTTCCGGCGTGCGTAGCGACGTGGCGGTCAAGGTGTTCGGTGATGACATGGACGTGCTCAACGCCACGGCGGCGAAGATTGCCGTCGCGATGCAGAAGGTCAACGGCGCGTCCGAGGTCAAGGTCGAGCAAACCAGCGGTCTGCCGGTGCTGACCATCAATATCGACCGCGACAAGGCCGCGCGTTACGGGCTCAACGTCGGCGATGTGCAGGACACCATTGCGGTGGCCGTCGGCGGGCAGAAGGCCGGGACGTTGTATGAAGGTGACCGTCGATTCGACATGGTGGTGCGCTTGTCCGACGCCATGCGCAAGGACATCGACGGGTTGTCGGCGCTGCTGATTCCGGTGCCGGCGGCGGGTGGTGATGCCTCCAGTCAGATCGGCTTCATTGCGTTGAAGGACGTTGCCAGCCTCGATCTGGTGCTGGGGCCGAATCAGGTCAGCCGCGAGAACGGCAAGCGCCTGGTGATCGTCAGCGCCAACGTGCGTGGTCGTGACATCGGCTCTTTTGTCGCCGAGGCGGGCGCAGCGATCGAGCGTGATGTGCAGGTGCCGGCGGGTTACTGGACGACCTGGGGCGGCCAGTTCGAGCAACTGCAATCGGCGGCCAAGCGCTTGCAGATCGTGGTGCCGGTGGCGTTGCTGCTGGTGTTCGGGTTGCTGTTCATGATGTTCAACAACCTCAAGGACGGCTTGCTGGTGTTCACCGGGATTCCGTTTGCGCTGACTGGCGGGGTCATGGCGTTGTGGCTGCGGGACATTCCGCTGTCGATCTCGGCGGGCGTCGGTTTTATCGCGCTGTCCGGTGTGGCGGTGCTCAACGGGTTGGTGATGATCGCGTTTATCCGCAACTTGCGGGAGGAAGGGCGCTCGCTGTCCGAAGCGATTCACGAAGGTGCGCTGACGCGATTGCGCCCGGTGTTGATGACGGCGTTGGTGGCGTCCCTGGGCTTCATTCCGATGGCGCTTGCGACCGGCACCGGGGCCGAGGTGCAGCGACCGCTGGCGACGGTGGTGATTGGCGGGATCCTGTCCTCGACGATTCTCACGTTGCTGATTCTGCCGGCGTTGTATCAGCTGGCGCATCGTCGGGACGAGGAATCGCCCGCTGCTGTTTAGTCACTTCGGGGTTCAAAAACAGGCCCGCCATTGCGGGCCTTTCTACATAACGGATATGTAATTTCGGCGCCACCGTCACGAAAGGTTCGGATTGTTACCTTGATCCCGTCAGTGACTTGAATGAGGAATCAACGATGAAACTTGCACAGATTGGCGCGTTTGCCGTGGCTCTGATGATGTCTTCCCTGGTGTTGGCCGAAGGTGGCGGCGACCGCACTTTCGACCGAATGATGGCCGCCAATGACCGCTCGATGGAGATTTTTGCTGCGAAGGAAAAGGCCCGTGATCCGGTCGTCGTGAATGACAAGAAGGACGACAAGACCCAAGACCTGTAAGCGTGCTGCCAGTGAATGAGCCCGTCATCGCGCATCGATGGTGGGCTTTTTTATGAGTCGTGTTTTGAAGGAGCTGGATATGAAATTTCTTAAGCTGTTGGCGTTCACCGCTGTCATGGCAATGTCCTTGAATGCGCTGGCCGAAGGCGGTGGCGACAGAACGTTCGACCGGGCGCTCAGCGCCAACACCAAAGCCATGGAACAGTACGCGGTCAGTCAGGGCAAAGCGGCGCCGGTGGTCAAGGAATACGAGTACGGAATGAAGCTGGATGTGAAGAAGGTGGTGAGCGTTGTCCGGCCAAAGAATGAATGCGCGGTCGTGCCGGCTGCGATGACTTACGAGGACTCCAAGGGGCAGCTCAATACGGTCACTTACAACGTGATGGGGAATTGTCGTCAGCAGGGTGGCTGACGCTAATCCTGGCTGAAACGCCCGGTTCATGTTCAGTGAGTCGGGCTTTTTTTCATCCATAAAAAAGGCGCCCCGAAGGACGCCAAAGATTCACCTCTTACCAAAGGAGCAAGGAGCTTCTAAAGGTGAATGGGCATTGCTCGTGAAACTCAGAGAATCGCCAGCGGGTATTCAACGATCACCCGCACTTCATCCAGATCCGATTCGAACGCGGTGGCGCGGGTAGTGGCCTGGCGCAGACGCAGCGACAGATCCTTCATCGAACCGCTTTGCACCACGTATTTCACTTCGATATCACGCTCCCAACGCTTCTGGTCAGTCAGCGGATTGCCCTCGGCATCGCGGCGCATGTACACGGCGTTGGCGTTGGAGTAATCGGCGTCGGTGCCGCGTGCGTAACGGGTCATGAACGACAGACCGGGCATGCCGTAGGCGGTCATGTCGAGGTCGTAGCGCACCATCCACGAACGCTCTTTCGGCGAGTTGAAGTCGCTGTACTGAATCGAGTTGTCGAGGAAGATCGAGTCGGACTGACGCAGGTAATCGAAGTCGTCGTTGCCGTTGTTGCGCTGGTGGGAAATGGCGACGGAGTGGGCGCCGAGTTTCACGCCGACGCGGCCGCTCCAGATGTTGTTGTCGAACTCGCCGAGCAATTGTTTGCCTTCGTCGATCGCCTTGTAGTAGTTCAGGCCGCCGAACAGCGACAGGTCATCCGACAGCGGATACGTCCAGGCGGTGCCGGCGTAGTACTGGTTCCAGGCGTCTTTCAGGCGACTGGAATACAGGCTGAAACTGAGGTTTTTGTTCAGCGCGTAATCGCCGCCGCCGTAAGCGATCCACGGCGAGTTGACCGGGCCGGCATAGAAGGTCGCGAAGTTCTCGCGCAGGTCGCTGGACACCGGTTGACTCATCGCATGCAACCGGCCGCCCTGAATCGACAGACCTTCAATGCTGGTGTTGGTCGCCGTCACACCGCGAAAGCTTTCCGGCAGCAATCGCGAATCGCCTGCCGCGACCACCGGGTTGGCCGGGAACACATCACCGACTTTCACCACCGTATCGAAGGCCCGCAGTTTGGCGGCGCCACCGACCTTGGTGTATTCGTCCCGTGCTTCACCGTCGCTGTTGACCGGCAACACATCGAACGAACTGCGGCCACCGTTGCGGCCGTCGCCGGTGTCGAGCTTCAGACCGATCATCGCAAACGCGTCCACCCCGACCCCGACGGTGCCCTGGGTGAAACCGGATTCGAACTTGCCGATGATGCCGTGGGCCCAGGCTTCGGAATAACCATTGCCCGTGGGGCTGGACTGGCCGTTGCGGTGGTCACGGTTGAAGTAAAGGTTACGGTTGAGCACCGTCAGACTGCTGCCTTCGATAAACCCTTCGGGTTTTTCTTCTGCAAACACCGTGGACGGCCCGGCGCCGACAACCACTGCCAGAGCAGCCATCGACATTTTTGTGTTGTTAACCATCAATCACTCCTTGGGTTCGGCAGAACGGGAACGAGCTTCGGCGTGGGTTTTATTGTTCGAACGGGCAAGGGCCCGCCGGGAGAGTCGCCGGGTGACATCGTTGCAGGCTGCGGATAACGCGGAGGTGATTGGGGAATTACAATTTTGTTAGATCCCGGAAGTCAGGTCAGAGCCGCAAGGTGGTCGATCGTTTGTGGAAAACGCTCGACTAGTCGAATGAGTGTCGTCGCTTGGGCATTTGGCGTTGCTCGACCTTGTTCCCAGTTTTCGAGGGTTCGAGTGTTGGTTCGCAGGTACATGGCGAAAACTGACCGGGAGAGGTTGAGTTGCTGGCGGATCGCAACAACTTCCTCGGCAGTGATCGGCAATAGTTTGGGTAACTGGACTTTGTGGGTGCGAAGGGTGACCTTGCCTTGGCGCTCGTCGGCCAAAGCCTCAAGGCCCTCCATCAGTTCGGAAAAAATGTCACGTTTCATATTTGGGTTCTCGTGTTGATTTCTGTATCCAGCGCCTGTTTGAAGACTCTTTTCTGAGAAGGCAACAGATCGTCTTGCTCGTTTTTGCTGTACACGGTGAATAGCCAGAACTGGTCGAAACCAGACCACCAGTAATAAATCACTCGTAATCCGCTGCGCTTGCCCTTACCGCGTCGTTGGTCGCAGAAGCGAATTTTGCGCAGCCCGCCCGTGCCTTCGATGAGGTCGCCTGCTTCAGGATTTTTCAGCAGCTCCAACTGAAAGCTGCGAAACAGGTCATCATCCAGGTAATCGTCCCGGTGCTTCTGGAACGCGGGTAATTCGATAAAAAGAGCATCCATTTTCTGTACGTTACCTGCGTATAGTTTTGTCCCGATGATCGAATTGGTCAAGGCCTCCAGGCCATCCTTTTCGCCCCCTTTTCAACGGTAGTCACCAATAGTAAAAACACCTGTAGGACGAGTCGGCCACTGTGGTGGGAGCGCTCGACTGTTTAGGGAAGAGCCTTGCGATTGACTCGTCGGAACAATCCGCAGCACTATCCAGCCATGACTGCCCAACACCGAATGATCATGATGTGCTCCTCTATGACCGCTTCCGGCGGGCCATAAGGTCATGCATGTCTGGTCAATGACGTGTTACCCAAAGCCCCGCCAGAAATGGACGGGGCTTTTTCATGCCCGTCCGCACATGGCTCAAGGAGAGAGAAATGTTCGAAATGAAAAGAGCCGACCCGGACGATGCCGGGATAGCGTTCGAGATTCGGCGACTGGCTATCCGGCATCAATGCATCGGTGCCTACAGTGAGCAGCAAATGCTCGACTGGACAATGGGCTCGGCGGCAGACGGTTATGACACGCTCATGCAAAAGCATTTCTATCTGGGTTGCGTTGAGGGTGAACCCGTGGCAACCGGCATGCTCGATCTGGAGCACCGTGAAATCGGTGCAATCTTCATCCATCCGGATTTCATGCAGCGTGGGCTTGGTAAACGCGTGCTGCACTTTCTGGAAGCGCTGGCACAGGATCTGGGGCTGGCAGAGGTTTGTCTGGATGCGACGTTGAATGCCGCTGATTTTTATCGGCGCTGCGGTTACGTCGGGGAGGAGAGGGCGATCTATCAATCGCCTTCAGGTCTGCAACTGGTTTGCGTGCCGATGGTGAAAAAACTCAAGACGGTCTAGACGCAAAAACGGCACCCGAAGGTGCCGTTTCTGTTTCTAGCCAACTATCGCTGAGCGATCAGCCCGCCAGGCCCGATTGCTGAACCAGGGTCAGCAGCGGTTGTGGGTAGACGCCGAGGAAGAACGCAACCACAGCGATCGCCAGCAGCATCACGCCGCCTGCTTTCTGTTCCCAGTGCAGTTGGGCGTCGTGGCGGCGCAGGTTCGGTTCGATCAGGTACAGGGTGACCATCACGCGCAGGTAGTAGAAGACGCCGATGGCGCTGCCCAGTACCAGGGAACCGACCAGCCACCATTGGTGCGACTCGACACCGGTAGCGATGATGTAGAACTTGCCGATGAAGCCTGCAGTCAGCGGGATACCGGCCAGGGACAGCATCATCACGGTCAGGACGGCGGTCAGGTACGGACGGCGCCAGAACAGGCCGCGGTATTCGTACAGCGCGTCTGCGTCACGGCCGTTGTACGGCGAGGACATCAGGGTGATCACACCGAAGGCGCCGAGGCTGGTGATCACGTAGGTGACCAGGTACACGCCGATGGCCTCCACCGCCAGGCCCTTGCTCGCCACCAGCGCGATCAGCAGGTAGCCGAAGTGCGCGATGGAGGAGTAACCGAGCAGACGCTTGAGGTTGCTCTGGGTCAGGGCCAGCAGGTTACCGAACAGGATCGAAGCGATGGCGATGATGGTCAGCACGTTGCTCAGTACGCCACTGCTTGCGGCAGGGGAGATCTGGAACAGGCGAACCATGACCGCGAACACAGCCACTTTCGAAGCGGTCGCGAGGAACGCGGCCACCGGTGCCGGAGCACCTTCGTACACGTCCGGCGTCCACAGGTGGAACGGTACCAGCGACAGCTTGAACGCCAGACCGATCAGCATCATGCCCAGGCCCAGTTGTGCCAGCGAGCTTGGCAGACCGGTCGCGGCCAAAGCCTGACCGATACCGACGAAGCTCAGCGAACCCGAGTCGGCGTACAGCAGCGCCATACCGAACAGCAGGAACGCGGAACCGGCGGCCGACAGCACCATGTACTTGATGCCGGCTTCCAGCGAACGCTTGTTGAAGAAGGCGTAGGCCACCAGACCGTAGACCGGCACCGACAGCAGTTCCAGACCGATGAACAAGCCGGCCAGGTGCTGCGCGCTGACCAGAACCAGGCCACCGGCGGCGGCCATCAGGATCAGCAGGTACAGTTCTTCACGGTTGCCCGGGTAACCCGAACCGCCATCGCCGAGGTAGGCGTGGGCGAGGGTGACACAGGCGAGAGTGGCGACCAGGATCAGCGCCATGTACAGGCAGGCAAAGGTGTCGATCTGCAGCAATGGGGTCACGGCCAGAGGCGCGACTTTCAGGGCCGGCAGGATCGACAGCAAGGCCAGGTTCAGACCGGCCACCGAAATCAGGAAGGTCTGCGAGTGGTTGCGGCGCCAGGCGATTGCCAGCATCACCACGATAATGGTGAGGCTGGTGATCAACAGTGGCGCAAGCGCAATAAAGTGTTGAATCGTGAATTCCATAGCGCTCTTACCGGGCCGAAGCGAGTTGAGTGAAGGCGGTGCCGAGCCACTGCTGCACGCCATGCATCGTGGCGGCAGAAGTGTCGAGGAACGGTTGCGGGTAGACGCCGAGGTAAATCAGCAGTACCGCAAGGCCCAGCACCATGATCAGTTCGCGACCGTCCATGCCGTGCAGGATCGAATCCGATTTGGACGGACCGAAGTAAGCGCGGTGGATCATGATCAGCGAGTAGACCGAACCGAACACCAGACCGGAGGTGGCAATCGCGGTGATCCATGGAGCACTGGCGAACGTACCGATCAGGATCAGGAATTCACCGACGAAGTTACCGGTACCCGGCAGACCCAGAGAAGCGGCTGCGAAGAACAGGCTGATCGCCGGCAGGTAAGCGATGCGCGACCACAGACCGCCCATCTCACGCATGTCACGAGTGTGCAGGCGCTCGTACAGCTGACCGCTGAGGATAAACAGTGCTGCGGCCGACAGACCGTGGGCCAGCATCTGGATCACAGCACCTTGCAGGGCCAGTTGGCTGCCGGAGTAGATGCCGATCAGTACGAAGCCCATGTGGGAAACGGACGAGAAGGCGATCAGACGCTTGATGTCGGTTTGCGCGAAAGCGAGGAACGCACCGTAGAAGATCCCGATCAGACCGAGGGTCATGGCGATCGGCGCGAACTCGGCCGAGGCGTTCGGGAACAGCGGCAGGGCGAAACGCAGCAGACCGTAGGCCGCGGTTTTCAGCAAGATACCGGCGAGGTCGACGGAACCTGCAGTCGGCGCCTGGGCGTGAGCGTCAGGCAGCCAGGAGTGGAACGGAACCACGGGCAGCTTGACCGCGAAGGCGATGAAGAAGCCGAGCATCAGGATGTACTCGGTGGTCATCGACATCTTGGTCTTCAACAGATCGGCGTAGTTGAAGGTGATCACGCCGGTGCTGTTGTAGTTGACCAGGACCAGACCGAGGATCGCCACCAGCATGATCAGGCCGGAAGCCTGAGTGAAGATGAAGAACTTGGTCGCGGCGTAGATACGGGTTTTCTTGCCGTCCGAAGAACTGTGACCCCAGAGCGCGATGAGGAAGTACATCGGCACCAGCATCATTTCCCAGAAGAAGAAGAACATGAACAGGTCGAGGGCGAGGAACACGCCGACAACGCCGCCCAGGATCCACATCAGGTTCAGGTGGAAGAAGCCAACGTGACGTTGAATCTCTTTCCACGAGCAGAGTACCGACAGGATACCCAGCAGGCCGGTCAACAGGATCATCAGCAGCGACAGGCCGTCGAGGGCCAGGTGCACGTTGATGCCGAAGCGCTGGATCCAGACGTGCTTGAACTCAAGCGCCCAGGTCGGATCGGCGCCTGGCGCCGGTGCAAATGAATAGTCACCGTGGGCCCACAGCCAGAGGCCGAGGGCGAGTTCCAGGGTCATGGTCAACAGCGCAATCCAGCGGGGGAGGGTGGCGCCGAAGCGCTCACCCAGCCAGCACAGCAGGCCGCCGATGAAGGGGATCAGGATTAGCCAAGGCAGAATCATGACGGGCTCGTTTCCTTTCGCAAATTCGCAAGGTTCATATCAGACCGCTACCAGCACGACAGCGCCGATGACCAACACGGCACCAGCAGCCATCGAAGCAGCGTACCAACGCAGTTGACCGGTTTCGGTACGGCTCAGGGCGGTGTGACCCCCCTTGGCCATGCGCGGGATCAGACCGATGGTCTGGTCGAGCGGGTCTTTGCGCAGCATGTGGCTGATCGCAAGGTACGGCTTGACGAACAGTTTGTCGTAGATCCAGTCGAAGCCCCAGGCAGCGAACCACCAGGCCGAAAGGAGACGGCCGATGCCGCTGTTGGCGATCGCGGTCACGAAGCGACGCTTGCCGAGGAACAGCAGGGCCGCCAGCAGGATACCGGCCAGGGCGATGGCGCCCGAAGCGATTTCCAGACTGTGCTTGGCTTCGCCACCGGCATGGCCAACGCTCTCGGGCAGTACGCCGTGCAGCGGTGGAACGATCATGGCGCCGACGAAAGTCGACAGCACGATCAGCACCGACAGCGGCAGCCAGTGAGCGATGCCGTGACCGGCGTGGGCTTCGGTCTTGGCTTCACCGTGGAACGCGATGAAGATCAGGCGGAAGGTGTACAGCGACGTCATGAATGCGCCGACCAGACCTGCGTAAAGCAGACCGTGGTTGCCGCTGGCGAACGCTTCCCAGAGGATTTCGTCCTTGGAGTAGAAACCTGCGGTCAACAGTGGCAGGGCAGCCAGAGCGGCACCACCGACGATGAAGCTGGCGTAGGCCAGCGGCAGTTTCTTCCACAGGCCGCCCATCTTGAAGATGTTCTGCTCGTGGTGGCAGGCAACGATCACCGCACCGGAAGCAAGGAACAGCAGGGCCTTGAAGAAGGCGTGGGTCATCAGGTGGAAGATCGCGCCTTCCCAGGCGCCAACGCCCAGCGCCAGGAACATGTAGCCGATCTGGCTCATGGTCGAGTAGGCGAGGATACGTTTGATGTCGGTTTGCACCAGTGCGGCGAAACCGGCCAGCACCAGGGTCACACCACCGACGATGCCGACCAGGTGCAGGATGTCCGGCGCCAGGGCGAACAGGCCGTGGGTACGGGCGATCAGGTAGACACCGGCGGTCACCATGGTTGCGGCATGGATCAGTGCCGAAACCGGGGTAGGGCCGGCCATCGCGTCTGCCAGCCAGGTTTGCAGCGGCAGTTGCGCCGATTTACCGACCGCACCACCCAACAGCATCAGGGTAGCAAGCACGATCCAGAAATCGCCGACCTTGAAGTGCTCAGGCGCCTTCACCAGCAGTTCCTGGACGTTCAGCGTGCCCAGTTGCTGGAACAGGATGAACAGGCCGATTGCCATGAACACGTCGCCGATACGGGTGACGATGAAGGCTTTCAGTGCGGCGTTACCGTTGTTGCGGTTGCTGTAGTAGAAACCGATCAACAGGTACGAGCACAGGCCCACGCCTTCCCAACCGAAGTAGATGAACAGCAGGTTATCGCCCAGGATCAGGAACAGCATGCTGGCGATAAACAGGTTGGTGTACGAGAAGAAGCGCGAGTAACCGGCTTCGCCACGCATGTACCACGATGCAAACAGGTGGATCAGGAAGCCGACACCGACGACCACACCGAGCATGGTCACGGACAGACCATCCAGGTACAGCGCGAAGTTAGGCTGGAAACCTTCCACCGACATCCAGCGCCACAGCACCTGGGTGTAGACGCCGCCTTCCGGTGGCGCGACGTTGAACTGCCAGATCACGTAGGCCGCGACGATGGCAGACAGGCCGATGGAGCCGACACCGATCAGCGCCGACAGGTTTTCCGAGAAGCGGCCGCGCGAGAACGACAGCAACAGGAACCCGATCAGAGGGAATACGAAAGTCAGAAAGAGTAGGTTCATCCGCGCATCTCACTGGCAGCGTCGATATCGAGCGTGTGGAAGCGGCGATACAGTTGCAGCAGGATCGCCAGGCCAATACTGGCTTCGGCGGCTGCAAGGCTGATCACCAGGATGAACATGATCTGTCCATCCGGTTGCGCCCAGCGGGCGCCCGCAACGATGAAGGCCAGTGCAGAGGCGTTCATCATCACTTCCAGACTCATCAACACGAACAAAATGTTGCGGCGGACCATCAGGCCGACCAGACCAAGGCAGAACAGGATGCCGGCAACGGCCAATCCATGCTCGAGAGGGATAGCAGGCATGTCTTACTCCTTCGCCTCGTTACGGCCCAAATGGAACGCCGTGACGGCTGCAGCGAGCAGCAGCATCGAGGCGAGTTCGACCACCAGCAGGTACGGACCGAACAGGCTGATGCCCACGGCTTTCGCGTCCACGGTGGTTTGACCGATGGCCTGACCGCTCTGGTGAGCGAACAGCACATACAGCAGTTCGGCCAGCAGCAGGGCGGCGAGAATCACCGGCCCCGCCCAGATCCCGGGCTTGAGCCAGGTGCGTTCCTGCTGAACCGAGGCAGGCCCCAGGTTCAGCATCATCACCACGAACACGAACAGCACCATGATGGCGCCGGCGTAGGCGATCACTTCCAGCACGCCGGCGAACGGTGCGCCGAGTGCGAAGAAGGTCATGGCCACGGCGATCAGCGAAATGATCAGGTAGAGCAGGGCGTGCACAGGATTGGTGTTGGTGACCACACGCAGTGTGGACACAACAGCGATACCCGATGCGAAATAGAAAGCGAATTCCATCGTTCTTCCTTAAGGCAGCAAGCTCTTCACGTTGATCGGCTCGGCTTCGTTTTGTGCGGCGCCTTTCGGCTTGCCCGCAACGGCCATACCTGCAACACGATAGAAGTTGTAATCAGGGTTTTTGCCGGGGCCGGAGATCAAAAGATCTTCTTTCTCGTACACCAGGTCCTGACGTTTGAACTCGGCCATCTCGAAATCCGGGGTCAGCTGGATCGCGGTGGTCGGGCAGGCTTCCTCGCAGAGACCGCAGAAAATGCAGCGCGAGAAGTTGATACGGAAGAAGTCCGGGTACCAGCGACCGTCTTCGGTTTCAGCTTTCTGCAGCGAGATGCAACCCACCGGGCAGGCCACGGCGCACAGGTTGCAGGCTACGCAGCGTTCTTCGCCATCGGGGTCGCGGGTCAGGACGATGCGGCCACGATAGCGTGGCGGCAGGTAGACTTGCTCTTCCGGGTATTGCAGGGTGTCGCGCTTGCGAAAGCCATGGCCGAAGACCATGACCAGGCTGCGCAACTGGGTACCGGTACCCTTAACGATGTCGCCAATATATTTGAACATGGGTCAAATCCTCACTGAACCGCAACCGCAGGCGTGTTCCACAACACGATTGCAGCGGTCACCAGCAAATTGATCAGGGTCAGTGGCAGGCAGAATTTCCAGCTGAAATCCATCACCTGGTCATAACGCGGACGCGGGATGGAAGCGCGCAGCAGGATGAACAGCATGATGAAGAACGCGGTCTTCAGTGCGAACCAGACGAAGGACAGTTGCGGCAGGATGCCGAACGGACCGTGCCAGCCACCGAAGAACAGGGTGACCAGCAGTGCCGAGATCAGGATGATGCCGATGTATTCACCGACGAAGAACATGCCCCATTTCATACCGGCGTATTCAATGTGGTAACCGTCGGCCAGTTCCTGTTCCGCTTCCGGCTGGTCGAACGGGTGACGGTGAGTCACGGCCACGCCAGCGATGAAGAAGGTACAGAAGCCGAAGAACTGCGGAATGATGAACCACAGGTTCTGCGCCTGGTACTCGACGATGTCGCGCATGTTGAACGAGCCGACCTGCACCACGATGCCCATCAGGGCCAGGCCCATGAACACTTCGTAGGACACGGTCTGCGCCGAGGCACGCAAGCTGCCCAGCAGGGCGAACTTGTTGTTACTCGACCAGCCGGCGAACAGCACCGCGTAGACCGAAAGACCGGCCATGGCGAAGAAAAACAGCAGGCCGATGTTCAGATCCGCCACGCCCCAGGTCGGGGTGATCGGGATGATCGCGAACGCGATCAGCAGGGCGGACATGGCCACCACCGGCGCCAGGGTGAAGATCACCTTGTCGGCAAACGGAGGGGTCCAGTCTTCCTTGAAGAACATCTTCAGCATGTCGGCCGCGATCTGGAACATGCCGAACGGGCCAACGCGGTTCGGACCGTAACGGTCCTGCCACCAGCCCAGCAGGCGACGCTCGACAAAGCTGAGCAACGCGCCTGCGACCACCACGGCCAGCAGGATCACGATGGCCTTGATGACCGTCAGGATCACATCGATCACTTCAGGGGTGAACCAGGTCATTGCGCTGCCTCCTGCAGACCATCAACGGATACGCCGGCGAATGCCGGTGGAATGCCGGCGATGCCCGCAGGCAATGCCACCAGACCTGCGCCCAGTTCTTCATTGATACGCAGCGGCAGACGCAGGGTCTGGCCGGCAACATTGAGGCTCAGCAGTGCGCCGTCGTTCACGCCCAAGCGATCCGCTTCGGACTTGGCCAGTGCAACGTAGGCGGCCGGGATGCGTTCCTGGACCGGAGCGGCTTTCGACGAGTTCTCGTCGCTGCCGAACAGGTGGTAGAACGGCACGGCTTGCCAGGTGCCCTGGGCCGGGTTGAACGCGCGCGGAACACTGGCGAACCAGTTCAGCGAATCACCGGTGCTTTCGATCAGGCGGGTGCCCGGATCGCCAGCGCGCAGGTGACCACCGACTTCGTCCTGGAACTTGTTCCAGGCTTGCGGCGAGTTCCAGCCCGGCGACCAGGCGAACGGCACTTGCTGACGCGGTTCGGCGGAGCCCGAGTAACCTTCCATCGAGAAGGCGAACGCGGTGTCTTTGTCTTGCGGGGTGCGTGGTTCGTGAACGCTGATGTCGGCGCGCATCGCGGTGCGACCGGAGTAACGCAGCGGCTCACGGGCCAGTTTCAGACCCTTGATGCGGAACGAGGCGGACGGTGCTGCGTCGACAATACGGGCCAGTTGCGGCGTGCTCGACGCAACGGCAGCGGTCACGTGGTCGAGTTGCGTCCAGTCGATCGGCTGGTTCAGCAGGGTGGCGCGCAGGGCGTGCAGCCAGCGCCAGCCTTCGTGGACCAGAATGCTCGCGTCCATGTATTGCGGGTCGAAAACCTGGAAGAAGCGCTGGGCACGACCTTCCTGGCTGACCAGTGTACCGTCGCCTTCAGCGAAGCTGGCGGCCGGCAGAACCAGATGCGCGCGGTCGCTGGTGGCGGTCTTTTGATGGTCGGCAACGATCACCACTTTCGCAGCGTTCAGTGCCGCATCGACCTTGGCCTTGGCGGTACGGGTGTACAGATCGTTTTCCAGCACGACGATGGCGTCGGCCTTGCCGTCGATGACCGCTTGCAGCGCGGCATCGACCGATTCGCCACCGAGCATGGCCAGGCCGAGGCTGTTGGCTTCCGGCACGATCAGGCTGATCGAACCGTTCTTCTCGCGCAGCTTCAGGGCCTTGGCGATGTTCGCAGCGGCTTCGATCAAGGCTTTGGAGCCCAGCGAAGTACCGGCGATGATCAGCGGACGCTTGGCCGCGAGCAGAGCATCGGCGATGCGCTTGGCCAGTTCCAGGGCTTCGGCGTCCAGACCTTCAACGGCCGGCGCGCTGGCGTCCAGGGCGTGAGCCACGGCGAAACCGATGCGCGCCAGATCGTCGGGAGCGGCGTGTACGCATTCTTCGGCGATGTCATCGAGCTTGGTTTCAGCCAGGCTGGCGATGAACAGCGGGTTCAGTTCGTGCTGACCGATGTTCTTCACCGCAGCGTCGAGCCAAGGCTGAACGCGCATGGCTTCGGCCATGTCTTCGGCCTTGCCTTTGACCGACTGACGCAGGGCCAGGGCCATGCGGGCGGCGGTCTGGGTCAGGTCTTCACCGAGGACGAACACAGCGTCGTGGTCTTCGATGTCGCGCATGTTCGGCACTGGCAGCGGGCTGTCTTTCAGCACTTGCAGGACCAGACGGATGCGTTCCAGTTCGGAGGCTTCGATACCGGAGTAGAAGTGCTCGGCGCCCACCAGTTCACGCAACGCGTAGTTGCTTTCCAGGCTGGCACGTGGCGAACCGATACCGACGATGTTGCGACCGCGCAGCAGGTCGGCGGCTTTGTCCAGCGCAGCATCCAGTCCAAGCTTGGTGCCGTCGGCCAGCAGCGGCTGACGTGGACGGTCGGTGCGGTTGACGTAGCCATAACCGAAACGGCCACGGTCGCACAGGAAGTACTGGTTCACCGAACCGTTGTAACGGTTTTCGATGCGACGCAGTTCGCCGTAACGCTCGCCCGGGGAAATGTTGCAACCGCTCGAGCAGCCATGGCAGATGCTCGGCGAGAACTGCATGTCCCACTTACGGTTGTAGCGCTCGGAGTGAGTCTTGTCGGTGAACACACCGGTCGGGCAGACCTCGGTGAGGTTGCCGGAGAACTCGCTTTCGAGGGTGCCGTCTTCAACGCGACCGAAGTACACGTTGTCGTGGGCGCCGAATACACCGAGGTCGGTGCCGCCGGCGTAGTCCTTGTAGAAACGCACGCAGCGGTAGCAGGCGATGCAGCGGTTCATTTCGTGGGAAATGAACGGGCCCAGTTGCTGGTTCTGGTGGGTGCGTTTGGTGAAGCGATAACGGCGCTCGTTGTGGCCGGTCATCACGGTCATGTCTTGCAGGTGGCAGTGACCGCCTTCCTCGCACACAGGGCAGTCGTGCGGGTGGTTGGTCATCAGCCATTCGACGACACTGGCGCGGAATGCCTTGGATTCTTCATCGTCGATGGAGATCCAGGTATTGTCGGTGGCCGGGGTCATGCAGGACATGACGATGCGACCACGGGTGTCGTTTTCGTCGGTGTACTGCTTGACCGCGCACTGGCGGCAGGCCCCGACGCTACCAAGCGCGGGGTGCCAGCAGAAATAAGGGATGTCGAGGCCCAGCGACAGACATGCCTGTAACAGGTTGTCTGCCCCGTCGACTTCGAGCGCTTTGCCGTCTACGTGGATAGTGGCCATGGTTCAAAGGTCTTCGTTGGCCCGGTGTCAGCGGGCGTGGCTAATGGAATCTTGTTATCCGTCCGAATCCAGTCAGCCCCGAAAGGCGTCATCGGACGAAAGGCGAAGGGCACGGACCCTTCGCCTTTTTAAGCGTTTACGCGCCGACTACGATCGGCTTCGCCAGAGGCGGGACGGCGGCGCTTGCAGGCGCGATACCGGCTTCGAACTCTGGACGGAAGTATTTGATGGCACTGCCCAACGGCTCCACGGCACCCGGTGCGTGAGCACAGAAGGTCTTGCCCGGGCCGAGGAAGTTGACCAGACCCAGCAGGGTCTCGATGTCGCCTGGCTGGCCGCGGCCTTGTTCGATGGCCATCAGCAGCTTGACGCTCCATGGCAAACCATCACGGCAAGGGGTGCAGAAACCACAGGATTCGCGAGCGAAGAACTGCTCCATGTTGCGCAGCAGGGACACCATGTTGACGCTGTCGTCCACCGCCATGGCCAGGCCGGTACCCATACGGGTGCCAACCTTGGCGATGCCGCCAGCGTACATTTGTGCGTCGAGGTGTTCCGGCAACAGGAAACCGGTACCGGCGCCACCTGGCTGCCAGGCTTTCAGCTTGAAGCCGTCGCGCATGCCGCCGGCGTAGTCTTCGAACAGCTCGCGGCCGGTCACGCCGAATGGCAGTTCCCACAGGCCGGGGTTCTTGACCTTGCCGGAGAAGCCCATGAGCTTGGTGCCCATGTCTTCGCTGCCGTCGCGGGCCAACGATTTGTACCAGTCCACGCCGTCGGCAATGATCGCCGGCACGTTGCACAGGGTTTCAACGTTGTTCACGCAGGTCGGCTTGCCCCACACGCCGACGGCGGCAGGGAAGGGCGGTTTGGAGCGCGGGTTGGCGCGGCGGCCTTCGAGGGAGTTGATCAGTGCGGTTTCTTCGCCGCAGATGTAACGCCCGGCGCCGGTGTGGACGAACAGCTCGAAATCGAAGCCGCTGCCCAGGATGTTCTTGCCCAGCAGGCCGGCTGCCTTGGCTTCTTCCACGGCACGGTTCAGGTGCTTGGCGGCGGTGGTGTATTCGCCACGCAGGAAGATGTAGCCACGGTAGGTTTTCAGCGCGCGGGCGCTGATCAGCATGCCTTCGATCAGCAGATGGGGCAGTTGCTCCATCAGCATGCGGTCTTTCCAGGTGTTCGGCTCCATTTCATCCGCGTTGCACAGCAGGTAGCGGATGTTGATGGATTCGTCCTTTGGCATCAGGCCCCACTTCACGCCTGTGGGGAAGCCTGCACCGCCGCGACCTTTGAGGCCGGCGTCTTTCACGGTCTGGACGATGGCGTCCTGATCCATGTCGGCGAAGGCTTTGCGCGCAGCGGCGTAACCGTTCTTGGCCTGGTACTCGTCGAGCCACACGGCTTCGCCGTCGTCACGCAGGCGCCAGGTCAGCGGGTGAGTCTCGGCCGAACGCTGGATGCGGTTGGCCGGACCGAAAGAAGTCAGGGTCATACGTAGCCCTCGAGCAGTTTGGCGACGCCGGCAGGCTGGACATCGCCAAAGGTGTCGTCATCGATCATCAGCGCCGGTGCCTTGTCGCAGTTGCCGAGGCAGCAGACCGGCAGCAGGGTGAAGCGACCGTCGGCGGTGGTCTGACCCAGGCCGATACCCAGGTTGTTCTGGATTTCGCTGACCACCGACTCGTGGCCACCGATGTAGCAGACCATGCTGTCGCAGACGCGAATGATGTGACGGCCGACCGGCTGACGGAAGATCTGGCTATAGAACGTGGCCACGCCTTCAACGTCGCTGGCCGGGATGCCGAGGATCTCGCCGATGGCGTACAGAGCGCCGTCCGGCACCCAGCCGCGTTCCTTCTGGACGATCTTCAAGGCTTCGATCGACGCCGCGCGCGGGTCTTCGTAGTGATGCAGCTCGTGCTCGATGGCCGAGCGCTCGGTTTCACTCAAGGTGAAACGGTCTGTCTGGATAAGCGTGCTGTTCATGCTTAGCGGTCCACGTCGGCCATAACGAAGTCGATACTACCCAGGTACGCAATCAGGTCCGCGACCATGCTGCCTTTGATCACCGAAGGGATCTGCTGCAGGTGGGCGAAGCTCGGAGTACGGATCCGGGTACGGTAGCTCATGGTGCCGCCGTCGCTCGTCAGGTAATAACTGTTGATGCCCTTGGTCGCTTCGATCATCTGGAAGGATTCGTTGGCCGGCATGACCGGGCCCCACGAAACTTGCAGGAAGTGCGTGATCAGGGTTTCGATGTGCTGCAGCGTGCGCTCTTTCGGCGGCGGCGTGGTCAGCGGGTGATCCGCCTTGTACGGGCCTTCCGGCATGTTGCGCAGGCACTGGTCGATGATCTTGACGCTCTGGCGCATCTCTTCGACGCGAACCATGCAGCGGTCGTAGGCATCGCCGTTGGCAGCCAGCGGCACTTCGAACTCGAAGTTCTCGTAACCGGAGTATGGGCGCGCCTTACGCAGGTCGAAGTCGCAACCGGTGGAACGCAGGCCAGCACCGGTAACGCCCCATTCCAGGGCCTCTTTGGTGTTGTACTGGGCAACGCCGATGGTACGCCCCTTGAGGATGCTGTTCTGCAGGGCGGCCTTGGTGTATTCGTCGAGGCGCTTTGGCAGCCATTCAACGAAATCTTTCACCAGTTTTTCCCAGCCGCGCGGCAGGTCGTGGGCGACGCCGCCGATGCGGTACCAGGCCGGGTGCAGACGGAAACCGGTGATGGCTTCGATCACCGTGTAGGCCTTCTGGCGGTCGGTGAAGGTGAAGAACACCGGAGTCATGGCGCCGACGTCCTGGATGTAGGTACCCAGGAACAGCAGGTGGCTGGTGATCCGGAAGAACTCGGCCATCATGATGCGGATGACGTCGACTTTCTCTGGCACCTTGATGCCGGCCAGCTTCTCGACCGAGAGCACGTACGGCAGGTTGTTCATCACGCCGCCGAGGTAGTCGATACGGTCGGTGTACGGAATGAAACTGTGCCAGGACTGACGCTCAGCCATCTTCTCGGCGCCACGGTGGTGGTAACCGATGTCCGGAACGCAATCGACGATCTCTTCACCGTCCAGCTGCAGGATGATGCGGAACGCACCGTGCGCCGAAGGGTGGTTCGGACCCAGGTTGAGGAACATGTAGTCCTCGTTCGCCCCGGAACGCTTCATGCCCCAGTCTTCAGGACGGAAGCGCGCGGCTTCTTCCTCAAGCTGTTGCTTGGCCAGGTTCAGGCTGAACGGATCGAATTCGGTGGCGCGCGCCGGGAAGTCCTTGCGCAGCGGGTGACCTTCCCAGGTCGGCGGCATCATGATGCGCGACAGGTGCGGGTGACCTTTGAAGTCGATGCCGTACATGTCCCAGACTTCACGCTCGTACCAGTTGGCGTTCGGCCAGATGCTGGTGACGGTCGGCAAGCTGAGGTCGCTTTCGGACAAGGCGACCTTGATCATCACGTCACTATTACGTTCCAGCGACATGAGGTGATAGAACACGGTGAAATCGGCACCGCTCGGCAGCCCTTGACGCTTGGTGCGCAGACGCTCGTCCACGCCGTGCAGGTCATAGAGCATGACGTACGGTTTGGGCAGATTGCGCAGGAAGGTCAGGACTTCGACGAGCTTGGCGCGAGCCACCCACAGCACCGGCATGCCGGTGCGGGTCGGCTGAGCGGTGAACGCTTCGGCGCCAAAACGGTTGTTGAGTTCGACGACCACATCCTGGTCGTCTGCCTTATAAGGCGGGATGTACAGAGCACTGCCTGTAGTCATGGTTATTTTTTCGCTTTCGGTCAACGTAAAGAATGAAGCCAGCTTCTCGTTTCTTTGAAACAGACTGGATCAGACTTCGTCAGGGCTGCGCAGGTTGGTGACTGCGATTCGCTGTTCGCGGCGCTGTTCCTTCTGCGAAGGCATGTCGGCGCGATAGACGCCTTGATCGCCAACGACCCAGGACAGTGGGCGACGCTCCTGGCCAATGGATTCCTGCAACAGCATCAAACCTTGCAGAAATGCTTCTGGACGGGGCGGGCAGCCAGGTACGTAGACGTCAACGGGCAGGAACTTGTCCACCCCCTGAACCACGGAGTAGATGTCGTACATGCCGCCGGAGTTGGCGCACGAACCCATCGAGATCACCCACTTGGGCTCGAGCATCTGTTCGTACAGGCGCTGAATGATCGGCGCCATCTTGATGAAGCAGGTCCCGGCGATAACCATGAAGTCGGCCTGACGCGGTGATGCCCGGATAACTTCGGCGCCGAAGCGCGCGATGTCGTGGGGCGCCGTGAAGGCCGTGGTCATTTCCACGTAGCAGCACGACAGACCGAAGTTGTACGGCCACAGGGAGTTCTTACGTCCCCAATTGACCGCGCCACTCAGCACGTCTTCCAGCTTGCCCATGAAAATGTTTTTGTGGACTTGATCCTCTAACGGATCGGAAACGGTTTCCCGCTGGCCGATCGGATACTGCTCGTTAGGAGCATCGGGGTCGATTCTGGTGAGATTGTATTGCATTGCCAAAGCCTCATTGTTTCAGCTTCGCCTGCCGCTTGCGACGAGCTTCCGGAGCCCAGTCAAGGGCGCCCACTCGGAACAGGTAGACAAGACCTGCCAACAGAATTGCTATGAAAACGAGAGCTTCGACGAATCCGGTCCAGCCGCTTTCGCGGACGGACACAGACCATGCAAAGAGAAAGAGGGCTTCGATATCGAAGATCACGAACAGCATCGCGACCAGATAGAATTTGGCTGAGAGCCGCAAGCGGGCGCCACCGGTAGGTAGCATGCCGGACTCGAACGGTTCGTTTTTGCTGCGGCCCCAGGCTTTTGACCCGAGGAGGCTGGAGACGCCGAGCATGAAGGCACACAGGCCGACTACACCCAGAAGGAAAATGGCAAAGCCCCAGTTGTGGGCCATGAGTCCTGTCGCTTCGGGCATGCTGGAAATCCTTAACAGAGAGCAAAGGTCTCTGAGCTTGATAAAGAAATAAGGCAGTGACGATATGTCGCAGCAATCAATCGCGCTGATTTTATGGCTAAACACCCGGCAAGTAAAATTCCTATAGCGAAATTATTTATTGGAATAAGGACATAGCGCACCTCGAAGGGCCCGCAGCCCATGCGCTGCGGGCATTAGCCGGGATTTCACGAATTATGTTTTGTAGGAAATGTAACGAACATAGTTGTCGCTAAATGATAATTGATATCGTTTGGAGTGATTGGGTAACTGTTTAACGGGTCAGTAGTCGGGAAGTTGTCTTATATCCGCGTTACTGCAAGTAGCGGCGGCGCCCGTTTTAACCGGTTTTTCCGATACGGATACCGCTCTGGATCAATGTTTTGCCTGACAGGCTGTGCCATTTCCTGAGGTGCCCGGAAAGGCGCAGGCAAAAAAACGCCCCGAACCAGTCGGGGCGTCAGTTTTTCGGCAGTGCGGTTAGCTTTCTATACGGTCCGCAAAGGCCGTTCGCTCAGACGAAGTCGATCAGTGGAACTGTTCTTCTTCGGTCGAGCCGGTCAACGCGGTCACCGAGGACGTGCCGCCCTGGATCACGGTGGTCATGTCGTCGAAGTAGCCAGTGCCCACTTCCTGCTGGTGAGCCACGAAGGTGTAGCCCTTGGCGGCGTCAGCGAATTCCTGCTCTTGCAGCTTCACGTAGGCAGTCATGTCGTTGCGGGCGTAGTCGTGCGCCAGGTTGAACATGCTGTGCCACATGTTATGAATGCCGGCCAGGGTGATGAACTGGTGCTTGTAACCCATGGCGGACAGTTCGCGCTGGAACTTGGCGATGGTCGCGTCGTCCAGGTTTTTCTTCCAGTTGAAGGAAGGCGAGCAGTTGTAAGAGAGGATCTGGTCCGGGTATTCCTTCTTGATCGCTTCAGCGAAGCGACGGGCTTCGTCCAGGTCTGGTTTGGCGGTTTCGCACCAGATCAGGTCGGCGTACGGCGCGTAGGCCAGGCCACGGGCGATTGCCTGATCCAGACCTGCACGAACCTTGTAGAAACCTTCCTGGGTACGGGTGCCAGTCACGAACGGCTGGTCGTACGGGTCGCAGTCGGAAGTCAGCAGGTCGGCAGCGTTGGCGTCGGTACGGGCCAGGATGATGGTCGGTACGCCGGCAACGTCGGCAGCCAGACGAGCTGCGGTCAGCTTCTGCACGGCTTCCTGGGTTGGAACCAGCACCTTGCCGCCCATGTGGCCGCATTTCTTCACGGAAGCCAGCTGGTCTTCGAAGTGAACGCCGGCGGCGCCTGCTTCGATCATGCTCTTCATCAGCTCGTAGGCGTTCAGTACGCCGCCGAAACCGGCTTCAGCGTCAGCCACGATTGGCGCGAAGTAGTCGATGTAGCCTTCGTCGCCCGGGTTCTTGCCGGCTTTCCACTGGATCTGGTCGGCGCGACGGAACGAGTTGTTGATGCGCTTGACCACGGTTGGAACCGAGTCCACCGGGTACAGCGACTGGTCCGGGTACATCGATTCGGCGGAGTTGTTGTCCGCCGCGACTTGCCAGCCCGACAGGTAGATCGCCTGGATACCGGCTTTAACCTGCTGCACAGCCTGACCGCCGGTCAGGGCGCCCATGCAGTTGACGAAATCTTTCTCTGGGCGGAAGGACGGCTTGGCACCCTGGGTGACCAGGTTCCACAGTTTTTCGGCGCCCATTTTTGCAAAGGTGTGCTCTGGTTGAACCGAGCCACGCAGACGGACGACGTCAGCAGCGGAGTAATTGCGAGTCACGCCTTTCCAGCGCGGGTTTTCAGCCCAGTCTTTTTCAAGGGCTGCAATTTGCTGTTCGCGTGTCAGTGCCATGGAGATAAACCTCGTCGCGTCTTTATGAAAAGTTGTTCTGCGGTGGAAAATTCCTTGCGCTCGCTGACCAGAAGCTTAGGTGGTCAGGTCGGGTTCGGCGGGGCAGGCGACGGGATGAACGATGAGCTCGAGGGGAGGTGAGCAGGTAAAGGCGAACTGGCGGGCGCATTCAGGCGTCGTGGGCCTTTATACGAACTACAGTGTAAAGCCGGGTTACCTAATTACGCTTCCGTCCCTCGGGACAACTTCGTTCCAGTCGGCAACCTCGTCAAACACACCTTGTGGGCGGTACAGACACGAAACGGCTCGCGGGGATGGTTGCGAGCAGCGCTTCGAAGGCCCTTGCCAGGGCCTCTGATTAGCGGGAGCGAGGCCATCATGCCTTCGCTTTTTTGGCTCGTCAAACGTTTTGTAGTGCTTTTTTTCAAGCACTACATCTTTCGTCTAATACGACTAATCAGTCAGTTTTCGGTGCTTTAGTCCAACGTGTCGACTTTCACCCGCAACGTCATGTCATCCCGGCCTTGAGTCGAGTAGCTGCGGGCCAGGCCCTGTTTGTCGGCTTGGGTCTGGCGATTCACGCCGGCGAGGGTGATCCATTCGCCCAGCCGTCCGGTGACAGTTGTGTCGGTGCTTTGCACGTTCACTACATCGGGACGTTCCTGGCTCATGCGGTCACGGTTGGTACTGATTGCCAGGTGAACGGTTTCGCCGGTGACGCTGGCGGTGACGTAAAAACCCTGTGTGACGTTGCGATATTGCGTCTGGCTGCTGTAATCGCCGTAGGAGTTGGTCTGGCTGCTGGTGATCGGCACGCTCTGGCCGACCTGGATCAGTGCCGGTGCACCTTCGCTGGCCTGAATTTGCTGAATGCCGCCGTCACGGCTGGCGGTGCTGCGGCTGATGATGCGGGTTTGCGCGCCGTTCACCGAATAGCCTTCATCGCCACGACCGTTGTTTTCGTTGGTGTCGACTGTGATCAGCAGGCGCTTGGGCGTGGTGTCGAGTTGCGAGAGCAGGTCCTTGAGTTCTTGAATCTTGCCGGGCTCGGCCTTGACGATCAGTTGGTTGCCATAGGCGCTGACCTGGCCGTCCTTGCCGATAAAGTCCTGAGCCACCGGCAGCATGTCGGCACTGGTGTGGTACTTGAGGGGCACGATTTCTGTGGCTGCCATCACCGAAAAACTGCAGCCGAGCAGCAGGGTGGTGAGCAGGGTGCGTAGGGACATGTCCGTTATCTCCGCTTTCGAAAGGCTTGATATTGCCAGTTTGTCGGCCCGGGGTGGGGCAAGTTGAATCGTAGACAGCAAAACGCCCCGGCATCGTGAGATGGCGGGGCGTTTTGCGTGTTACGTGATCGTTCAGGCCGAATGACGAACCATATCGACATGCGGAATCCCGGCCTCGAGGAATTCCTCGCTGACCAGGTTGAAACCCAGACGCTCATAGAACGCCGTGGCCTGCACCTGGGCGCTGAGCATCTGCTGCTTAAGGCCGCGTGCTTCCGCTTCGGCAATCACCGCTTGCATCAGCGCATCGCCAACCTTCAAGCCGCGCCAGTCCTTCAGCACCGAAACCCGGCCAACATGCCCGTCGGGCAAAAGGCGGGCGGTGCCGATCGGAAAGTCGCCTTCGAAGGCCAGGAAATGCACCGCCGTAGCGTCATCGGCGTCCCACTCAAGCTCGGGTGGAACCGATTGTTCGGCAATGAACACCGTTTCGCGAATGCGGCGGATCTCGGCGTTGTCCTTTTGCCAATCTGCAACACGTACGCGAATCTTATTCATCGTCGGCGAACCCCAGGCTTCCCTGTTTGACCAGTTCGCACAGCAGGCCGCGACCGTCTTCATCGCTCAGCCAGTCACCGAGGTTGTCGGTGTGCAGGGCGTCGGCGGAGCAGATCAGCTTCAGCAGTTCGCGCAGCTTGCCCGGCAGGTAGCGGCTCTGGCCGCTGGCGAACAGCAGCAGATCGTCATCGACGTCCGACCACGCCAGGCGCGCGCTCGGATTGCGGATCAGGATGGCGCCGTCTTCGAGCGCGCCGAGGAGGTCTTCTTCCTCGACTTCTTCCGGCCCGACCACCAGCTCCGGATAGCGCGGCTCGGTCATGTACTGGCCGAACCAGGTCAGCAGCAGGCGTTCGTCGCTCATGTGCTCGGCGAGCAGCGCTTTCAGGCGGCCGAGGGCATCGTGCTGGATCTGATGTGGATCATCGCTGACCGGTTTTGCATCGGCGTCGGTATAACGCTCTTCGTCAGTCAGGAACTGGCTGAGGAAGTCGGTGAAGTGGGTCAGCACTTCTGCGGCGCTTGGTGCGCGGAAACCGACCGAGTAGGTCATGCAGTCGTCGACGGCAACACCGCAGTGGGCCAGGCGCGGTGGCAGGTAGAGCATGTCGCCCGGTTCCAGGACCCACTCTTCAGTCTCGTGGAATTCGGCGAGGATGCGCAGGTCGGCGTGTTGCAGCAGCGGGCTTTCGGAGTCGCACATCTGGCCGATTTTCCAGTTGCGCTTGCCGTGGCCTTGCAGCAGGAACACGTCGTAGTTATCGAAGTGCGGGCCGACGCTGCCACCCGGGGCGGCGAAGCTGATCATCACGTCGTCGACGCGCCAGCTCGGCAGGAAGCGGAAGTTTTCCAGCAGCTCGCTGACTTCCGGCACGAACTGATCGACCGCCTGCACCAGCAGGGTCCACTCGCGCTCCGGCAGTTTGCTGAATTCGTCTTCGGCGAACGGGCCGCGACGCAGTTCCCATGGACGCTCGCCGTGCTCGATCACCAGGCGCGATTCGACTTCTTCTTCCAGGGCCAGGCCGGCGAGTTCGTCGGCGTCGATCGGGCTTTCGAAATCAGGAATCGCCTGACGGATCAGCAGTGGTTTTTTCTGCCAGTAATCGCGCATGAATTCGCGCGCCGTGAGACCACCCAGAAGTTGAAGAGGAATATCGGGATTCATATGTAACCTATTGAAAAAAAGCATTTTTCAGACGGGAATAAAAACGCCCGGCGCGGCCGGGCGTCTCAAACGGGTCAAGCAGTCGGTCAGATGCGTTTGGCTTGCGCTACAGCGTTGCCGATGTAGTTGGCCGGAGTCAGTTGCTTGAGCTCGGCTTTCGCAGCGGCCGGCATGTCCAGGCCATCAATGAAAGTCTGCAGCGCTTCAGGGCTGATGCCCTTGCCGCGCGTCAGTTCTTTCAGCTTCTCGTACGGGTTTTCGATGTTGTAGCGGCGCATCACGGTCTGGATCGGCTCGGCCAGGACTTCCCAGCAAGCGTCCAGATCGGCAGCGATCTTGTCAGCGTTCAGTTCGAGCTTGCTGATGCCTTTGAGGCTCGCTTCGTACGCGATCACACTGTGGGCGAAACCCACACCGAGGTTGCGCAGAACGGTGGAGTCAGTCAGATCGCGCTGCCAGCGGGAGATCGGCAGTTTGCTCGCCAGGTGCTGGAACAGCGCGTTGGCGATGCCCAGGTTGCCTTCGGAGTTTTCGAAGTCGATCGGGTTGACCTTGTGCGGCATGGTCGACGAACCGATTTCGCCGGCGATGGTGCGCTGCTTGAAGTAACCCAGGGAGATGTAGCCCCAGATGTCACGGTCAAAGTCGATCAGGATGGTGTTGAAGCGCGCAATGGCGTCGAACAGCTCGGCGATGTAGTCGTGCGGCTCGATCTGCGTGGTGTACGGGTTGAAGGCCAGGCCCAGCTCGTCTTCGATGAAGGCGCGGGCGTTGGCTTCCCAGTCGATCTGCGGGTAGGCCGACAGGTGAGCGTTGTAGTTGCCGACAGCACCGTTGATCTTGCCCAGCAGCGGAACGGCAGCGACCTGAGCGATCTGACGCTCGAGACGGTAAACCACGTTCGCCAGCTCTTTACCCAGAGTGGTCGGCGAAGCCGGCTGGCCGTGGGTGCGCGACAGCATTGGCACGTCGGCGAAGCGCAGGGCCAGTTCGCGGATGGCGTTGGCGGTCTGGCGCATCAGCGGCAGCATCACGTCGTCACGACCTTCGCGCAGCATCAGGGCGTGGGACAGGTTGTTGATGTCCTCGCTGGTGCAGGCGAAGTGGATGAATTCGCTGACCTTGGCCAGCTCCGGCAGCTTGGCTGCCTGCTCCTTGAGCAGGTATTCGATCGCTTTGACGTCGTGGTTGGTGGTGCGCTCGATCTCTTTCACGCGCTCGGCGTGCTCCAGCGAGAAGTTTTCGGCCAGTTCGTTCAGAACGGCGTTGGCTTCGGCGGAGAAGGCTGGCACTTCCGGGATGCCGGCGTGAGCGGCCAGGCGCTGGAGCCAGCGCACTTCAACCAGAACGCGGGCACGGATCAGGCCGTACTCGCTGAAAATTGGGCGCAGGGCCTGGGTTTTGCCGGCGTAGCGGCCGTCAACAGGGGAAACCGCAGTGAGCGAAGAGAGCTGCATGGGGTGTTCTCGGACAGTCGGGCAACGAAATGGGGCGCGTATCATACATGAAAAAATCCGCCGGTCCGTCGCCAACTGACCGGCGTATTACGCGTTACAGACTACAAAGCTTTTGTTGCGCGGTGATTTACTCGCTGCGCATCAACGGATACAGCTCTTTGAGCAATTTGCGCCGGCTGACGACCAGTTGCCAGCGGTGACCGCCGAGCTGGCGCCACAGGCGGGCCGAACGAATGCCGGCGAGCAGCAGGGCGCGGATCTTCGAGGCATTGCTCGGCTGCTGCAGATTGCGCATGTCGCCATGCACCTGAATGCGTTGGCGCAGCGTGCTCAGGGTGTCCTGATACAGCGCACCGCAGGCCGCGATCACGTTTTCGTGGGCCGGGCCGAAGTGCTCGACCTGCGACTGGATCTGCGGCAGGCGTTTGCCGATCACGTCGAGCATGTCGTCGCGCTTGGCCAGTTGTCGCTCAAGACCAAGCATCGACAGGGCGTAACGCAGCGGTTCGCGCTGCAGAGTGCTCGGGTCGCGCTCGAGGGCGCCGATCAGCGCGCGGTAACCCTCGCGCAGGTTGATATCGTCGCCGCCGTAAACATCCAGCGTGTCTTTCGGGTCGCGAACCAGCAGGCTGCCGAGCATGCAGCTCAGGCCGGCCTCGTTGGTCTGACCGGTCTTGGCGATCCGGTCGACCAGCACGGCGGCGAGAAACACGCCGCCCAGAGCGGTCAATTGCTCCTGAGTCGGGCTCATGCCTGGCCGCTCCAAGGCTCGGCGACTTCGATCACGCCGCCACCGAGGCAGATTTCACCGTCATAGAACACCACCGACTGGCCCGGCGTGACCGCGCGTTGCGGCTCGTCGAACACGGCGCGATAGCCGGTGTCGGTTTTCTCAAGGGTGCAGGCCTGATCGCTCTGGCGATAACGGACTTTGGCGGTCAGACGCAGCGGCTGGCTCAGATCGATCGGATTGACCCAATAGATTTCCGAAGCGAGCAGGGCGCTGGAGAACAGCCACGGATGGTTGTTGCCCTGACCGACGATCAGCTCGTTGGTGTCCAGATCCTTGCGCAGCACGTACCACGGCTCGTCGCCGGCGTCTTTCAGACCACCGATGCCCAGGCCCTGACGCTGGCCGATAGTGTGGTACATCAAACCGTGGTGACGGCCGATGACTTCGCCTTCGGTGGTCTTGATCTCGCCCGGTTGTGCCGGCAGGTATTGCTTGAGGAAATCGCTGAAGCGACGCTCGCCGATGAAGCAGATCCCGGTGGAATCCTTCTTCTTGGCGGTCGCCAGCTCGTATTTCTCGGCAATTGCACGGACTTCCGGTTTTTCCAGCTCGCCGACCGGGAACAGGGTCTTGGCGATCTGTTCGCCGCCGACAGCGTGCAGGAAGTAGCTCTGATCCTTGTTCGGATCCAGGCCCTTGAGCAGTTCGGTGCGGCCGTCGATGTCGCGGCGGCGCACGTAGTGACCGGTAGCGATCAGGTCGGCGCCGAGCATCATGGCGTAGTCGAGGAACGCCTTGAACTTGATCTCGCGGTTGCACAGGATGTCCGGGTTCGGCGTGCGGCCGGCCTTGTATTCGGCCAGGAAGTGCTCGAACACATTGTCCCAGTACTCGGCGGCGAAGTTGGCGGTGTGCAGTTTGATGCCGATCTTGTCGCACACGGCCTGGGCATCCGCCAGGTCGTCCATGGCGGTGCAGTATTCCGTTCCGTCGTCTTCTTCCCAGTTCTTCATGAACAGGCCTTCCACTTCATAGCCCTGCTCGATCAGCAGGAGAGCGGAAACGGAAGAGTCCACGCCGCCGGACATGCCGACAATGACGCGCTTCTTGGATGTGTCAGAAGGGGCTGGATCACGCATAGGGATTCAATGAGTGTCTTGAAAAAGGACGCGATTCTATCAGGCTCACGGCCTCAAGGCTAAAGGGAAGGGCGGATCAGTTCGAGGCCGAAGCGATTGCCGGCCAGATAATCATCGATGCAACGGATGATCAGCTCGCTGCGCCAGTTATCGCGCTGGGCCAATAATTCGTCGCGGTTCAGCCACTTGGCGCCGACGATGCCGTCGTCCAGTGGGTAATCCGGGTGATGTTTCACGGCTTTGGCGCTGAAGCACACGCGCTGGTAAGTCACGCCGTTGCTCGGGGCGGTATACAGATAAATGCCGACCACGGCGGTGGGCTCGACGTCCCAGCCGGTTTCTTCGAGGGTTTCGCGTACGGCGGCTTCGATCAGGGTTTCGTCCGGATCCAGATGGCCGGCCGGCTGATTGAGCACGTTACGCCCGGCCTTGTGTTCCTCGACCATCAGGAAACGACCGTTGTCCTCGACGATGGTGGCGACAGTGATGTGGGGGAGCCATTGCATTGATTGAATCTCCTGGGCGAAAGGCAGAAACACAAACCCCGGCACGAGGCCGGGGTTTGTGATGTTCCCTTTACAACCTTATACCAGCGCAGCAATCGCCGCGTTGAGGGTTGCGCTTGGGCGCATGGCCTTGCTGATCAGCTCGGCATCGGCGTGGTAGTAACCGCCGATGTCCACTGGCTTGCCTTGAACGGCGTTGAGCTCGGCGACGATGGTCGCTTCGTTCTCGGTCAGGGTCTTGGCCAGAGTCGCGAACTGCGCTTGCAGTGCAGCGTCTTCAGTCTGGGCGGCCAGGGCTTGTGCCCAGTACATCGCCAGGTAGAAGTGGCTGCCGCGGTTGTCGATGTTGCCGACTTTGCGCGATGGCGACTTGTTGTTGTCGAGGAACTGGCCGGTGGCCTGATCCAGGGTCTTGGACAGAACCAGCGCTTTCGGGTTGTTGTAGTTAACACCCAGGTGCTCGAGAGAAGCGGCCAGGGCCAAGAATTCACCCAGCGAATCCCAGCGCAGGAAGTTCTCTTCGACCAGTTGCTGCACGTGCTTCGGAGCCGAACCGCCGGCGCCGGTTTCGAACAGGCCACCGCCGTTCATCAGCGGCACGATCGACAGCATCTTGGCGCTGGTGCCCAGTTCCATGATCGGGAACAGGTCGGTCAGGTAGTCGCGCAGTACGTTGCCGGTCACCGAAATGGTGTCCTTGCCTTCGCGGGTGCGCTGCAGGGTGTATTTCATGGCATCGACCGGCGCCATGATCTGGATGTCCAGACCGGCGGTGTCGTGATCCTTCAGGTAAGCCTGAACCTTCTCGATCACCACGCCGTCGTGGGCGCGCATCGGGTCCAGCCAGAAAATGGCTGGAGTTGCGCTTGCGCGAGCACGGTTGACGGCCAATTTGACCCAGTCCTGGATCGGCGCGTCTTTGGTCTGGCACATGCGGAAGATGTCGCCGGCTTCAACAGCCTGTTCCATCAGCAGGGTGCCTTTGCTGTCGGTCACGCGAACCACGCCGTCGGCCTTGATCTGGAAGGTTTTGTCGTGGGAGCCGTACTCTTCAGCCTTTTTAGCCATCAGGCCAACGTTTGGCACGCTGCCCATGGTGGTCGGATCGAAAGCGCCATTGGCTTTGCAATCTTCGATCACGGCCTGGTAGATGGTGGCGTAGCAGCGATCCGGGATCACAGCCTTGGTGTCGTGCAACTGGCCGTCAGTGCCCCACATCTTGCCGGAGTCACGGATCATGGCCGGCATCGAGGCGTCGACGATAACGTCGCTCGGCACGTGCAGGTTGGTGATGCCTTTGTCGGAGTTGACCATCGCCAGCGACGGACGAACGGCGTAGACCGCTTGAATGTCAGCTTCGATCTGGGCTTGCTGCTCGGCCGGCAGGGATTTGATGCGGGCGTACAGGTCGCCGATGCCGTTGTTCAGGTTGAAGCCGATTTCGGCCAGCACGTCGGCGTGCTTGGTCAGGGCGTCCTTGTAGAACTCGGCAACGATCTGACCAAACATGATCGGGTCGGAGACCTTCATCATGGTGGCTTTCAGGTGAACCGACAGCAGCACGCCTTGCTGCTTGGCGCTGTCGATTTCGGCGGCGATGAACGCGCGCAGGGCCTTTTTGCTCATCACGGAGCAGTCGAGGATCTCGCCCGCCTGAACGGTGGTCTTTTCTTTCAGGACGGTCGCGGTGCCGTCTTTGGCGATCAGTTCGATCTTCACGGCGTCAGCGGCGTCGATCAGGACAGCTTTTTCGCTGCCATAGAAATCGCCGGTGCTCATGTGAGCGACATGAGACTTGGAGTCTTTGGCCCAGGCGCCCATTTTGTGCGGGTGCTTGCGAGCGTAGTTCTTGACCGACAGCGGCGCACGACGGTCGGAGTTGCCTTCACGCAGAACCGGGTTCACGGCGCTGCCCTTGACCTTGTCGTAACGCGCCTTGGCTTCTTTTTCGGCGTCGTTGGTCACGGATTCCGGGTAGTCCGGCAGGTTGTAGCCCTGGGCTTGCAGTTCTTTGATCGCGGCTTGCAACTGCGGAACCGAAGCGCTGATGTTCGGCAGCTTGATGATGTTGGCTTCAGGCGTAACGGCCAGGTCGCCCAGTTCGGCGAGGTGGTCGGCTACGGCTTTGTCGCCCAGTTGCTCGGGGAAGCTGGCCAGAATACGTGCTGCAAGAGAGATATCGCGGGTTTCCACGGCGATATCGGCCGAGGCGGTGTAAGCCTCGATGATCGGCAGCAGGGAATAGGTGGCGAGGGCTGGAGCTTCGTCGGTGAAGGTATAGATGATCTTCGAGCGGGTGGGCATATTCGGATTAACTCTCTCTTCTTTGCTAAAGCGTGCGCAGAAACTCGAGGGGCGCCGGGTAAGCGCGTTCGTTCAAAGTCATCCATGAACCGAATGTCGAGAATCTTCGCGGTGATGTTGGGTGCATCAGTAGAGCGTCAAGCAGTCGGACTGCGGTAACAACCCGACCAATCAGGCGGAAAGTCTCGTGCTAGAGAGGCCAGCCGTCGTGACCCTGTGGTCAGCGGGCGGCATTATACATAGGTAGCTGGCAATCTGCCGATGGTTCATATGCAACGATTCTCGTCCATTGGTCTAAAGGTCGCAGGGCGGGGTGGGGCGTAGAGTCGCCGTGAATGCTTGAGATTGGCGCTTTTCCCTTTGCTTTCAGGCTTGTACGAAACGAGATGTGGTCGCGCCCGGAACAGAGGGTTTGCGTGTTGATTCAACTGGGTTACGCTCGAACCAAGCCAGATGTTCAATCCAAACAATGGAGTTCAGCATGGGTTACAAGAAGATTCAGGTTCCAGCCGTCGGCGACAAAATCACCGTCAACGCAGACCATTCTCTCAATGTCCCTGATAACCCGATCATTCCCTTCATCGAAGGTGACGGCATTGGCGTCGACGTCAGCCCTGTGATGATCAAAGTGGTTGATGCTGCCGTAGAAAAAGCCTACGGGGGCAAGCGCAAGATTTCCTGGATGGAGGTTTATGCTGGCGAAAAAGCAACTCAGGTCTATGACCAGGACACCTGGCTGCCCCAGGAAACCCTGGACGCGGTCAAGGATTACGTGGTCTCCATCAAGGGCCCGCTGACCACTCCGGTCGGTGGCGGCATCCGTTCCCTCAACGTCGCCCTGCGCCAACAGCTCGATCTCTATGTCTGCCTGCGCCCTGTGGTGTGGTTCGAAGGTGTGCCGAGCCCGGTGAAAAAGCCTGGCGACGTCGACATGGTGATCTTCCGCGAGAACTCCGAAGACATTTATGCCGGTATCGAATGGAAGGCCGGCTCCCCTGAAGCCACCAAGGTCATCAAATTCCTGAAAGAAGAAATGGGCGTCACCAAGATCCGTTTCGACCAGGATTGCGGCATCGGCATCAAGCCGGTTTCCAAAGAAGGCACCAAGCGTCTGGTGCGCAAGGCGCTGCAATACGTGGTGGACAACGACCGCAAGTCGCTGACCATCGTGCACAAGGGCAACATCATGAAATTCACCGAAGGTGCCTTCAAGGACTGGGGTTACGAGGTGGCGAAGGAAGAGTTCGGCGCAGAGCTGCTCGATGGCGGCCCATGGATGAAATTCAAGAACCCGAAAACCGGCCGCGAAGTCGTCGTCAAGGACGCCATCGCCGACGCCATGCTCCAGCAGATCCTGCTGCGTCCGGCCGAATACGATGTGATCGCCACCCTCAACCTCAACGGTGACTACCTGTCCGACGCCCTCGCGGCGGAAGTGGGCGGTATCGGTATCGCGCCGGGTGCCAACCTGTCCGACACCGTGGCCATGTTCGAGGCGACTCACGGTACTGCGCCAAAATATGCCGGCAAGGACCAGGTCAACCCGGGCTCGGTGATCCTGTCGGCGGAGATGATGCTGCGTCACCTGGGCTGGACCGAGGCGGCCGATCTGATCATCAAGGGCACCAATGGCGCCATCAAGGCCAAGACCGTGACCTACGACTTCGAACGTCTGATGGAAGGCGCCACGCTGGTGTCTTCTTCGGGCTTCGGTGATGCGCTGATCAAGCACATGTAAGAAAGCCAGCTGCAACGAAACCGCCCGGCTCGAGTAATCGAGTCGGGCGGTTTGTTTTCTGGCAGGTGTTCGGGTCGCTTCAGCTGGTCACTGACTGGTGATGAGCAGCGGACGGGGTCGCATCTTTTGCGGCTTCGACATTCTGAATTTTTGTGGCGTGCAGGCCTTTGGGGCCTTGCACGATCTCGAATTTGACGATCTGCCCGGCTTTGAGGGTTTTGTATCCGTCCATTTCAATGGCGGAATAATGGGCAAAGAAATCGATCAGGTGACCGTCTTCATCCTTCCCTTCGTGGGTCTCGGTGTTTATGAAGCCGAACCCCTTGGCATTGTTGAACCATTTCACCTTGCCGACAGCCATGCTCAAATCCCTCTGCAACAGTCTCCATCGCTGGAGTATCATCCAATTCATCCGCAGTCGAATCCGTTAAAAAGATTGACTCCGCGGATCTTTTTTCCCCACTGTGGGTTCTATTGGTTGTAACACCGTTTTCCCGATAGTCAAGGTGACCGGGCAGTCGGAGTTGAAAACGTGTCAAGCCGCCCCCACCACTGTATTTGCACAACTGACGAACCTTTCTTTCCATGCATGCAATCAGCCAGATTCGACTAACATTCAATCAGGATCGCCCGCTTCTCCAAAAGGATCTTCCACAGGAGCACGACGACGATTCGGCAGGCGTTGCTGTTCAGGAAGCAAAGCCTGCGTTACAGGCGCCGCCGATGTACAAGGTGGTTTTGTTCAATGATGACTACACACCGATGGATTTCGTCGTCGAAGTGCTCGAGGTGTTTTTTAACCTGAATCGCGAGCTGGCGACCAAGGTCATGCTGGCCGTCCACACAGAAGGGCGGGCAGTATGTGGAGTGTTTACCCGCGACATCGCCGAGACAAAGGCCATGCAGGTCAACCAGTACGCCAGGGAAAGCCAGCATCCGCTACTCTGTGAAATCGAGAAGGACGGTTAATCGCCGACCACTTGGGTATGAGGTGAAGCTATGTTAAACCGCGAGCTCGAAGTCACCCTCAATCTTGCCTTCAAGGAGGCACGTTCGAAACGTCATGAGTTCATGACCGTCGAACACCTGCTGCTGGCCCTATTGGACAATGAGGCTGCCGCCACCGTATTGCGTGCCTGCGGCGCAAACCTCGACAAACTCAAGCACGACCTGCAGGAGTTCATCGACTCCACCACGCCGCTGATCCCTGTCCATGACGAGGATCGCGAAACCCAGCCAACCCTGGGCTTCCAGCGTGTGCTGCAACGTGCTGTCTTTCATGTGCAGAGCTCGGGCAAACGCGAAGTGACCGGCGCCAACGTGCTGGTTGCAATCTTCAGTGAGCAAGAGAGTCAGGCGGTGTTCCTGCTGAAACAGCAGAGCGTTGCACGCATTGATGTCGTCAACTATATCGCCCACGGCATTTCCAAAGTGCCGGGGCATGGCGATCACTCTGAAGGTGAACAAGATATGCAGGACGACGAGGGCGGTGAGTCTTCTTCTTCAGGCAATCCGCTGGACGCTTATGCCAGCAACCTCAACGAACTCGCACGCCAGGGCCGGATCGATCCGCTGGTCGGGCGTGAAACGGAAGTCGAGCGTGTCGCGCAGATTCTTGCGCGCCGTCGCAAGAACAATCCGCTGCTGGTGGGCGAGGCAGGCGTGGGTAAAACCGCGATTGCCGAAGGCCTGGCCAAGCGCATTGTCGACAACCAGGTGCCGGACCTGCTGGCCAACAGCGTCGTTTATTCCCTCGATCTGGGCGCTCTGCTCGCGGGCACCAAGTATCGCGGTGACTTCGAGAAGCGCTTCAAGGCGCTGCTCAACGAGCTGAAAAAACGTCCGCAGGCGATCCTGTTCATCGACGAGATCCACACCATTATCGGTGCAGGTGCCGCTTCGGGCGGCGTCATGGATGCCTCGAACCTGCTCAAACCGCTGCTGTCGTCTGGCGACATTCGCTGCATCGGCTCGACCACGTTCCAGGAATTCCGTGGCATCTTCGAAAAAGACCGTGCTCTGGCGCGTCGCTTCCAGAAGGTCGATGTCGTCGAGCCGTCGGTGGAAGACACCATCGGTATCCTGCGTGGCCTGAAAGGGCGTTTTGAACAGCATCACAACATCGAATACAGCGATGAGTCGCTGCGCGCCGCTGCGGAACTGGCTTCGCGCTACATTAATGACCGGCACATGCCGGACAAGGCCATCGATGTGATCGACGAGGCCGGCGCCTATCAGCGTCTGCAACCGGTCGAGAAGCGTGTGAAACGCATCGAAGTGCCTGAAGTCGAGGACATCGTTGCGAAAATCGCACGGATTCCGCCGAAGCACGTCACCAGCTCCGACAAGGAACTGCTGCGTAACCTCGAGCGTGACCTGAAGCTGACGGTGTTCGGTCAGGACGCAGCGATCGATTCGCTGTCGACTGCGATCAAACTGTCCCGTGCCGGTCTCAAGTCGCCTGACAAGCCTGTCGGTTCGTTCCTGTTCGCAGGGCCGACCGGTGTCGGTAAAACCGAAGCCGCGCGTCAATTGGCCAAGGCGCTGGGGATCGAACTGGTGCGTTTCGACATGTCCGAGTACATGGAGCGCCACACCGTATCGCGTCTGATCGGTGCGCCTCCGGGTTATGTCGGTTTCGACCAGGGCGGTCTGTTGACTGAAGCGATCACCAAGCAACCGCATTGTGTATTGCTGCTCGATGAAATCGAGAAGGCGCATCCGGAAGTCTTCAACCTGCTGCTGCAGGTGATGGACCACGGTACGCTGACTGACAACAACGGGCGCAAGGCGGACTTCCGCAACGTAATCGTGATCATGACCACCAACGCCGGTGCTGAAACGGCGGCACGTGCTTCGATCGGCTTCACCCATCAAGACCACTCGTCCGATGCGATGGAAGTGATCAAGAAGAGCTTCACGCCGGAATTCCGCAACCGTCTGGATACCATCATTCAGTTTGGTCGCCTCAGTCATGAGGTCATCAAAAGTGTGGTGGACAAGTTCCTCACCGAACTTCAGGCGCAATTGGAAGACAAGCGTGTGCTTCTGGAGGTTACCGATGCGGCGCGCAGCTGGCTGGCGGCCGGTGGGTACGATTCGGCCATGGGCGCTCGTCCGATGGCGCGTCTGATCCAGGACAAGATCAAGCGTCCGCTGGCGGAGGAGATTCTGTTTGGCGAGCTGGCCGAGCATGGCGGTGTGGTTCATATCGACATCAAGGATGGTGAGCTGACGTTTGACTTCGAGACCACTGCAGAAATGGCCTGACGGCTGGTAAGTGAAAAGGCGCCTTCGGGCGCCTTTTTATTGTCTGTTTGTTTGGTGTGTATATCCGTTGCTGCGGTAACGGCTTCTTGGGGTTCCGCCCTTACGGCGGGTCACTTTTGGCAAACGCCCCAAAAGTAACCAAAAGGTCTCTAACCCTGACGTACGGCCCCTCGCTGAGGCTCGGGGTTCCTTCGCTCCGGGATCGATCCGGGGGCATCGCCTACGGTTTGCTTCGCTGCACCTCCTCTCGATGCATGCGGCTGCGCCGCACGGTCGCTGCGCTCCCACCCCCGGATCAATCCCTCCACTCAGCCTGCCGACGGGCCCTGCGATCAAAAGCGGTACTCGAGCTAACGCTCAGTGTGTTGAGTGGGGAGGGGCGTGGCGTGTTTGTCTTTTGCTCTGGCTCTGGCTCTGGCTTTTGATTTTTTGCCCCTTCGGCAGGCCGAGCGGAGGTGTCCATCAGGGGGTAGGCGCGCAGCGCCGTGCGGCGCAGCCGCATACATCGAGAGGAGGTGCAGCGAAGCAAACCGTAGGCGATGCCCCCTGATGGACACC
>NZ_JAERRE010000014.1:0-131224 GCF_016735645.1 Pseudomonas sp. B7
CTCGCGCCGTGATCGCTGCGCAGCGCGATGCTGATCTCGCTGGTGGTGTCGTCGATGCGCAGTTCGTTGGCGCGGCTGCCCTTGTATTCCTTGCTCTTGACCGTGGCCAGGGTCTTGAAGTCCGGCAGTTTGTACGGCGGCAGGTTGGCGCCGTGGTACAGGCACCCGGTGATCAGCGGCTGGTCGGGATCGCCTTCGAGGAAGGTGATCAGCACTTCCATGCCGACCCGCGGAATGTTGATCGAACCAAAGGTCTCGGCGGCCCAACTGGAGGCCACGCGCATCCAGCAGGTGGTCTTGTCGTCGTGCTGGCCTTCGCGGTCCCAGAAGAACTGCACCTTCACCCGACCGTATTGGTCGCAGAAGATTTCTTCGCCTTCGGGGCCGGTGACCACGGCGCTTTGCGAACCGAGGACTTTGGGTTTCGGGTGGTCCAGCGGCGGACGGTACGGCACGTCCCACGGGATCGCGTTGAAGCGGTTGCGATAGCCCTGGTGGAAATCGTCCTTGTGATCGGTGGTGTCGCTGGTCACCGACTCTTCCAGCACTTGCGGCTGCTTGCCTTCGTGGAAGATTTCGGTGAGCAGCCACAGATCGTTCCACGTCGGATTGGCGTGGTCGGTCAGGGCCAAAAAATGCCCGGTAACCAGAACCGGCTGGTCGCTGTTGCCCTCGGCCAGGCGATAGTCACTGCGGTGGCGTTCGAGATTGCGATTGGCCAGGTGCTTGCCGCGCTCGCGGTCCACGAAACGGCCCGGGTAGTCGTAATCTTCCAGATCCGGCTGGGCGCTGCTCTTGGCGTCGCTTTCCAGCTCGATCTTCGGTTTGACGAAGTCGTAATCGCGCCGCGTGGTGCGGCTGGTGCGGGTGGCCAGGCGCAGGCCGAAACGCTTGACCACCGGTTTGTCCGCCACCAGCCCGGAGTCCTGCTGATAGGCCACCGGCGCCAGTTTCGGGAACACCGTCTGGTCATCGCCGAAGGTCAGTTTGTGGCCGCTGGACGTGTGCTGAAAGTGGTAGTGAATCCCCTCCTCTTCGCACAGGCGCTGGACGAAATGCAGGTCACTTTCATCGTACTGCGTGCAATAGATGCGCTCGGGGTAAACCGCGCTCAGCTGGAAGTGGTAATCGCTGGCGAGAATGCCGTGTTCTTCCAGCACCTGGCTGATGATTTGCTGCACGGTCATCTGCTGGAAGATGCGCTGGTTGAAGCGGTGCGCGAGGTATGAAAGCTGCGGGCGCAGGGAAATCCTGTAGCGGGTCAGGCGCTTGCCCGCCTCGCCCTGGGCGATGCTGTAGATCAGCCCGTGAATACCGGTACCGCTCGGCGAGAGCTGAAGAAACGCCAGTTTGTGCAGCAGGCTTTCGAGGTTGATCGAGGCCTTTTCACTGACCAGTTCCAGCTCGAATTCGAAGGGCGTGTTGAGGGCTTCCCGACCGGTGAACGACAGCACCTGAAAATCGCTGTCCGCGCCATCGATGGTCAGGTTGAAATGAGCCTGGTTGGCCGGTGAGAACATTCCCTTGTCCCTCGTGCTGTGCTGCAGCGCACGCCAGATCAATAAGGATCTGACGCTGAAAATTCTTTGAGTAGTGAAGGTGCCTCGACCGGCGAAACCGGCCGAGGCGATACAACCATCAGTCGCGATTAAACGACCGGAGCACGCCAGTCATCGGAACCCGAAGTACCGGAGACTTCGTGGGTCCAGGTGATTTTGCGGTAGGTGAACTGCACTTCTTCCAGATGAGTGAAGTGGGCGTTCGCCGGGTCCTGGCAGTTGTGCATTTTGTTGTTGATGGCGACGATGATCGCGTCTTCCAGTTTGGTGGTGTAGTAGTGCTCCTGGGTGCCTTGCGCCGAGGTGCGGTACCACTGGATGACGATTTCGCTCATGCGCTCGCCGGAAGTCAGAGCCGCTTGCAGCAGCGGCGAAGCCTTGTCGTAGACCTTGGTGATCACAACTGGCTTGTGCACGCGCTGACCGGTTGGCTGACCGGATTGCGGGTCACGCGGGATGATCACGTCGTGGGTGAACGCCTGAACCATGACTTGGTCTTCATGACCTTCCTGGTAGGTGTTGCCAACGGAGTCGGCGGTGAACGCGCCGGCAGTGATCAGGCCTTGTTTTTCGCCGGTAACCGACATGTACGCTGGTGTTGCCATGGGGTGTGCTCCTTGCTCAAAAGACAGGACCGGACGGCGTGATTGCCTGCCCAGGTGGCCAAGGAGATATCAAAAGTCGTGCCAGCCACATCAGGGCTTTTACCCATCAAAGACTTACGATGCTTGCGTGGGATAAGTTCGTTTTTGGCTGTAGGAAACAGCGAAAAAGTGCGCCAGAAGTTGCGCAGTGCTGTGCAACTTCTTGCGCACTTGGCTGTAAGCCCCGATATAGAGAGCTTGCCGTGGCTTTCACCGTGATTTTATTACGGGCAACTGCGCAACTTTTTGCGCAGTTCAGCCAATCCCATCAGAACTCCGAAATCAGGCTTCCTGCAACGCCCGTGGCCGCTGACTGCGCTGTTGCGCCGCCGCATCCGGCGCCTGCTGCAACTGGAAGTCGAACTTCAACTCGGCTCGGCGTCCCGCTGCATCCTCCAGAAACTCGACCTCCCCGACCAACCCTTCACGGGTCGCATACGCGAAGTCATCCCACAGATATTTGTCCCCGGACAGATTGATCTGCGTCGTCAGATGCCGGTGTCCCGGTGCGGAAATGAAGAAGTGAATATGAGCCGGGCGCTGGCCGTGGCGGCCGAGCAGGTTCAGGCATTCCTGGGTCGGGCCTTGCGGGTCGCAGCCGTAACCGGACGGCACGATGCTGCGGGCGCGATAGCGGCCTTCGGCGTCGGTGATGATCCGCCGGCGCAGGTTGTATTCGGACTGGCTCTGGTCGAAGAACGAGTAAGTACCTTTGGTGTTGGCGTGCCACAGGTCGACCGTGGCGCCGGCGAGCGGCTGGCCTTGCGGATCGAACACCTGACCTTCGAGCAACATCAGCGTGGCGATGCCCTCCTCGCTGCCGTCGTCCATCCGGCATTCCCCTTCGTACAGCGGCGCGCCGGCCACGTACAACGGGCCTTCGATGGTGCGCGGCGTGCCGCCGGTCAAGCCGATCTGCGCGTCCTTGGCGTCCTGCAGCAGGTCGAGGAAATGCTCGAGGCCGAGGCCGGCCACCAGCAGCCCGGCTTCCGAGCGGCCGCCCAGACGGTTGAGGTAATCGACGGCTTTCCAGAATTCGTCTTCGCTGATCTCAAGGTCTTCGATGATCCGGGCGGTGTCCTGCAACACTCGCAGGACGATGGTTTTCAAGCGCGAGCTGCCGCCATCGTTGGCAAAACCGGCGGCTTCTTCGAAGAATTTTTGCAGTTCGGCAGTGTGGGCAATCTTCACGGTCATGGTGTTCACCTCATCTTGTTGTTGTGTTTACTCGGCTCTCTCGGATCAACCACATTCCCTGTGGGAGCTGGCTTGCCAGCTCCCACAGGTTTCAGCGGTGGATTCATTTTTGGGCTCAGCGGTCGTCGGTGTGGATCGACGAGGGATGGCGGCAGAGGCCGTCGATCTCGATTTCCATGTAGGGAAACAGCGGCAGCAGCATGAGGGTGTCGTGCAGCGCTTCGACGCTGGGCACGTCGAACACGCTGTAATTGGCGTAGTGCCCGGCGATGCGCCATAGGTGGCGCCACTGGCCTTCGCGTTGCAGGCGCTGGGCGAGTTCCTTTTCGTCGGCCTTGAGTTTTGTGGCAACGGCCTGATCCATGTCGGCGGGCAATTTCACGGTCATTTTTACGTGGAACAGCATGGCGTTCTCCTTAGGGGTCAGTGCCGGCGAAAACGCGCCAGACGCTCTTCATCCAGTGTCAGGCCCAGGCCCGGGGTGCGTGGAATGTGCAGGTGAAAGTCGCGGTATTGCGGGCGCTCGGTGACAATGTCTTCGGTGAGCAACAGCGGACCAAACAGCTCGGTGTCCCAGGTCAATTGCCTGAGCGTAAGGAACGCATGGGCCGAGGCCGACGTGCCGACGGAGCCTTCGAGCATGGTGCCGCCGTACAGGGCGATGCCGGCGGCTTCAGCGATTTGCGCGGTGCGCAACACGGCGCGCGGGCCGCCGTTCTTGGCGATCTTCAGGGCGAAGACGCTGGCGGCGCCGTCGGCGGCGAGGCTGAACGCGTCCTCGACGCTTTCGATGGATTCATCGGCCATGATCGGTGCCAGGCTGCGCTGGTTCAGACGAATCTGACCGGAACGATTGACTCGCGAGATCGGCTGCTCGATCAGGTCGATACCGTTGTCGCCGAGCACCCGGCAGCCGCGAATTGCCTGGGACTCGTCCCAATACTGGTTGACGTCGACCCGCACACTGGCACGCTCGCCCAGGGCTTTCTTGATCGCCACCACGTGTTTCAGATCCTGCTCCAGCGGGTTGGCGCCGATCTTCAGTTTGAAGATCCGGTGCCGCCGCGCTTCCAGCATTTGTTCGGCCTCGGCGATGTCGCGGGCGGTGTCGCCGCTGGCCAGGGTCCAGGCCACTTCGAGGCTTTCGCGGACCCGACCGCCGAGCAGTTCGCTCACCGGCAGGCCGAGGCGTTTGCCTTGGGCGTCGAGCAAGGCGCTCTCGATGGCGGACTTGGCGAAGGTGTTGCCCTTGGCAATCTTGTCGAGCTTCTGCATGGCGACGTTGATGTTGTCCGCGTCCATGCCGATCAGCGCCGGCGCCAGGTGCGCATCGATGTTGGCCTTGATGCTTTCCGGGCTTTCATAGCCGTAGGCCAGGCCGCCGATGGTGGTGGCTTCGCCGATGCCTTCGACACCGTCGCTGCAACGCAGGCGCAGGATCACCAGCGTCTGGTTCTGCATCGTGTGCATCGCCAGTTTGTGCGGGCGGATAGTCGGAAGGTCGACGATGATCGCCGACAGGTTTTCAATCAGGATCCGGTTCATTTCAGTGTCCATTCAAGCGTGATCAACCGAGGTCTCCGCCACCGACCGGCAGGGTTACACCGGTGATGTAGGAGGCGTCGTCCGAGGCGAGAAACAGGATCGCGCCGACCTGTTCGTCAATGGTTCCGTAGCGTTTCATCAGGCTGCTATCGAGGGTTTGCGCGACGATTTCCTGATACCAGGCCTGCTCCTGCGCGGATTGTTCGGCGGCGTTGCGCGGGATGCGCCGAGGCGGCGCTTCGGTGCCGCCGGGCGCGGTGGCGTTAACCCGGATCCCGCGCTCGGCATTCTCGAAGGCCAGACAGGCGGTCAGTGCATTGATCCCGCCCTTGGCCGCGCCGTAGGGAACACGGTTCAGGCTGCGGGTCGCAATCGACGACACATTGACGATCGCCCCGCGATCCTGCTTGAGCATGTACGGCAATGCGGCGTGGCAGCACCAAAGCGTCGGGAACAGCGAACGGCGCACTTCGGCCTCGATCTGCTCGACTTCGTAGTGCTCGAACGGCTTGGCCCAAATGGTGCCGCCGACGTTGTTGACCAGCACATCCAGACGCCCGAACGTATCGACGGCGGCGCTCATCACCCGGGCGCAATCGGCGTATTGCTCAAGGTCGGCGGTCAGCGACAGCACGCCCTCGCCTTGCAGTTCGTGAACCAGTCCGGAGCGGTCGACGGCAATGACCTGCGCGCCCTCCTCCAGGAAGCGCTCGCACACCCGGCGACCGATGCCCTGCGCCGCGCCGGTGACCAGCGCGACCTTGTTGGCGAATCTGTTGTTCATGACACCCTCGCAATTCAGAAAGAAGATTCAGGCCGCCGCGAATTTCTCGTAGTAGAAGTTCGCCGGCGTGATGCCCTGCTCGCGGATGTACTGGCTGACGGCCTCGACCATCGGCGGCGGGCCGCACAGGTACACGTCGACATCGCCTTCGTTGAGGTGGCGCGGTTCAATGTGCTGAGTGACGTAGCCCTTGAGCGGGTGCTGGCTCTGCGGATTGGCCACGCAGGCGCCGAAGCTGAAATTCGGGATGCGCGCGGCGAAGGCTTCGAGGCGGTCGAGTTCCACCAGATCGAAATCGTTGGTCACGCCGTAGATCAGGTGCACCGGATGTTCGCTGCCCTGCTCGGCGATCTTCTCCAGCATCGCCGTGAATGGCGCCAGCCCGGTGCCGCCGGCCAACAACAGCAGCGGCCGCTTGATCTCGCGCAGGTAAAAACTCCCCAGCGGCCCGGCGAGATTCAGGCTGTCGCCGGCCTTGGCCAGCCCGGTGAGGAAGCTGCTCATCAGGCCGCCGGGGACATTGCGGATCAGGAAACTGACCTCGCCGTTCTTCTGCAACGAGCTGAAGGAATAGGCGCGCGATTGCTCGCTGCCCGGTACTTGCAGGTTGACGTATTGCCCTGGCAGGAACGCCAGTTTGCTCAGGGATTCACCCTTGAGCGACAGCGCGATGGTGCTTTCGGAGAGCTGCCGGACATCGCTGATCGCCGCTTGATAACTCGCCTGTTCGGTCTTGCACACCTGCGAGCCGACCGGCACCCGCACCACGCAGTCGCTTTCAGCGCGCATCTGGCAGGTCAGCACATAACCCTGGGCCAGTTCGTCGTCACTCAGGGCGTCTTCGATGAAATTGTCGCCCATGGCGTAACGCCCGGCTTCGGCGAAACACTTGCAGGTGCCGCAGGCGCCGTCGCGGCAGTCCAGCGGGATGTTGATACCTTGGCGATACGCCGCGTCGGCAACGGTTTCGTGGCCCGAGGCCTCGATGAAACGGGTGACCCCGTCTTCGAAATTCAGTGCGATCTGGAAACTCATGGTGCACCTCGCTCACAGCGTCGAGCCCGGCTCGGCGCCGTCTCGATCAGATGTGATAGATGTCGATGACCTGACGGACGTAATCGTTCTTCAGCACGACTTTCTTGGCCTTGATCAGCGGCTGTTCGCCGCGCAGGTCGAGGGTGTAGAAGCTGGTGCCGAAATAACTGTCGGTGACCTGATAGCGAAAGCTCAGGGTGTGCCAGTTGAAGCGCACCTGACATTGCCCTTCGCCCTGCTCGACGATCTCGATGTTGCTGAGGTTGTGCGAGGTGCGGGTGTCGGGGATGGTCGCACTGGAGCGCTCGGTCTTGATCCGGAACACCCGGTCTTCGAGACCGCCACGGTTGCCGTACCAGATCAGCGAGATTTCGCTTTGCGGGTCTTCGGTCAGGGTGTCGTGGTCGTCCCAGGCCGGCATCCAGAAACTGGCGTCGGCAGCGTAGAGCTCCAGCCACTGATCCCACTGTCCGTCGTCCAGATAACGTGCTTCGCGGTAGAGAAAATCGCGCACGGTGTCGTAGAGGTTGCTCATTGCACGGCCTCCACGGGGATCAGGTTTTTATCGCTGGCGGTGGCCTTGAGCATGGTTTCCTGCCAGTACTTGTGTTGCAGCACGAACAGGCCTTCGTCCTCGGTGCGCATGCCGGACAGCAAGGGCTTGAGGTCGATTTCCTCGGCCGCCGCGTCCGCGCCTTCGACCCAATGGGTCGCACCACGGGACATGTCGTTCCAGCCGCGCCCGGCGCCGTAACCGGTCTGGCATGAGCGGAACTCTTCGAGGTCATCCGGGGTGGCCATACCGCTGACGTTGAAGAAGTCTTCGTATTGGCGAATGCGCTTGGCCCGGGCCTCGGCGCTCTCGCCTTTGGGGGCAATGCAATAGATGGTGATCTCGGTCTTGTCGACGGAGATCGGCCGGGCGATGCGGATCTGCGAGCTGAACTGATCCATCAGATACACGTTGGGGTACAGGCACAGGTTGCGCGAGTTCTCGATCATCCAGTCAGCGCGAGCCTGGCCAAAGTCCCGGACCAGTTCATCGCGACGCTCGTAGGCCGGACGGTCCTCGGGGTTGGCCCAGCGGGTCCAGAGCAGCAAGTGGCCGTGGTCGAACGAGTAGAAACCGCCGCCCTTCTTCGCCCAACTGCCGGCGCTCATGGTCTTGATTTCTTCGCCAGCGTCGCGCTGCTGACGCTGGTTCTGAGTGGCGGCGTAGTTCCAGTGCACGGAGCTGACGTGATAGCCATCGGCGCCATTTTCGGCGGTGAGTTTCCAGTTGCCTTCATAGATGTAGGAGCTGGAACCGCGCAGCACTTCCAGGCCTTCAGGGGACTGATCGACGATCATGTCGATGATCTTGGCCGACTCGCCCAGGTGCTCGGCGAGGGATTTCACATCGGCGTTCAGGCTGCCGAACAGAAAGCCGCGATAGGACTCGAAACGCGCGACTTTGGTCAGGTCATGGGAGCCTTCGCAGTTGAAGCCTTCGGGGTAGCCGGCCTCGCTCGGGTCCTTGACCTTGAGCAGTTTGCCGCTGTTGTTGAACGTCCAGCCGTGGAACGGGCAGGTATAGCTGGAGCGGTTGCCGGACTTGTGCCGGCAAAGCATGGCGCCGCGATGGCTGCACGCATTGAGAAAGGCATTGAGTTCACCGGCCTTGTTGCGGGCAATGAACACGGGGTGGCGGCCCATGGTGGTGGTCAGAAAGTCATTGACGTTGGGGATCTGGCTTTCATGGGCGAGGTAGATCCAGTTGCCTTCGAAGATGTGCGCCATCTCCAGTTCGAACAGCCGCGGATCGGTGAACATCTCCCGCTTGCAGCGGTAGGCCCCCTTCTCGGGGTCCTCTTCAAGCATGGCATTGAGGTAGTCGATTCCCAGGGACATGGCCGGGGCCTCCATTGTTATTGTTCAGGCCAGGTCAGATTAGGGAGGCAACGCGGGCGGCAATATCCGAATCCTGCAGAGCGCTATCCGTTTTGTGCAGGACGGCGCAGCAGGTGCTTCAGATTGTTTCGAGGCGGGAATTCAGTGGCGGCGCTTGAAGGTCACGGACGGCAATTCGCCGAACTGCTGGCGATAGCTTTCGGAGAAACGCCCGAGGTGCAGGAAGCCGTAGTCGAGCGCCAGTTCGGTGAGGTTGCGCACCGGGCAGCTCGGGTCGCTGAGACAGGCATGAATGCGCTCCAGCTTGCGCTGGCGGATGTATTGCATCGGGGTCACGCCGAGCTGGCGTTCGAACAGCGCGTACAGTGAACGCGGGCTCATGTTCGCCTGGGCCGCCAGGTGTTCGGCAGGCAGATCCAGCTTCAGGTTGCGCTCTATATAGTCGAGGATCCGCTCGAAACTGACGCTCGGCGAACTCAGGCATTCACGGCTGACGTTGGTGTTCATCAGCGAGATCAGTTTGCTGCCGACGATCTGCGCATAATGCTCCTGCACCCGCAGCAACGGGTCACTGGCTTCGGCTTCCTGGCAGATCATGCCCAGCAGGCTGGTAAAACCTTCCAGTTCGTCGAGCCGGTAATGATTGCGCAGGAACCGGATGCCCCCGGCAGGATGCAGCCAGCGCTGTTCGTCGCACACCGATTCCAGCACGCTGACCGGCACCTTGAGGATGAATTTCTCGCAATCGTCGGAATAGGTCAGGTCGACCGGATCATCCGGGTTGATCAACAGCAATTCGCCCGGCACCAGGTGATGCTCGCGCTTGTGCCCGCGCCACAGGCAGTTGCCTTGCAGCAGGACTTGCAGGTGATACACGGTTTCCAGCGCCAGCGACGTCACGCGAACGCTGCCGCCATAGCTGATGCGGCACAGATCGAGATCGGCGAGTTTGCGGTGGTTGAGGCTGGCTTGCGGGTGGGTGGCTTTGGACAGGCCGATGAAATGCTGGCCGACGTGCTGGTTCACATAGTCGGAGACGGCATACGGGTCAGCGTGGCGAAACACGCTGCTGCGGTCGCTCAGCAGGCGGCTGTCCATGGGCAAGGCACTCGATCTTGTCGTTATGGTGATGGTCACGGTTTGCGCCATCACCGGTCACAGTACGCCGGCGAACAAGATCGGGCAATTGGACGAAGGTTCGGGTGTCCGGTGACCGAACGGTTTCATCGAGCAGATATGTTCAGGCCAATGTATGCCAGTAGAAATGAATGAATTCGTCTTCATATTCGGCGAAAAGCGAGACGATGAAATCTGTTTTCATCGAGTACATCAATAACGCACCGATGAAACCGGAAGGCTCGTGCAGTGGTTGCTTGAGCGGCACGATCAGTTCGACCGCCCGTTCTGCCACCAACTGGTTGAAAACCTCTTCGGAAATCGGTTCAAACTGCGCGCCGCCAACGTATTCCGGGAAGCTGTGATCCCCACCTGGTTGACGTTCGTGCCACTCGGCATTCAGCCACACATTCAAGCCGTTCGTATGATGCGATTTGCTCACGCGGGTGATTCGAATGTACTCCTGACCGCAGGGGACGAGGAAGGCGCTCGATGGATACGTCAGGTAGTAAAGACCGGGACAATCGTTGTGGCAGGGCCAAAAAAGCAGCTGTTGTCGCGTGAGTTGGTCAAAGTCGTTTCTGTCGAACATGGGAACCTTTGGCTGATAAGGGGATGAGCATACATTTGCAGCGCCAAAATGTTTTTCAGGTGGCAGGACAATGCGGCTCTGCAAGGTGAACCCAGCCCCTCAAAGCAGACTCCACGACACCCCGACATACATCGCCATGCCCTCACCCGGTGTGGAGCGTGCGGCGTCCAGTCCTTTATCGTCATAGCCCGGCGTAACTGTAGCGGCGTAGTGTTTGTCGGTCAGGTTGCGCATGTCCAGCCAGGTCTGCCAGTCGCCTTTCGGTGCGTTGTAACCGAGGGTCGCGCCGAAGGTGGCGTAAGGATCGGCGTAATAGCTGTTGGCGTAATCCACTGCGGTTTTCGAGACCAGTTGCGTGTTGACCGCCGCGAAGAACCCCTGCGGGAAGTCGTAGCGCAGTTCGCCCTGGTAGTAATGCATCGGCAGGCCCGGCAAGCGGTTGTCGCCGAAGCGGTCGTCGTCGCGGTAGTGGAAGTCGCTGAAGGTATAGGCCTGGCGCAGGCTCAACTTGCCGCCATCGTTTGCTGACCACAGGTTGCTGAGCAGGCTGGCTTCAATACCTTGGTGCACGGTCGGGCTGGCATTGAGTTCGTATGGCGTTGTGGTGTTGGCGTCCGGCAATACCGAAAGCAATTCGTGGCGCACTTGAGCGTAGTACCAGGCCAGGCTCCACTCGCCCAACGCGCTGTCGCCGCGGCCGCCGAGTTCCAGGGTGGTCGCGGTCTGGTTCTGCAGTTTGACCGGGTCGCGCTGGGTGCCGGTCGCTGCGCCGCTACCGGCCGGGAAGCGTACGTTGGAGCTGTAGATCAGCGACCACGGATGCGGCGCTTCGACCGAACGGCTGAGGTTGCCGAACAGTTGCAGATCCGGCGTCACCTGATAGCGCAGGCCCAGACGGGGCGCGTAGTCCCAGTCGCCGAGGCTGGTCTTGCCACCGCCTTCCGGGTAGGTCACCGCGCTTTCACGGCGAGTGTAGATCGCGGCGAGGCCGGTGGTCAGCCACAGGTCGTCAGCGATTTCCAGGTCGTTGCCCACGTGCAGGACAGAATCCGAACCCTGATAAGTGAAGTTGCGCATGTGGGTGCCCGGCGCATAGCCAGCGGTGTTGCCGGTGGGAATCCGCACCCGTTCGCTGGCACCGTCGTTAGGCAGGTGCTTGGTGACTCGCAGGCCCACGGTGCTGTTGCTCTCCATCCCCCAGAGCGTGTCGCGACGCTTGTAGTCGAACGTGCCGCTGACATCGGTGTACGCCACCTTCAGGCGGTTGGGGCCTTCGCGCAGGTCCATCGGGTAGTCGTGATAAACCAGACCGGTCTGAATGCTCGAATCGTCATCGATGTAGTACGTGGTCTTGTTGCCGATGAAGGTGCTGCCGGGCTGATCGCGGCTGTCGTTGCGCGTCACGTAGGCCGGGTTGGCCGCGCGCGGATCATGCTCGATGGAGTGTTTGGTCACCCGACCGGCGAGGTCATTGTCGGTCTCGCGGTGACGAATGTAGAAGCGGGTTTCCAGATTCGGATTGAAGCGATAACCGAAGTTGGCGATCACGCCCTGGCTCTTGCTCGCGGTGTGATCCTGATAACCGTCGGAATGCGCATCGGTCATCGACAGGTAGTAATCGAAATCGCCCAGCACCTGACCGGAGCTGACTTGTCGCTGGGCATAACCGTGGCTGCCCATGACATAGCGCACATTCAGCAGTGGCGCGTTGTAGCCGGTGTGGCTGACGTAATCGACCGCCCCGCCGAGAGCCAGCGAACCGCGTTCAAATCCGTTGGCACCGCGCAGCACTTCTACATGGTCGAGCCACAGCGGCTCCAGTAATTCGTAAGGCGTACCGCCGGGGCCGGTCAGCGGCAGGCCGTCGAGCATCGTGTACAGCCCCGAAGCGTGGGCGCCGGGGGCACGGTTGATGCCCGAGCCACGGATCGAGATTTTCGTCCCTTCGTTGCCCGCTGACTGGGCATAAACACCGGGCTGATACGCCAATACGTCCTGATTGCTCGCGACCCGGCCCTGCAACGGACGGCGCATATCGACCACGTTGGTGCCGCCGGGCACCTGCGCAAGCCGCGCCTCGGCCTCTTCAACCGACGCATCCTCCCCGCTCCGGTCCTCGGCGCCGATCAGCACCTGCCCCAACTCCAGGCGCTGGCTTTCAGCCAGGGCCGGACAGGCCAGGGCCAGCCCCAGCAAGGCAGTGGGCAGGGTTTTGAACGCGGGCATCGAGAGCACTCCAGACATACGGAAACGGGCAGTGAGAACTGCGACGTATGAAGGGACGAACGGAGCACATGGGGATTTGGGTTTTGCCCGCGAGGACTCAGTAATACCGCCGTGGATCCGAGTCGATGAGGCTCGCCAGTTTGGTCAGGGCGAAGCGCAGTTCTTCCTGGCTGGTCGGCGACATCAGCACCAGCCGCACGCACCGGGTGATCCCTGAGCGCTCCGCCTGGAACTGCGTGCCGCTGAGCACCAGCACACCGTTGGCCCGGGCGAGCATGGTGAATTCGTCGGCGGTCCAGGGTTCGGGCAGCGTCAGCCAGACGTGGTACGAGTACGGTTGGGTCTTGAGTTCGAAGCCGGCGAAGATTTCCTGGGCGATCGCCTGACGGCCGGCGGCCTCGTTGCGCTGGATGCGGATCAGTTTCTTGTCCAGGCCTTCGGTGATCACATTGCTGGCCAGTTGCGCGGTCAGCGGCGACGGCATCCACACGCTGCTGCGCACCATCGAGGTCAGGCGCGACAGCAGTTTCGGCGGACTGTAGAGATAGCCGACGCGCAACGCCGGCATGACCGATTTGGACAAGCTGGTGAGGTACACCGAACGGTCCGGCGCAAACGCCGACAGCGGTTTGATCGACGGATCGGTGGCCAGAAAACCGTAGATGTCATCGTCGAGAATGATGAAGTCGAACTCTTCGGCCAGCGCCGCAATCTGCGCCCGGCGCTTTTGCGACATGATCGACGCCGTCGGGTTCTGACAGGTTGCCACGCACACCAGCATCGCCGGTTTCTCCCGCAGACACAGCTCGCGCAACGCTTCGGGAATGATCCCTTCGTCGTCCATGGCCACGCCACGCAGACGGCGCTCGAGGCCATGGGCCAGGGAAATGATGCCGGGGTAACAAAGCTCTTCGCAGAGCACCAGGTCGCCGGCATTGGTCAGGGCGCTCATCGCGACCATCAGGCCATGCTGGGCGCCGGCGGTGATTACCACTTGCTGCCATTGCGCGTCGGGCAAGGAATGACGCAGCCACTGCGCACCCGCCTCGCGATGGGCCGGGTGACCGCCGTCCGGGGCGTAATCAAGGGCCCGGGCGAAATCCGTGCTTTTGGCCATGCCCACCAGCGCGCCGCGCAGCCAGTACTCCAGCGTCTCGCTGTAGGGCTTGATGATCGACAGATCAAGCAGCTCCGACTGCCCCAGATTCAGCGGCGCGGCGCTGTTGCTCGCCGGCAGCTCCAGTTGGCTCTGGCTCAGCACATACGTCCCGCGCCCCACCTCGCCCTGCACCAGACGCCGCCGATGGGCTTCGCTGTAGGCCCGGCTGATCGTGCCCGGCGTGACATTCAGAGTGGTGGCCAGCTCCCGCAGGGTCGGCAGGCGATCGCCTTCGTTCAACACGCCATTGCTGATATCGCGCGCCAACGCATCGGCAATCGACAAATACATCGGCTGGTTGAACTCGCTTAGCTGGGGAACCCACATGAATGATCACTGCCCATCGTAGAAATGATGAATATCCGAGCATATCACACGGAGGTTAGGCAACTAATAAATCAACCCAATCGATCAATTGAGTCGATTGATGCCACGATTGAATCGATACGCGTCGTGGCCTTGAAATATTTGCGAAATAATTTATCGGCTTATTAATCAAATACTTAATCTGGCAATAGCGGAAAAACAGGAACTGATAGCAAAAAAACATCTCGTAACAACCCGGCGGACTATTGAATCAACTCAATCCATTCAAATACACTCATCTCGAATCGAATCAATCGACTCAATTCTCCTGACCACTGCGCGACTCCGCCGCGCCAAGCCGAGACATCATGGACACAATCAGAAAGGACCTATCCCTCTCAGCCGTCATTGCGGGCTTCATTGCCGTGATCATTTCCTATGCCGGCCCGCTCATCATCGTGTTCCAGGCCGCCAAGGAAGCACACCTTCCGAATGACGTGGTGTCATCGTGGATCTGGGCCATTTCCATTGGCAGCGGAATTACCGGTCTGTTGTTGAGCTGGCGCCTGCGGATCCCGGTGATCACGGCGTGGTCGACCCCAGGTGCGGCGTTGCTGGTGTCGATGCTGCCGACCGTCACCCTGCCCCAGGCCATCGGCGCTTATATAGTGGCCTCGCTGATCATCGCCATCGTGGGCCTGTCCGGCGCCTTCGACAAATTGATGAGCCGGCTGCCCAAAGCCATCGCCGCCGCCATGCTCGCGGGCATTCTGTTTCGCTTCGGCGCCGAGCTGTTCACCTCGATCAAGCTGCAGCCAGAGCTGGTGCTGTCGATGATTGCGGCGTACCTGATCTTCAAACGCGTCTCGCCGCGCTACGCCATTCTGTCGGTGCTGATTGTCGGCTGCGCCGTCGCCGCCTCGTTCGGCACTCTCAACAGCGGCTCGATCACCATCGCCGTGGCCCAACCGGTATTCATCGCCCCTGAATGGAGCTGGCACGCGATCATCAACATCGGCCTGCCGCTGGCGCTGGTGACCCTGACCGGCCAATACGTGCCGGGCATGGCGGTGTTGCGCACCTCGGGCTACAACACCCCGGCCCGCTCGATCATTTCGGTCACTGCAATCGGTTCGGTCCTGATGGCGCCGTTCGCCTCCCACGGCTTCAACCTGGCGGCCATCACCGCCGCGATCTGCACCGGCCGCGAAGCCCACGAAGACCGCGACAAGCGCTACATTGCCGGGATTGCCTGCGGGGTGTTCTACATCCTGATGGGCACCTTCGGCGCGACCCTGGCGTCGGTGTTTTCCGCCCTGCCCAAAGAACTGATCGCCTCCCTCGCCGGCCTCGCCCTGTTCGGCGCAATCAGCGCCGGCCTGACCGGTGCCATGGCTGACGAGAAACAGCGCGAAGCCGCCCTGATCACCTTCCTGGTAACGGCTTCCGGCATGAGCTTCCTTGGCCTGGCCGCCGCGTTCTGGGGCTTGATCTTCGGCCTTGTCGCCCACTTCGTGCTGACCTGGACCCGGGAAAGCAAAGCCGCCGCCATTGCCGAGGGCAGCCGTCCATGACCGCCCGTTACGATTTCATTGTGGTGGGCGGCGGCATCGCCGGTGTCTCGGCCGCTTATGAGCTGGCCGCTCACGGCAGCGTCTGCCTGCTCGAACAGGAACAGCAACTGGCCTATCACACCACTGGCCGTTCGGCGGCGATCTCGATGGAAAGCTACGGCAACCAGCAGATCCGCTCGCTGACCTGCGCGTCCCGACGCTTCTTCGAGAACCCGCCGGAAGGTCTGGCCGAGCATCCGCTGTGGGCACCTCGGGGTGCCTTGATCGTGGCGCAGGCCGCGCGGGTGGACAAACTGGCGGCGCGGTTCAATGCGGTATTGGCGCAAGTGCCAAGCGCAAAGTTCCTCGATGCCAAGCAGGTGCTGGAACTGGTGCCCTACCTTGCCGAAGGCGCCTGGAGCGCCGGGATCTATGAGCCCAGCGCTTTCGATCTGGATGTGCATGGAATCCACGGCGCCTACCTCGGCGGCCTGCGTGCCCGGGGCGGCGTGGTCAAACGCGAGAGCGAAGTGCTGCGCGGCGAACGGCGCGCCGGGCACTGGACCTTGCATACTGCTGACGGCCAGCAACTGCAAGCCGCCATCGTGGTCAACGCGGCCGGCGCCTGGGCCGATGAACTGGCCGAGCGCTGCGGCGTGCCCAAGGTCGGCGTGCGACCGTTGCGGCGCACCGTGCTGGCAGTCGATCCGCAGTGCGACGTGCACCACACGCCGTATCTGGGCACGGTCGACGAAGACATTTTCATCAAGCCCGAGGCCGGTCGGCTGATCGTTTCTCCCTGCGACGAAAGCCCTTCGCTGCCCTGCGATGCGTTGCCGGAAGAACTTGATCTGGCGATCACCATGGATCGCCTGCAGAACACCACACGCCTGCGCCCACGCTCGATCATCAATAAATGGGCCGGCCTGCGCACGTTTGTCGCCGACCGCTCGCCGGTGCTCGGCCAGGATCCCGAAGAGGAAAGCTTCATCTGGCTGGCCGCTCTCGGTGGCTACGGCATTCAGGCCGCGCCGGCCATCGCCCGGCTGTGCGCCCACGCCGCGCTGGGTGTTGCCATGCCGAAGGATCTGGCGGCGCTGCAACTCAATTACCAGCACTTTTCCCCGGCTCGCTGCCGCGACGAGGCATTTGCCCGTCTGGCCGTGAAACAGGTTGCCGATTTGCACTAACCCACCACCCACCCAACAAGGATCGTCACCATGCAAACCAACGCTCAAATCCAGTCCGCCGCCAAGCCATTCCTGGGCGAAGAAAACGTGATTTTCACCGACAAGGCGCCTCTGCCGCTGGGCACCTATTCCCAGGGGATCAAGGTCAGTCACGGGCAGACCATCTACCTGTCGGCCCAGACACCCGTGTCGGCGCTGAACAACGAAGTGTTGGCCAAGGATTTCGAAGGCCAGTTGCGCCAGACCCTCGACAATCTGGCGCAAATGGCCGAGGCCGCCGGTGGCAGCCTGGCGAACGTGGTCAAGGTGACGGCGTTCATCACTGACCTGAGCGAGTTCCCGACCCTGAACCGGGTCATGGAGGAGTACTTCACCCCGCCGTATCCGGCCCGCACCACTGCCGGCGCCAGCGCCCTGGCGCGCAATACCCTGGTCGCCATCGACGCCATCATGGTGGTCTGAAACACCGTCTGTCAGCAGTGCCCGCCGGTCCGTTTTTTCGGACCGGCGTTGGCAGGGAATGCACCCGCACAGCGTACTTCCAGGGGATGGCCATGAAGAATTCGTACAGAGAGTATGTGTTGCAGTGTCTGGTGTGCGACCGCAGCTACCAGCCGCACGAGGTCAGTTATTTCTGCCCTCATTGCAAAGTCGATGGTGCCCTTGACGCGCTTTACGATTACCCGACGCTCAGACGTGAATGGCCCAAAGAAAGCCTGGCCCACCACCAGGCCCGTGGCATGTGGCGCTATGACCGACTGATGCCGTTGAGCTCGACGCAGTTCATTCCGCCGCTACTGGTGGGCAATACGCCGCTGTACGCACCGACCGATCTGCTCGGCAAAGGCTCGCGGATCAAGGTCTTGATCAAGGATGAATCGCGCCAGCCCACCGGGTCGCTGAAGGATCGCGCCAGCGCGTTGGCCGTGGCTCACGCCATGCAGTCCGGTGCGCGCACCGTGGCGGTGGCCAGCACCGGCAACGCGGCTTCGGCACTGGCCGGAATGAGTGCCAGTCTGGGCCTGCACAACGTGATCTACCTGCCCCGAAGCGCACCCCGTGAAAAGCGCGCGCAGATGCAGGGCTACGGCGCCGAGATCGTGCTGGTCGACGGTCAGTACGACGAAGCCTTCGAGCAATGCCTCAACGCCTGTGAACGATACGGCTGGTACAACCGCACCACCGGCATCAATTCGTACATGAGCGAAGGCAAGAAAACCGTCGCCTTCGAGATCTGCGAACAACTGCACTGGCAGGTGCCGGATCTGGTGTTCGTGCCCGTCGGCAATGGCTGCATTCTGGGCTCGGTCTACAAGGGTTTCTTCGACCTGCTGCAACTGGGCTGGATCGAGCGCATCCCGCGCCTGATCGGCGTGCAGGCCGAGCACAGCAACTTCATGTACCGGGCCTGGCGCAGTGACCGACCGATGCAGCAGACTGAACGCATCGCCCCCACCAGCCTGGCCAGCAGCATCAACGTGGCGCTGCCCCGCGACCGGCTCAAAGCCATGCGCGCGGTGACCGCCAGCGAGGGCGAATTCATGTGTGTCAGCGACGCGAGCATCGTCGCCGCCGCATCGAAGCTTGCCGCCAGCACCGGCGTGTTTCCCGAAGCCGGCGCCGCCAGTGCCTTCGCCGGCCTGCTGAAGTACGCCGAACAACACCCCGACACCGCGCAAACCGCCGTGATCCTGATCACCGGCAGCGGCTTGAAAGACACCTCCATTTTTCTCTCCGACACGGCCGCGAGCCCGTCACGTGTGTTCCCTCATCACGTGCCGACCACGCTGACCGAAACGCTTGCACAAGGAATCACCGCATGAGCCTGCAAAATTTCGACCCCGCCATTGCCCGCCTGATCGACCGCGAACGCAATCGCCAGGAAACTCACCTGGAACTGATCGCCTCGGAAAACTACGTCAGTGAAGAAGTGCTCCAGGCCCAGGGCTCGCTGCTCACCAACAAGTACGCCGAAGGCTATCCGGGCCGGCGCTATTACGGCGGCTGCAAGGTCGTCGACGAGATCGAGAACCTGGCCATCGAACGCGCCCGCAAACTGTTCGGTTGCGAGTACGTCAACGTCCAGCCGCACTCTGGTTCACAGGCCAATCAGGCGGTGTTCCTGGCGGTGCTTGAGCCCGGCGACAGGATACTGGGCATGTCCCTGGCCCACGGCGGGCACCTGACCCACGGTGCCTCGGTGAATTTCTCCGGGAAGTTTTTCCAGGCCTTCACCTATGGGCTGGAGAAGGACAGCGAAACCCTCGACTACGATCAGATGGAAGACCTGGCCCGCGAACACCGGCCGAAGATGATCATCGCCGGCGCTTCAGCCTATTCGCGCGTCATCGACTTCCCGCGCTTTCGCAAAATCTGCGATGAAATCGGCGCTTACCTGATGGTCGACATGGCCCACTACGCCGGCCTCATCGCGGCGGGCGTGTACCCGTCGCCGGTGGGCATCGCCGACTTCATCACCTCGACCACGCACAAGACCCTGCGCGGCCCGCGCGGCGGCCTGATTCTGGCCAAGGCCGAATACGCTGCCGTGCTCGACAAGACGATCTTCCCGGTTTATCAGGGCGGCCCGCTGATGCACGTGATCGCCGCCAAGGCTGTGGCGTTCAACGAAGCTCTGGGCGACGAGTTCAAGCATTACCAGCAACGGGTGATCAACAACGCCCGGACCATGGCCGACGTGCTGACCCGACGCGGATTGCGCGTGGTGTCCGGCGGCACCGACTGCCACATGTTCCTGCTCGACCTGCGCGCGATGAACATCACCGGCAAGGACGCCGAAGCCCTGCTGGAAAGCGCTCACATCACGCTGAACAAGAACGCGATCCCCGATGACCCGCAGAAACCGGCGATCACCAGCGGCATCCGCATCGGCACGCCAGCACTGACCACTCGCGGTTTCGGTGAGGCCGAATGCGCCGAAGTGGCCAACCTGATCGCCGACCTGCTGGAGCAACCGGACAACACCGCGCGGGTGGAAAACATCCGCCGTCGAGTGATGCACCTGTGCGAATGCTTTCCGGTGTACCTGCTGACGTGACGAGTAGGCCGGCCGCTCAGTTCTTGCACTTGGCCAGCACCACCTGGCAAGTGTCGGGTGTGCCACCGGAGCGGCCGGCATAACGAATGCAGTTGTTCAGGGATTTCTGTCGGGCGATGTTCAAGGATGAACCCCAGGCCAGCCCGCCTTCGCCTACCGTTGGCAGCGCCTTGGCATAACAACTGTCGCCGACCCCGGACGCGGGATACCGGTTCTTGGCCGCCCGACTGGAGCAGCTGGCAGTCAGCACCAGACTGACGGCAATCAGGCTCGGCAGGATCCATGACGAGCATTGGCACAGCCGCTTTGCGCTCATCGCGTTTCCTCTGCCGCAAGGCCTGTCATGTGATGGGGGGAATGCCCCTATGAGTCTAGTCGTGACGGACCGATACCGACTCAACGTTCCGTCGCCTGCCGGTACTGGCGCGGGGTGAACCCGGTCGATGCCTTGAACTGCCGAGTGAATGCGCTGTGATCGGTGTAGCCGCATTGCAGCGCCACCTCGGTGATCGGCAGCTCGGTGAGCAACAAGCGGTGGGCATGATCCAGCCGCACCTTCTGGATCATCTGCCTCGGCGTCAGGTGGAACACCCGTTTGCAATAGCGTTCCAGTTGCGCCACCGAGATACCGGCGATTCGGGTCAATTCGCTCAATGTCACCCGCCGATTGAAATGCGCGCGGATGTGTTCATCGACCGCCGCCAGTCTCTGGAATGCTGGATGTGTTTCGGCGGCTGATTGCAGATCCACCGAAATCCCCGCGAGGCCGATGATCTCGCCGTCACGGTTGTACAGCGGACGCTTGTGCGTCAGGCACCAACCCGGTTCGCGACTGCCGTACAGGTGCAGTTCCAGCTGATCCTCCAGCACCAATCCCTCTTCCAGCACCCGCCGATCCTGCTCGGTATAACCCGGTCCCAGTTGCGCCGGAAATACCTGCGCACTGGTTTTCCCGAGCAGCGGTTTCAAGTCTTTCAGGCCGCAGCGTTGCACCAGCGTGCGATTGGCCAGGACGTACCGCGCCTGCACATCCTTGATGAAGATCGCCGCGTTCGGAATCACGTCCAGCATCGGCAACAGCGGTGCCACGCCGGCCAGCAGTGCGTCGAGGGTATGCGGCCGATGGCGCTCATCGCCCTGGCACAGGATCGCAAACGCGTTCTGCATGTGAAGGTCTTCCCCGGTGAGTGGATCGGCCTGAAAACGTGCCCGCCCTGAGGCGTTCGCGTGCAGATTGCAGCAACGTTTGCGGCGTGTCGAGCGCCGCCGTCTTTCTTCGCAACTGTGCCGATTTCGTCATCCGCAGTTGCGCAAAACATCAATCGCCCGACGCCCGATGAGTTCACTGTTTAGCCGTTCCAGTGACTCACACCTGCCTATCCAATAACTCACAAGAAGGCGATGCCATGTCAGGCCAAGGCAAGTTCAAAAAACAACTTTCATTGATCGACCTCACCTTTATCGGACTGGGGGCGATCTTCGGTTCCGGCTGGTTGTTCGCGGCCAGTCACGTGTCGGCGATAGCCGGGCCGGCGGGGATTTTTTCCTGGTTGCTGGGCGGGTTCGCCGTGTTGCTGCTGGGCATCGTCTACTGCGAGCTGGGCGCGGCATTGCCAAGGGCCGGCGGCGTGGTGCGTTACCCGGTTTACAGCCACGGGCCGCTGCTCGGTTACTTGATGGGTTTCATCACGCTGATCGCGTTTTCCAGTCTGGTGGCGATTGAGGTGGTTGCCTCTCGCCAATACGCGGCGGCCTGGTTTCCGAGCCTGACCAAGGCCGGCAGCGGTGATCCGACCCTGCTCGGCTGGCTGGTGCAGTTCGGCCTGCTGTGCGTGTTCTTCCTGCTCAACTACCGCAGCGTGAAGACCTTCGCCAAGGCCAACAATCTGGTCAGCGTTTTCAAATTCATCGTGCCGCTGCTGGTGATCGGCGTGCTGTTCACCTTCTTCAAACCGGAAAACTTTCAGATCCAAGGCTTCGCCCCTTTCGGACTCTCGGGCATCGAGATGGCCGTCTCTGCCGGCGGCGTGATCTTCGCCTACCTCGGCCTGACCCCGATCATCTCGGTGGCCAGCGAAGTGAAGAACCCGCAACGCACCATCCCGATTGCGCTGATCCTGTCGGTGCTGCTTTCCACTGCGATCTACGTGTTGCTGCAAACCGCCTTCCTCGGCGGCATCCCGACCGAACTGCTCGCCAATGGCTGGGCCGGGGTTTCCAAGGAATTCGCCCTGCCGTACCGCGACATCGCCCTGACGCTGGGCGTGGGCTGGCTGGCGTATCTGGTGGTCGCCGACGCGGTAATCTCCCCCAGCGGCTGCGGCAACATCTACATGAACGCTACGCCTCGAGTGATCTACGGCTGGGCGCAGACCGGCACCTTCTTCAAGGTCTTCACCCACATCGACGCGAAGTCCGGCATCCCGCGTCCGGCACTGTGGCTGACCTTCGCCCTGTCGGTGTTCTGGACCCTGCCGTTCCCATCGTGGGAAGCGTTGATCAACGTGGTGTCCGCCGCGCTGGTACTGAGCTACGCCGTCGCTCCAGTGACCGTCGCCGCGCTGCGTCGCAATGCCCCCGACATGCCGCGCCCGTTCCGGGTCAAGTGCATGGGCGTGCTGGGGCCGGTGTCGTTCATCATCGCTGCGCTGATCGTTTACTGGTCGGGCTGGAACACCGTGTCCTGGCTGCTCGGCCTGCAAATCCTGATGTTCGTCGTCTACCTGCTTTGCGGCCGCTTCGTGCCGACCTCTCACCTCAGCCTGTCCCGGCAAGTGCGCTCGTCAGCGTGGCTGATCGCCTTCTACGCGGTGACCATCGTCCTGTCGAAACTCGGCACCTTCGGCGGCCTGGGCATCCTCATCCATCCATTCGACACCCTGGTCGTCGCAGCCTGTGCAATGGGCATTTATTACTGGGGCGCCGCTACCGGCGTACCGGCACACCTGCTGCGCCTGGAATCCGAAGAGGATGAAAGCGAAGTCGCTTCGCCGTCCCCCGCCTCCACCGCCAATCCTCGCGCCGCCGGCGCTTACTGAAATCACTTAACGGGACCTGTCCATGAAACGAGTACACGTCATTGATTCCCACACCGGCGGCGAGCCCACGCGTCTGGTGATGAAAGGTTTTCCCGATCTGCCCGGCCACACCATGGCCGAGAAGCGCGATGCCCTGCGCAACCAGCATGACCAATGGCGCCGCGCCTGCCTGCTGGAACCGCGTGGCAACGATGTGCTGGTGGGCGCGCTGTATTGCGAGCCGGTGTCGCCGGACGCCACCTGCGGGGTGATCTTCTTCAACAACGCCGGTTACCTCGGCATGTGCGGCCACGGCACCATCGGTCTGGTCGCATCGCTGCAGCACCTGGGGCTGATCGCGCCGGGGGTGCACAAGATCGACACCCCGGTCGGCCCGGTCAGCGCAACGTTGCATGAAGACGGTGCCGTGACTCTGGGCAACGTGCCGGCTTATCGATTTCGTAAGCAGGTGGCGGTGGAAGTGCCGGGATACGGTCGTTTCCTCGGCGACGTGGCCTACGGCGGCAACTGGTTTTTCCTGGTCTCCGAACACGGCCAGACCCTGACGATGGACAACGTCGAAACCCTGACCGACCTCACCTGGAAAATGCTCAAGGCCCTCGAAGAGCAAGGCATCCATGGCGAGGACGGCGCGCTCATCGACCATATCGAACTGTTCGCCGATGACGCCGAAGCCGACAGCCGCAACTTCGTCATGTGCCCCGGCAAAGCCTACGACCGCTCCCCTTGCGGCACCGGCACCAGCGCCAAACTGGCGTGCCTGGCCGCCGACGAAAAACTCGCGCCCGGCGAGCGCTGGGTGCAGGCGAGCATCACCGGCAGCCAGTTTGAAGGCCGCTTTGAATGGGAAGGCGAACGCATCCGCCCGTACATCACCGGCCGCGCCCACATGACCGCCGACAGCACGCTGCTGATCGACGAAACCGATCCGTTCGCGTGGGGCATCTGAGCCGCTGCGCTGTTTTTTCAACCCCCTCTGAAAGACCGTTCCAAGGAGAACAATAATGAGCGACAACATCTTCACCGGCTGCATGCCCGCCCTGATGACCCCGTGCACCGCCGCGCGCAAACCGGACTTCGATGCGCTGGTGGCCAAGGGTCGCGAGCTGATCGACATCGGCATGAGCGCGGTCGTGTACTGCGGCTCCATGGGCGACTGGCCGCTGCTCACCGAAGCGGAGCGTCAGGAAGGTGTGGCGCGGCTGGTGGCCGCCGGCATTCCGACTATCGTCGGCACCGGCGCGGTCAACACCCGTGAAGCGGTGTCCCACGCGGCCCATGCGGCGAAGGTCGGCGCGCAGGGGTTGATGGTGATTCCTCGGGTGCTGTCCCGTGGTGCTTCGGCGGCGGCGCAAAAGGCCCACTTCGCGGCGATTCTGCAAGCCGCGCCGAACCTGCCGGCTGTGATCTACAACAGCCCCTACTACGGCTTCGCCACCCGCGCCGACCTGTTCTTCGAACTGCGCCGTGAATACCCGAACCTGATCGGCTTCAAGGAATTCGGCGGTGGCGCCGACCTGCGCTACGCCGCTGAAAACATCACCTCCAAGGATGATGACGTGACCTTGATGGTCGGTGTCGACACCCAAGTGGTGCACGGCTTCGTCAACTGCAACGCCACCGGCGCCATCACCGGAATCGGCAACGCCCTGCCCCGCGAAGTGCTGCAACTGGTGGCCCTGAGCAAGCAGGCCGCCAAGGGTGACGCCAAGGCCCGGCGCCAGGCCCGCGAACTGGAATCGGCGCTGGCGGTGCTGTCGTCCTTCGACGAAGGCACGGATCTGGTGCTGTATTACAAACACCTGATGGTGCTCAACGGCGACAAGGAATACACCCTGCATTTCAACGAAACCGATGCCTTGAGCGACTCGCAACGCCGTTACGCGGAAGCCCAGTACACGCTGTTCCGTCACTGGTACGAAAACTGGTCGGCGGAACAGAACTTCGCCTGACCTGCCGCTGCGCTCCAGCCCGCCGCCACCCACGGCGGCGGGCCTTATTCGTGACCTGTTTTATTGATAAGGAATGCGCCATGACCCTGACGGGCCAACTGCTGATCGGTCAGCAAACCCTCACCGGCGACCGCGACGTCATCCAAGGGATCAATCCCGCCACCAACCTGCGTTTGGAGCCGGCCTACGCCGGTGGTTCTGCCGAGCATGTCGAGCAGGCCTGCGCACTGGCCTGGACGGCGCTCGACCGTTATCGCGAGACATCGCTCGAGGCACGAGCCGAATTCATTGAAACCATCGCGGGCGAAATCGAAGCCCTCGGCGACGAACTGATCGACCGCGCCTTGGCCGAAACCGGCCTGCCGCGCCCGCGCCTGCTGGGAGAACGGGGCCGCACCTGTCAGCAACTGCGCTTGTTTGCCCACACCGTGCGGGCCGGTGAATGGCTGGATGTGCGAGTCGACACCGCGCAGCCGCAACGCCAGCCAATGCCGCGTTCGGATCTGCGTCAGCGCCAGATTCCACTGGGCCCGGTGGCGGTGTTTGGCGCGAGCAACTTTCCACTGGCGTTCTCGGTGGCCGGTGGCGATACCGCGTCGGCGCTGGCCGCCGGCTGCCCGGTGATCGTCAAGGCCCACGGCGCCCATCCCGGCACCAGCGAACTGGTCGGCCGCGCTATTGCGCGAGCGGTCAAGGCCTGTGGTTTGCCGGAAGGTGTGTTCTCGTTGCTCTATGGCTTGGGCCGTGAAGTCGGGATTGCGCTGGCCAGCGATCCCCGGATCAAGGCTGTCGGCTTCACCGGTTCGCGCAGTGGTGGTCTCGCGCTGATCAAAGCGGCTCAAGCCCGGCCCGAGCCGATTCCGGTGTATGCGGAAATGAGTTCGATCAATCCGGTGTTGCTGTTTCCGGCAGCTCTGCAAAATCGCGCCGAGGCATTGGCCCAGGGTTTTGTGGCTTCGCTGACATTGGGCGCCGGTCAGTTCTGCACCAATCCCGGTCTGGTCATCGCTCGCAAGGGGCCGGCGCTGGACGCTTTCATTGGCGCAGCCAGCGAACTGATCCAGCGCAGTCCCGCGCAGACCATGCTCACGCCGGGAATTTTCAACGCCTACGAATCCAGCGTGAATGCCCTCGCGGAAAATACCCGGGCGCGTATTGCCGCCGTCGGCCAGCGCGCGTCGGATCCGAATCAGGGCCAGGCTCATGTGTTCGTCACCGACGCCGCCGACTTCCTCGCCGATCATTCGTTGCAGGCCGAAGCCTTCGGCGCCGCCTCCTTGATCGTGCAATGCGCCAGCGACGCTGAAATCCGTCAGGTGCTCGAACAGCTGGAAGGCCAACTGACCGCCACGCTGCACCTGGATGACGAGGACCTGGAACAGGCCCGCGCCTTGCTGCCGACCCTGGAGCGCAAGGCAGGACGCCTGCTGGTCAACGGCTGGCCGACCGGCGTTGAAGTCTGCGATGCGATGGTGCATGGCGGGCCGTTCCCGGCGACCTCCGATTCGCGCACCACCTCGGTGGGCACCGCGGCGATCCTGCGTTTCCTGCGCCCGGTCTGCTATCAGGATTTCCCCGACCGCCTGCTGCCGTCCGCGCTCAAACACGCCAATCCACTGTCGCTGCGTCGCTTGCTCGATGGCCAAAGGGAAACCGCGAAAAATGCCGAATAACCCGTACGACATCGCCGTGGTCGGCGCCGGCATCATCGGTGTCGCGAGTGCCCTGCGCCTGGCCCGTCAGGGTTTGCGGGTGGTGGTGATCGACCCGCAGGAACCGGGCCACGGCGCCTCGTTCGGCAACGCCGGACACCTGGCGACCGAGCAGGTGTTTCCGATTGCCGACAGCTCGATCCTCAAACGCCTGCCGGCCATGCTCATGGACCCGATGGGCCCGCTGCGTCTGGACTGGAAATACCTGCCCCGCGCCCTGCCCTGGTTCGCACGGCTGTTGCTGAACCTGCGCTCGGCACCGTTCCAGCGCACCGTTGCCGGGTTGCGCGCGCTGAATGAAAGCTCGCTGGATGCCTGGCACCGCTTGCTGAATGACATTCAGCGCCCCGAGCTGTTGAAGATGGAAGGTTCGCTGCTGGTGTTCGAACGACCCGACTCACGCCCGGCCCTTGAAGCATTGCAGCGACGCATGCAACAGCAACAAGTGCCGGTAGATTGGTGGCAAGCCGGGGAGGTACGCGAGACCGCGCCGCAACTCAGCGAACAGATTCAGGGCGGACTGTTTTTCCCGAACACCGGGCATTTCATCGATCCCTACCGCGTCGTTTGTGAGTTGGTCGAGGCGGCGAAAGCCAGCGGCGTGCAGTTTGTGAAACAGGCCGTTCAGGGCGGGCAACTGCACGAGCATGGCGTCAATCTGATGACCGGAACCGGCGCCCTGTCCGCTCGCCAGGTACTGATCGCCTGTGGCGCCCACTCGGCAAAACTCACCGCTGCACTGACTGGCAAAAAAGTCCCGCTGGACACCGAGCGCGGCTATCACCTGATGCTGCCTCACGAACACAACCGACTGCCCTTCCCCGTCACCTCGCTGGAACGCAAATTCATCATGACCCCAATGTCCGAAGGGCTGCGCCTGGCCGGCACCGTGGAATTCGCCGGCCTAGAAGCCCCACCGACCATGGCCCGCGCCTGGCAGTTGCATCGGTTGAGCCAGGGGTTGTTTCGTGATGAGTTGAGTGTCGAAGCAGCCACACCGTGGATGGGGTTTCGGCCATCGCTGCCGGATTCGTTGCCGGTGATCGATCGGGTGTGTGACGGCAAAGTATTGCTTGCGTTCGGGCATCAACATCTGGGGCTGACGCAGGCGGCGGTGACGGCGGAGATGGTTGGGGGGATGGTATTGCCGTCGGCGCAGGACACGGCGCGTATTCTCCCGTCGAGCGAGCCCTATCGACTGGATCGCTTTTGAATGGCCGTCTATCTGGCGCCCTGCTGATATTCCCGGGGCGTACACCCGAACTCTCGACGGAACACCGTGTGCAGGTACTGCGCGGATTTGAAACCGCACGTGCGGGCAACGTCCGCAATCGGCGTGTCGGTTTTTTCCAGCCCGCGAGTGGCCGCCGCCAGTTTGAAACGCAGAATCTCGTCATGCACGCTGCAACCACGCACCGTGCGAAAGTGCGACTCCAGCGAGGAACGCGACACACCGACATAAGCCGCCACTTGCGCGGTCTTGATGCCCTGGCAGGCATATTGGCGGATGAACAGCAGCGCCTGCATCACATAGGGGTTGCCCAACGGTTGATGCAAGCTCGACACCTGGACGTTGATCGCTTCGGGCGGGATCAGGACATGCGCGCCCGTTGACGGTTTGCCGTGCAGCATCTGGTGCAGCAGTTGCGCGGCGGTGCGGCCCATGGTTTCGGTGCCCTGGATCACCGAACTTAGCGGGACCCGAGTCAGGCTGCGAGTCAGCGGGTCGTTGTCGATGCCGATCAACGCCACCTGTTCCGGAACGGCGATTCCGGCGGTCAGGCAGGCTTGCAGCAACTGCCGGGCGCGGGCGTCACTGACCGCGATGATGCCAATGGGTTTGGGCAGGCTTTGCAGCCAGGCGATCAACTGTTCGACGGCGCTGTCCCACAGCGGCGCGCTGGTGCCCATGCCGCGATAGACCTCGGCGTGCAAGCCGTCCCGTTGCATCAATCGCAGAAAAGCCTTTTCGCGTTCCTGGGCCCAGCGGTTGGCCTGCGCCTCAGGCAGGCTGAAACAGGCAAACCGTTGCAGCCCGGCCTCGATCAAGTGCTCGTAAGCCATGGTGATCAGCAAGTTATTGTCGGTCGCGACGTACGGGATCCCCTTGGGATAGGCCCGTTCATCCTGATAAGAACCACCCACCGCTACCACGGGCAACTTGATATCGGCCAGCGCCTCGCCAATCAGCGGATCGTCGAAGTCGGCGATGATCCCGTCACCTTGCCAACGCTCGATACCTTTCAAGCGGCAGAGAAAATCCTCTTCCAGAAACAGGTCCCAGGACGCGCGCGTGCTGCTCAGGTAGTTGCCGATGCCGCTGATGATGCCGCGGTCATAGATCTTGCTCCCGTTGAATAACAGGGCGATGCGGTGAACAGGCGGTACGGTTTTCATTGTTTTCAGGCTTGTTCCGGGCCTCTTGCCGTAGAGGCGGTGTGCACAGACTAGGCGCGCAGAGGGCGAATCTCAATACGCAAAATCGCACTGCGTGTTGGTGATTTTCGTAATCGGCAGGCACGGGGCCGTTGCTAGTATCGGGACACGCCCAAGAACAACAACCAAGAACAACAAGGACATTGCCAATGCCGTACTTCCCCGATGTCGACCGGATCCGCTACGAAGGTCCTGCCAGCGATGCGCCCCTCGCCTTCCGTCATTACGACGCCGACAAAATCATCCTCGGCAAGCCCATGCGCGAACATCTGCGCATGGCCGCCTGTTATTGGCACACCTTTGTCTGGCCTGGCTCCGACGTGTTCGGCTCCGGGACGTTCAAGCGCCCGTGGCAACACGCCGGTGACCCGATGGAGCTGGCCATCGGCAAGGCGCAGGCCGCGTTCGAGTTTTTCTCCAAGCTGGGTATCGATTACTACTGCTTTCATGACACGGATGTCGCCCCCGAAGGCAATTCGCTGAAGGAGTACCGCAACCACTTCGCACAGATGATCGATCACCTGGAACGCCATCAGGAAGAAAGCGGGATCAAGCTGCTGTGGGGCACCGCCAACTGCTTCAGCAATCCGCGCTTTGCCGCCGGTGCCGCCAGCAACCCGGATCCTGAAGTGTTCGCCTGCGCTGCCGCCCAGGTCTTCAGCGCCATGAACGCCACTCAACGCCTCAAGGGCGCCAACTATGTGTTGTGGGGCGGTCGCGAGGGCTACGAAACCCTGCTCAACACCGACTTGAAACGCGAGCGCGAACAACTGGGCCGCTTCATGCGCATGGTGGTCGAGCACAAATACAAGATCGGCTTCAAAGGTGACCTGCTGATCGAGCCCAAACCGCAGGAACCGACCAAGCACCAGTACGATTACGACAGCGCCACCGTGTTCGGTTTTCTCCAGCAGTTCGGTCTGGAAAAGGAAATCAAGGTCAACATCGAGGCCAACCACGCCACTCTGGCCGGTCACAGTTTTCATCACGAGGTGGCGACGGCCGTCTCGCTGGGGATTTTCGGCAGCATCGATGCCAACCGGGGCGACCCGCAAAACGGTTGGGACACCGATCAATTCCCCAACAGCGTCGAGGAGATGACCCTGGTCACCTATGAAATCCTCAAGGCCGGCGGTTTCGGCAATGGCGGGTTCAACTTCGATTCCAAGGTGCGCCGCCAGAGCCTCGATGAGACCGATCTGTTCCACGGTCACGTCGGTGCCATGGACGTCCTCGCCCTGTCGCTCGAGCGGGCCGCCGCCATGGTCCAGAACGATCAGCTGCAACGGCTCAAGGACCAACGCTATGCCGGCTGGCAGCAGCCCTTCGGCCAGTCGGTGCTGGCAGGCGACTTCAATCTCCAGTCCCTGGCCGAGCACGCCTTTGCCAACGAATTGAACCCACAGGCCGTCAGCGGTCGGCAGGAAATGCTCGAAAACGTCGTCAACCGGTTTATCTATCGCTGATCGCCAATGGGGACCGCGGGCGCTGTGACATTTGCGCGACAAATCTGTAGTCCGTTTCGCCTACTGATTCTCTACAGTTCCACCAGCCCGATATTCATCGTCAGGCCGTGTCTTTCAAACAAAAATAAAAGGACGCACCACCATGAAGAATGTAAAACGCACGCTGCTGGCCAGCGCCCTGGCGCTATTGTCGTTACCGGTTATGGCCGATGCTGCCCACCCGAAAATCGGCTTCTCCATCGATGACCTGCGACTGGAACGCTGGTCCCGAGACCGGGATTACTTCGTTGCCGCAGCGGAAAAAATGGACGCCAAGGTCTTCGTACAGTCGGCCGATGCCAACGAGCAAAAGCAGATTTCGCAAATCGAAAACCTCATTTCCCGAGGCGTCGATGTCATCGTCATCGTGCCGTTCAACGCCACCGTGCTGACCAATGCCGTGGCCGAGGCGAAGAAAGCCGGCATCAAGGTCGTGTCCTATGACCGTCTGATCCTCAACGCCGATATCGACGCCTACATTTCCTTCGATAACGAAAAGGTCGGCGAGATGCAGGCCAGCGGCGTGCTGCATGCAGCGCCCAAGGGCAATTACTTCCTGCTGGGTGGCGCGCCCACCGACAACAACGCGAAAGTGTTGCGCGAAGGTCAGATGAAGGTGCTGCAGCCGGCCATCGACAAGGGCGATATCAAGATCGTCGGCCAGCAGTGGGTGAAGGAATGGAACCCGACAGAAGCGCTGAGCATTGTGGAAAACGCCTTGACCCGCAACGACAACAAAATCGACGGCATCGTCGCCTCCAACGACGCCACGGCCGGTGGCGCCATTCAGGCCCTGGCCGCTCAGCAACTGGCCGGCAAAGTACCGATCTCCGGACAGGACGCGGACCTGGCAGCGGTCAAGCGGGTCATCGCCGGCACTCAAACCATGACGGTGTACAAACCGCTGAAACTGATTGCCTCCGAAGCCGCCAAACTCTCGGTGCAACTGGCGCGCAACGAGAAACCCGCCTACAGCTCGCAATACGACAACGGCAGCAAAAAAGTCGACACCATCCTGCTCACCCCGACTCCGTTGACCAAGGACAACATCGACCTGCTGGAACAGGACGGCTTCTATACCAAGGCGCAGATCGCCGGACAGTAAACACTCGTTGAGTGATGCCCCCGCAGGCGTTCTGCTCCTGCGGGTTCAGTCCCGTATCTGCCGCTTGTGAGTCTTTGCCATGTCCGACTATCTGCTGCAAATGAACGGCATCGTCAAAACCTTCGGCGGTGTCAAAGCGCTCAACGGCATCGACCTCAAGGTCCGGCCGGGTGAGTGCGTCGGGCTGTGCGGCGAGAATGGCGCCGGCAAGTCCACGCTGATGAAAATCCTGTCTGCGGTCTATCCCCATGGCACCTGGGACGGTGAAATCCTCTGGGACGGTCAGCCGCTCAAAGCGCAATCGATCAGCGAAACGGAAGCCGCTGGTATCGTCATCATTCACCAGGAACTGACGCTGGTTCCCGACCTCTCGGTGGCCGAAAACATTTTCATGGGCCATGAGCTGACGCTGCCGGGTGGGCGGATGAATTACCCGGCGATGATCCACCGCGCCGAAGCCCTGATGCGTGAACTGAAAGTGCCGGACATGAACGTGTCACTGCCGGTTTCGCAGTACGGCGGCGGTTATCAGCAACTGGTGGAAATCGCCAAGGCCCTGAACAAACAGGCACGTCTGCTGATCCTCGACGAGCCTTCATCGGCCCTGACCCGTTCGGAAATCGAGGTGTTGCTGGACATCATCCGCGATCTCAAGGCCAAGGGCGTCGCTTGCGTCTACATCTCCCACAAGCTCGATGAAGTGGCCGCCGTGTGTGACACCATTTCGGTGATCCGCGACGGTCAACACATCGCCACGACCGCCATGGAAAACATGGATATTCCACAGATCATCACCCAGATGGTCGGCCGGGAAATGAGCAGCCTCTACCCCACCGAACCCCACGACATCGGCGAGGTGATTTTCGAGGCGCGCCACATCACCTGCTACGACGTCGACAACCCCAAACGCAAACGGGTCGACGACGTTTCGTTCAGCCTCAGACGCGGGGAAATCCTCGGCATCGCCGGGCTGGTCGGTGCAGGCCGCACCGAACTGGTGACCGCGCTGTTCGGCGCCTACCCCGGTCGCCACGAAGGCGAAGTCTGGCTGGACGGCCACCCCATCGACACCCGCACGCCGCTCAAATCAATCCGCGCCGGCGTGTGCCTGGTGCCCGAGGACCGCAAGCGTCAGGGGATCATTCCCGACCTGGGTGTCGGCCAGAACATCACCCTGGCCGTGCTGGACAGTTTCTCGAAACTGACCCGCATCGACGCCGAAGCCGAACTGGGCAGCATCGATCGGGAAATTTCGCGCCTGCACCTCAAGACCGCGAGCCCGTTCCTGCCGATCACCAGCCTGTCCGGAGGCAATCAGCAAAAAGCCGTGTTGGCGAAGATGCTGCTGACCAGACCCAGAGTACTGATCCTTGACGAGCCGACCCGAGGGGTGGATGTCGGCGCCAAGTACGAGATTTACAAGTTGATGGGGATGCTGGCCGCTGAGGGTGTGTCGATCATCATGGTGTCTTCGGAGCTGGCCGAAGTGCTCGGCGTTTCTGACCGCGTACTGGTGATCGGCGAAGGCCGGTTGCAGGGCGATTTCGTCAACCATGAACTCACTCAGGAACAGGTACTCGCCGCCGCACTCAGCCAGCCTGACAGCCATAACAATAAAGATCGGAAATCCGCGTAAATGAATCAGGTCAAACAACTCTTCACCCGCTACAAGATGCTCGCACTGGTGTTTGCCGTGGCGTTGATCTGGCTGTTCTTCAGCTGGCAGACCGAGGGCGGATTCCTGACACCACGCAACCTCTCCAACCTGCTGCGCCAGATGTCGATTACCGGGATTCTCGCCTGCGGCATGGTGCTGGTGATCATCAGCGGCGAGATCGATCTGTCCGTCGGCTCATTGCTGGGCCTGCTCGGTGGCGTGGCAGCCATTCTCGACGTTGTCTATCACATACCACTGCTGGCGAACCTGAGCCTTGTGGTGGTGTGCGGACTGCTGATCGGCCTCGCCAACGGCTACATGGCGGCCTACCTGCGCATTCCGTCATTTATCGTGGGGCTGGGGGGCATGCTGGCTTTCCGGGGGATTTTGCTGGGGATCACCGGCGGCACCACCATCGCTCCGGTGTCGCCGGAACTCGTCTACATTGGCCAGGGTTATCTGCCACATGCGATCGGTGCCGGTATGGGTGTCCTGCTGTTCGCACTGACGTTGTTCCTGACCTGGAAACAGCGACGCAATCGCGCCCTTCATGGCCTCGCGGCACATTCACTGGCGCGTGACGTGGCACGGGTGTTGTTGATCGGCGCGGTACTGGCCGGTTTTGTCCAGACCCTCAACAGCTATGACGGCATTCCCGTGCCGGTCCTGCTCCTGCTGATCCTGCTGGGCGGATTCAGCTATGTGACCAGCCAGACCGTGTTCGGCCGACGCGTCTATTCCGTGGGCAGCAACATGGAAGCGACGCGCCTGTCCGGTATCAATGTGCAGGCCGTGAAGCTCTGGATCTTCGGGATCATGGGCGTGATGTGCGCCCTCGCCGGCGTGGTCAACACCGCGCGCCTGGCCGCCGGCTCCCCCTCGGCCGGCAGCATGGGCGAACTCGACGCCATCGCCGCCTGCTTCATCGGTGGCACCTCGATGCGTGGCGGTTCCGGCACAGTCTATGGCGCCCTCCTCGGCGCCCTGGTCATCACCAGCCTGGACAACGGCATGTCCATGCTCGACGTCGACAGTTACTGGCAGATGATCGTCAAGGGCAGCATTCTGGTGTTGGCGGTTTGGGTTGATGTGAGTACGCGGACTGGGCGGCGTTGACAGGCTGCTGTCATCCCAGGCCTTTATCCGAAGCAGTCCAAAGCCTAAATTGGCGTCCATGGCACTGGATCACGCCAGTGTAATTTCATCGATAACCGAGGAAGTAAAGATGGCACGCATTGTCAGGATTCATGAATACGGTGACGCGAGTGTCCTGAAACTGGAAAACGTCGACGTCCCGGCGCCCGCTGCGGACGAAGTGCAGATTGAGGTCAAAGCCTTTGGCCTGAATCGCGCCGAAGTGATGTTCCGTAATCACGCCTATCTGCAGGAAGCGGAGTTTCCCAGTCGTCTCGGCTACGAAGCTGCTGGCGTGGTGGTCGCAGTCGGCGCCAACACCAGCGAGTTCAAGATCGGTGATGCCGTCAGCCTGATTCCGCCGCTGGACATCGCGCGCTGGGGCACTTACGGCGAGCTGGCCAACGTGCCCGCCCACCTCACCGTCAAACACCCGCAGAACCTGTCGTTTGAACAAGCGGCGGCGTCGTGGATGCAATACGTCACCGCGTGGGGTGCGCTGGTCGAACAGGCCAAATTGCAAAAGGACGACTTCGTGATCGTCACCGCCGCCTCCAGCAGCGTCGGCCTGGCAGCCTTCCAGATCGCCAAAATGGTCGGCGCCACCTCGATTGCCGTCACCCGCACCCGTGCCAAGAAAAAAGCCTTGCTCGACGCCGGCGCGGCGCACGTGATCGTCAGCGACGAAGAAGACATGGTTGCAGCGGTCATGGCGCTGACCGACGGCAAAGGCGCGCGGGTGGTGTTCGATCCGGTGGGCGGCCCGTCGTTCGAACCGCTGACCCAAAGCATGGCGCGCGGCGGCATCCTGCTGGAGTACGGTGCCCTGAGCCCGGAACCGACGCCGTTCCCGCTGTTCACCGTGCTGGGCAAATGCCTGACCCTCAAGGGTTACCTCTATACGGAGATCGTCTCCGACCCGGCCATCCTGGCGCGCGCCAAGGCTTTCATCGGAGACGGACTGGCTTCGGGTGCGCTGAAACCGATCATTGCCAGGACATTTGCCCTGGATGACATTCAGGAAGCGCACCGTTTTCTTGAGGCCAATCAACAGGTCGGGAAGATTGTCGTCATGGTTTGAGGTGATGAGTCCCCTGCTCTGCTGTTTGCGGTAGAAACGACGAAAGCCTGCTTTTTTCAAAGCAGGCTTTCGCCCATCCGGCATCCGGTTATTTCTGATGCGCCGTCAGTGCGGCATAGCCGTTCATCAAGTTGCGGTAGTTCGGAATGCGCTGGGACAGCAGGTTGCCCAGGCCTTCGATGTCGTTGCGCCAGTCGCGGTGCAGTTCGCAGGCCACCGAGAACCAGTTCATCATCTGTGCGCCGGCCTGGGTCATGCGATTCCACGCGGCTTGCTGCACGGTGGTGTTGAAGGTGCCGGAAGCGTCGGTCACCACGAACACGTCAAACCCTTCCGCCAGCGCCGACAGGGTCGGGAACGCTACACACACATCGGTCACGACCCCGGCAATGATGATCTGCTTGCGGCCGGTGGCCTTGATCGCCTTGACGAAGTCTTCGTTGTCCCAGGCGTTGATCTGGCCTGGGCGGGCGATGTACGGCGCGTCCGGGAACATTTCCTTGAGTTCCGGCACCAGCGGGCCGTTCGGGCCTTGTTCGAAGCTAGTGGTGAGGATGGTCGGCAATTCGAAGAATTTGGCCAGATCGGCCAGCGCCAGCACGTTATTCTTGAACTCGTTTGGCGAGAAGTCCTGAACCAGAGAAATCAGACCGGTCTGGTGGTCGACCAGCAGAACCACGGCGTCGTCTTTGTTCAGGCGGTTGTAGGTTGGAGTGCTCATGTATGAATCCCTTTTTAGTTGTGGAAGTGCGTTTGCGTTCAAGATGGGCACAGATTACTGACTCGCCTGAAAGCGATAAATCGTCTGAAAAGCGTTTCACCGTCAACCCAAAACGGACAATCAACTCAAACTGCCAGCCAGTTCACACAGCCGGCCCGACCTTCGCGCCTATCCTTGTCATAATGCTCACCCGCTCAGACCGACCTCCAGGGAAATGTTGATGCCCGGACGCAACACGCAAGCGCCCACGCCAGATCAAGCACCGCGCGCGACCCGCAAGGGCGTGAAGGCCGGCTCGACCTTTCGCCTGACCGTCAGTTTCATGCTGATGGTGGTCGTGGCTTTTCTGGCGGTCGAGAGCTGGCGGACGTGGCGCGACTATCGTTCGGTCTTTGCCTCCGCGCGTGATTCGGTGACCAACCTTGCTCGCGCCACGGCGCAGCATGCCGAGGACACCATTCGCCAGGTCGATGTGCTGACCGCCGGGCTGGCCGAGCGTGTCGAAGGCGATGGGCTGCAGAACCTGGATGTGGCACGCATTCACAAGCTGCTCGTTCAGCAGTCGAAAATCATGCCGCAGCTGCACGGCCTGTTCATCTACGGCCCGGACGGCCATTGGATCGTGACCGACAAGGAGGTCACGCCCGAAACCGCCAACAACGCTGACCGCGATTATTTCCAGTACCACCGCACCCATGAAGACCGGCGCGTGCGCATCGGTCAGGTGGTGGAGAGCCGTTCCACCCATGACCTGATCATTCCGATCTCGCGCCGTTTGAATAACCCCGACGGCTCGTTCGCCGGCGTTCTGCTGGGGACGGTCAAGGTCAGTTATTTCGTCGATTACTACGGTGATTTCCGTATCGACGACAAAGGCGCGCTGGTGCTGGCGATGCGCGACGGCACGATCCTCGTGCGCCGGCCGTTCATTGCCTCGGTGGTCGGAAAAAGCCTGGCGAACAGCGAGATTTTCAAGACCTACCTGCCCAGCTCCAACCAGGGCATCGCCCAGATCAGGGCGGTGGTCGACGACACTGAGCGCCTTTACGGGTATCGCGCACTGACCACTTACCCGCTGGTGGTCGAGGCCGGTTTGTCCCATGACTCCATCATCGCGCCGTGGCGCCAGGACCTGCTGAAAAACGGCTTCGTGCTGGTGTTCATGATTCTGGTGCTGGCCTGTTTCGGGCTCATCGTGCTGAGCCAGTTGCGCCAGCGAATCGCGATGGAACGGGAGATCCGTTCCGCGCACAAGACCATGCGCGACATGGCGCTGACCGACAGCCTCACAGGCCTCGGCAATCGCCGTCGACTGGACGCGGCGCTGGCGGACGAGATTCGCCTGGCCCGGCGTCAAGGTTCTCCGCTGTCATTGATCATGCTCGATGTCGACTACTTCAAGCGCTACAACGACCAGTACGGCCATGCCGCTGGCGACGACTGCCTGATCGCGGTCGGCGACGGCATCCGCAAAGCGGTCAAGCGGCCTTCGGACCTGGCCGTGCGCTACGGCGGCGAGGAATTCACCGTGCTCCTGCCCAACACCGACAGCGCCGGAGCGATTCAGGTGGCCGAAGACATTCTGCAGACCATTCGCTCGCTGGAGCTTGAACATGCCGGGCATCCGCTGGGGTATGTCACTGCGAGTGCGGGGATCACCACGCGTTATCCGGTGGACGACGCGGTGACCCCGGCGACTTTGCTCAAGGCGGCCGATACCTGTCTGTATCAGGCCAAGCAGCAAGGGCGGAATCGCTGGTGCTCGGCGCAGGCATCCCGGCAAATCCAGCCGATTGCGGCGATGCCGCGCACGGATCGCTGAGCGAGCCCGCGCTTCACGATTTATTTACCGGCTCAACCTTGGAATCAGCCCACACTCCCTCATATCAAGGAACATCTGCGACCCATTCGAGAGGAAGGACATGCCATGACCACTCAAACCGAAACTGCGATTCTCGCCGGCGGCTGCTTCTGGGGCATGCAGGATCTGTTGCGCCGCTACCCCGGCGTGCTGCAGACGCGGGTCGGTTACACCGGTGGCGATGTGCCGAACGCCACTTACCGTAACCATGGCAATCACGCCGAGGCCATCGAAATCGTCTTCGACCCTGCTGTGATCAGCTATCGGCAGATCCTTGAGTTTTTCTTTCAGATCCACGACCCGAGCACACCCAACCGTCAGGGCAACGACCTCGGTCCGAGCTATCGTTCGGCGATCTATTACCTGAACGAGCAGCAACGCGATATCGCTGAAGACACTGCGGCTGATGTCGATGCATCGGGCCTGTGGCCAGGCCGGGTGGTTACCGAAATCGAACCGGCAGGGCCGTTCTGGGAAGCGGAGCCGGAGCATCAGGATTACCTCGAGCGCATTCCGAATGGCTACACCTGCCACTTCATTCGCCCGAACTGGAAGCTGCCGAAACGCGGTTGAAGGTCCAGCGGGGCTCGGTGCTGTAAGCCGTTCATCTATTGCTGCAGCGACACCTGACTGCTTGTATCCTTGCGCACGATGAGGACGAACGGCTGCCGTTATTGCCTTGATCCAATAGCCTCTGGAACGGAAAAACGGACTTTCCATAAGGTAGTGACGTGAAGCGAGATACACACCTGGTTGTGCTTTTGCTGTTGGTTATCGGTTGTTCCCTGGCCTCACTGACTGTCTGGAAGGTGCTGGCCTCTCGAGAGCGAGCGCTGGAGGAAGTGGACGTTCACGGGTTGAACCTGACCCAGGCGCTTGTCACCTATTCCGAAGGCATTGTCCGCCAAAGTTCGGCGCTTTTGCTCGGGCTCGTCGAACGCCTGGAAACCGAAGGGAGTGGCCCCGTTCAGATCCAGCGGATCAGTTCGCTGATCGACCGGCAGGAGCCGCTGATGCCACAGCTCAGCGGCATCACCATCTACGACAGTCAGGGACGCTGGCTGATGTCCTCCAACCGGCCGATTCCGGCCGGGGCAAATAGCAGTGATCGGGCCTATTTCATTCATCACCGCGATGATCCCTCCCCCGAGACCTTTATCGGTCCGCCCATTCAGAGCCGCACCAATCAGGAATGGGTCATCACCGTCAGTCGACGCTTCAATGATGCTCGCGGTGAGTTTGCCGGTGTGGTCGCGGTGACCTTGGGCATCGAAAACTTTCTACGGCTGTTTGGAAAGATCGATGTCGGCCAGGAGGGTGCCATCGGGTTGTCCTATACCGATGGTACGTTGCTGGTTCGCTACCCCTTCCGCGAGCAGGACATGGGGCGCAACTTTTCAAAGTCACCGATCTACGCCAAGTACCTGGTGGATCACTCTGTCGGCACCGCCTCGTTCACCTCCAGCCTGGACGGTGTGGAAAGGCTCTACGCCTTTCGCAAAAGTGACCGGCTGCCGCTGATCACGACCGTCGCACTCGGGAAACGCGAAGCCCTCGCCGCGTGGCGAACGGAAGCGCTGCTATCGGCCGTGGTGGTGACGGGCCTGCTGGCGCTTACCGGTCTCATCGGCTGGTTTTTGATACTGGATATCCGACGCAGAACCCAAGTAGAAGCGGAGTTGATGGGCACTCAGCAGCAGTTGCTTTCGTCAAACAGGCAACTCGAGTTGTTGGCGATGAAGGACGCCTTGACCGGTCTGGCCAATCGACGCTGTTTCGATGTGACGCTGGACCTGGAGGCGCGACGAGCGCAGCGCGACGGCACGTCCTTGGCACTGCTGATGATTGATATCGACTACTTCAAACTGTTCAACGATTCCTACGGGCATGTTGCCGGCGACGATTGCCTGCAACGCGTTGGCAACGTCGTGGAGACGTGCGTGCGCCGTCCCTCGGATCTTGTGGCGCGGTATGGCGGTGAAGAGATGGGCGTGATCATGCCCAATACCGACAGCGAAGGTGCGCAGATCGTGGCGCAACTGATCCTCGACCGGTTGCAGCAAGCGAACATTTCCCACGAATCCAGCCCGTTGGGACGAGTGAGTGTCAGCATCGGGATTGCCACTGCCGCCGGTTCCCGACTAACCCCTGTGCAAGGTTTGATCGAAGCCGCCGATCAGGCGCTGTACAGTGCCAAGGCCTTGGGGCGAAACAGGTCGGTGAAACTGCCGGGCTTGATCTAGCCTTAAGTGAAACCACGCGGGAGAAAACCACCATGCCCCTCCCCCGAGCCTCTCGCGCTGACAACCCGTAGATGGAATGACTATGTATGGGGCAACGCAAAATGAAAGGGTCGTACACCGAGAGGCCTTTGGCGCGCCCTCCTTTTTGTCCTTGGTCCTTTGCTTGACGCTTGCAGCACCAGCCCAGGCTGACCCATGCCCTGCCGGCGAAAAACAAGTATGCCTCGACAGCTGCATTTGCCTGCCGGATCCGGTGCGCCTGTCTGAAGACCTTTTCCGGATGGCAGCACCGGTCCTGGCGCAGGGCTTGACTCAGGCCCGCGCCGAAGCCGCCAGCACCGACATCAAACCGATTCCCCCGCACATCCGGGAGCAACTGCTGCGCTGGTATGAACCCAGTTTCCTCGATGCTGTGCACTACAAAATCACCAACGACGGCCAATACAACGCCGCCACGGCCATCCTGCAAAACCCGGATGTCGGTGCAGTGACGCTGATCGACATCATTCTGTTCCGCGACGCTGAGACCGCGGAACACAACGTCGCGCTCTGGGCGCACGAACTGAAGCACGTGCAGCAGTTTCAGGAATGGGGCGTCGACGGGTTTGCGCAGCGGTATACGCAGGATTTCAATGCGGTCGAGGCTCCGGCCTACGCGATACAGGGCGAAGTCAGACGTTGGCTGCGAGCCGAAGCCCGGTGATCGGACCTCCCCTGCGTCCATGCCGGGGATAGCCCCACCGTTCAAGCACCAGAAAAACCCTAGGCCTTGCCCGCCGAAACCACCGCCCTCATCTGCCCATGCTGCCGCGTGGTCACCAGTCCGATAAAGGAAATCGTCAGCGCAAGGCCGATGGTCGACGTCACTTCCAGACGATGCTCGGGCGTCACCATCATCACCGCGAGCGCGGCGCAGATGAACGCGATCACCAGCCAGGTCAGCCATGGAAACAGCCACATGCGAAACGTCAGCTCGACGTTCTGCCGACGCAGCATCCGGCGCATGCGCAATTGCGAGACCGCGATCACCAGATACACCAGCAACGCAATCGCACCGGAGCTGGCGAGTAGAAACTGAAACAGCCCGGCCGGCATGAAATAGCTGAACAGCGTCACCCCGGCACCGATCACGGTGCTGGCAATCACCGCCGCTCTCGGCACGCCCGCCGCGGAGGTCACTTTCAGCGGTTGCGGAGCATCGCCGCGTCGGCCCAGCGAGAACAGCATCCGCGAGGAAATGTAGATCGAGGAATTCATGCAACTGGCCACCGCGATCAGCACGACCACATCGACCAGAAATTTGGCGTTGGGAATGTTCATCAGCTCCAGAGCCCGCTGATATGAGCCGACGGACGCCAGCAGTGGATCGTTCCAGGGCACTACGGAAATCACCACGAAAATCGACAGCAGATAAAACACGCCGATGCGCCAGATCACCGAGCGCGTGGCCTTGGCGATGTTCTGCGCCGGGTTGCTCGATTCGGCGGCCGCGATGGTCACCGCTTCGGTCCCGATAAAACTGAACATGATGGTGATAAAGGCCCCGACCACCGCCGACAAACCATTCGGGGCGAACCCGCCGTGCTCTTCCATCAAGCGGCTCAATCCGCTGGCCTCACGCTCCGGAATCCAGCCCATCAACACCGCAAAACCCAGCCCGATGAACCCGATGATCGCCACCACCTTGGCCATCGCAAACCAGAACTCGAACTCGCCGTATTTGGACACGCTGAACAGGTTGGTCACCACCAGCAAAATGATCGACAGCAACGCGAACAACCACGCATCGACCTGAGGAAACCACTGATTCAACACATGCCCGGCGGCCAGGGCTTCAATCGGAATCACCAGCACCCAGAACCACCAATACAACCAACCGATGGTGAACCCCGCCCAGCGACCGATGGCCTGATCGGCATAGGTGGAAAACGATCCCGTGTCCGGGTGGGCCACGGCCATTTCACCGAGCATGCGCATGACCAGCACGACCAGCAGACCGGAGAAGAGATAAGCAAGCAAGACTGCCGGGCCGGCGGCGGCAATGGCGTGGCCGGAGCCGACAAACAGCCCCGCACCGATGATGCCGGCAATGGAAAGCATGGTGACATGACGCGGCTTGAAGCCCTGCGCCAACTGACCGTTCGAGTCCTTCGAGTTCAGACTATTCATTGTTTTTGTTGTTCTCTGGTGATCGACGTTTGGGCGTACTGACGACGTGTCAGGCGATCATCATTTCTTCCTGTTGCCCTGCTCCAGAGCGGCGCACCTCAAGCGCTGCAGCGTTAAAAATCGGTCGGACGACGACGCAGGGCGATGAAATGATGCGTCACCTTACGTGCCTGGAGTTGATCGCAAATAGCCTGGGAGCGGCACAACGGTGTCTGATTTCGACATGGTGAATGGCATTCGGGCCCGTTCGAGAGCGCCATCACAGAATAAAAAAGGGGCGCTGATTTATTCAGGAAAAATAAATCAGTCCCCACTTTTTCTGGCCGGTGTCAGCCCTTGGTCAGATCAACCAACGGTGTCTGCCGCACCTCGGTCTCCCGCCCGCCCTGAATGTCGCTCACCTGCTTCAAGGCCTTATCCACCGCCGCCTTATCCGCCAGCAAGCTGTAGCTGATGCGGAACTGTTTGTGTTCCTTCGGCCCGATGGTGGGTACCAGGTTCAGTGGCCGCTGATAACGGCGGTTGTAGGAAAAACTCGTCCCCGGCTCCAGCCCGGTAACATAGCCCTGGCCTTGGGTATCGGTGTTCTTCCACAGGGAAAACACCGGCAATGTCTGCGTATTGAAGCCGACCGAAACGCCCAGGCTGCCGGCCTTGTTATGTAACACGGTCAACGTATCACCCTTGGCATCGGCATACGGCACGACGTTGTAAACCGTTTCGTCGTAGTCCTTGGTCGGTGCGCGATAGGTTTGCCATTCAGCCAAATCGCCCTTGGCCTTGTCGTTGAACGGCGAAACCTGTTTCACCGGCGCGGCGAAGCGAGCGCCCTGCTCCAGGAACGGGGTGCTGAAGTTACTGTGGTACAGCGCCTGGTATTCCTTCGGATAGTCACCGTTGTTGGTCAGGGTGTCGTTGAGGGCGAACACTACGCTGCCGGGTTCGGTGACCAGTTCGGTGGCGACCGAGAAGTCGACTTTCTTGAACGCCTGCTCTTTCAGTTCACCGCGCAGGGTGATGGCGTACGGTGGCGTTTCATCGATGTGCAGGGTGACCTTGTTCGCCGGAATGTTGGCGGCCCGGCCGTGCAGGGTCAGCAGTTCGCCGTTGTCGACGCCGGGGTGGCCGACCCATTCGTATCCGCAGCGGGTCACCAGCTCATTGAAACCTTCGAGCCAGCCCAGACCACCGCGGCCATTGAGTTCGATGAAGGACGGATTGACCACCTCCTTGACCGGCGAATCCCAGCCCATGCGCACATCGCCGACCGAGGCCTGCAAGACGTTCATTCCCCGCGTTGGCACCACCGAGAGTTTCATCGTGCCGTTATCGATGTCGACGATGCTGACGCCCTCCTGCCGACCACCATGCAAGGTGCGCAGGCTGACGCTGAAGGGTTTGTCGGTTTTCACGCCGAGTTGCTGGCTGGTGATCTGCCAGTTCTGAGCGGCTTTGTCGGTGTCGAGCAGAACGTAATCCCAGGCCATGGCGTGAGAGGCAGCGGACAGTGCGCTGAGGGCAACAACGAGTTTGAGCGGGGTCATGGGAGCAGCCTTTTCTTGGAGTTGTGCCGTTTTTATAAACCTGCTGAAACGTTTCATCAAGCTTAAAAAGTGATGTGCGCTGGTAGGTGCCGAGAAAGAATGGGTACGGACAGGAAAATTGAAATCGATGGGATCGCGTGATCCCGCAGGCTGGAGTCCGCTTTTATTCAGGAGCGGCATGGACGACTGATTTCGACATGGCGAGGGCGACGTGTTTAAGCGTTTTTCGAATGGTGTTTAGAAACGCCCGGCATTACTTCCCCACGGCTACAGCGTCTTGCGTCATTGCCTACGACTACGCCAGAATTCGCCGGCTTGTGCGTCTGGGGTGCGGGTTTTATCGTTTCCCGGTCACTGAAAAACAGTGATCGGGTTTGGTAGCCCGGATTACCTGTCGCATCGCAACACCAGATTGCAGGGACTCTTTCGTCCTCGTTTTATGGTGGCCATGCGTAGGGCGTCTTCGGACGCGCCGGGTATCCAGGTGACCGGTCTACCAACCTCCGTATGGCCACCACCCTCGTTTGGTAGCGAGGCTGATGGCTCCACTTTCTCACCCTGGAGTTACATCTATGTTCAAGCCAACACCGAACCCACCGGAAACCGATCCGGTTTCCCCCTACAAATTTCCGGATTCACGGACCCTGAACGAAGCGGCCGAACGCGCACTCGACCACTACCTCACTCCGCAACAACGGATCATGGGCAGCCATCACAAACACGACCCCATGTACCTGGCCAACCCGGCCTACAACACCGAATCCCTCCTGGCCAACGCCAGCGAATCACTGGGGTCGGCCAGCGAAATGCTCAACAACTTTGCGGCGACTCTTGAGCCTGCCCATCGCAAGACGGCGATCGGGATTGCGCAGTTGGTGATGTTAAGTGAGTTGGCGGTGAATCAGGCGCTGGATCATGTTGAGGTGAAGACCTGAAAGCCGACCCCTCTGTCATGACTGATTAGTAGAGGGTCGGAGAAAACGATGTCAGCCGAAGCTGCCAAAATTAATGGCAGCTATCGGCCATTAGCCGACCCGACGTGATTGTAACGTTGGAGCTGACGCTAGGACCTGAAGGAGATTGTAGCAGTAGGCCAAAAACGCCCCCATGAATCGACTAAGCTGAGCGGGGCTTAGCTAGCTCATCGGATGAGATGAGGGAGCTCAGCCTCCAATTCGTCTTGAGTGCGATAATTGCGTAGAACCGATGAATTGCTGTAAAAAAGAGAAGGTATCAAAGGGATGCCAGACTGGGAATCTTATGATCGTAGGTTTTAGCGTTAACGGCTTCAAATCACTAGCCAACTTTAGTCTTGACGAAAAGACGGGACTGGGTAACTTTACTTGCCTCGTTGGATTAAACGGGGCTGGAAAAAGCAGCGTACTTCAACTTCTAGACTTTGCCTCCCACCTAATGCGCGGCGACGTTACCAATTGGCTATCAAAACGCGGCTGGAGCGTTTCGGACTTGCATTCAAAACTGTCCAATAGTTCCAACATCATCATCGGAATAACGGTAAGGGTCAAAAGCGGAAAACTTTTTTCGTGGGTCGGAAGCTTCAACAGGAGCAGCCTTTCCTGCACACTAGAGAGAATATTTGAAGCCGAGGGCGAATATATATTCAATCTTACGAGAGGCCGATATTCCATACTTAACACACAACCATCTAAGATCGAGTTTAACTATGTCGGCTCCATCCTTTCTGCGCTAAAGGATGACGTATTAAGCCCGGAAATAATTGAAGTAAGAAATGCAATATTAAACATTAGATCACTAGAACTCCTATCCCCTCACCTAATGAGAAACTCATCGCGAGAAGCCGCGATAGACATTGGCACCGGTGGAGAAAAGCTTTCTCCGTATCTCTACAATATAAAAGGCAAAGAACGAGAAAAACTCACAGCGCTATTGCGAGAGTTCTACCCTGCCGTACTAGACTTTAAAGTTAAGCAGGAAAGAGCCGGCTGGAAAAAACTATCAATCATTGAAGAATTCAATGGAGAGATTATTGAAACTGAAGCCAAGCACGTTAACGATGGGCTACTCAGGATATTGGCGATTCTTGCTCAAGCGGGATCGGGCAATGCAACACTTCTGTTTGATGAAGTTGAAAATGGAGTTAACCCTGAAATCGTAGAGCGCCTTGTTCATTTACTACAGAATACAGGTCAGCAAGTTATCGTCACCACACATAGTCCCATGATCTTAAATTACTTATCCGATGAAGTAGCTGAGAAATCTGTACATTTTGTGTATCGTACATTTGATGGTGGCACCCGGAGTCGGCCGCTGTTCAGCATTCCGAGAATGCAAAAAAAACTAGCAATAATGGGCCCTGGCGAGGCTTTTGTAGACACAAGCCTAACTAATCTCACTAGTGAATGTGCAAAGCTCGATGCGGATGAAAGCTCTAATTTGGAAAAGGGTGCTATGTGATCGTAGTATGTAGTGGTGAAGGGGTAAGCGATCTCGGGGCATGCATTAATCACGCAGGGTTTTGCCAGGATGAGATGTATAAACTAGGCCCCTTGACATATATCATTGACTACATTATCGAAGAGGTGATGCAGTATAGCCCATTACAGACGCACCTCGGCACCTACAGGTATTACAGCGAAGCATACTTAACACAGCGGCTTGCAGCGAAGAAAAATGAGCGGCGCGGCTTCGTCTTTGCAGGACGTAAACACGGAGTGGAGACTGGGCTTTTCTTTTTCAACGCCTTAATGCTTGGCGAGATATCGAAAGAGTTAGAAGCGGCAGAAGGCGACGTCGCAGTAGCAATACTATTCAGAGATTCCGATGGTACTAACAGCGATCCGAGCGATATCTGGGAGCAAAAAAAAACCTCAATTGAAGAGGGCTTTAGGCGTGCCGAATTCACTAGAGGAGTTCCGATGGTACCGAGGCCAAAATCAGAATCATGGTTCATATGCGCCGCGAAGGAGAATCCATATCAGCATTGCGCTGACTTAGAGGAGCTTTCCGGTAATGATAAATCCCCGAATTCTGCCAAGAAGATGCTTAGCACCATACTTGAAGGGGAAGCTACTAACGAGCGTCTGTTAACTTGGTTAGAAGCCAATGGAATGGACTGCAGAAAACTTGCAGAGGAAATGCCTAGTTTTGCGAAATTTTATGAACGACTAATCAGCGTTTTACACGCGATATAACAAGGATTGGCGGATGCTTGTTTATTTGGCCGACCGTCTTCCTGATCGTCCATATCATCCGCGACCGCTCCTACCGAAAAAATGGGGACGCATATATTTTCGCCCAAGCTGCTATTAAACAAAACGCTCATTCCAGCGCAGTCACCAAGCAGGTTTCGACACCCTCCAACCTCTTGGGCCATTCGTTAATCAGAACGACTGCACCGTCACCTTGATTCAGGTAGATCAGGCAGTCGCCTGTCTCGAAGGCAACTTGAAAGCCGACAAGCCAAACCTCTCCGCCTGCCACTTTATCGACAACACCTTGAACCGCTGTAATGATTTTGCCTTCGAGGAAGAGAGCAGACCTGTTGCGAAGCAGATTTTCCCTACGCCACGAGCAGAAGCTCGCGGCATCAAGTGTGAAGGGAGTGGGAGGTTCCAGATCGGACTCATCAGCTCCAACACATTCCCCATCGCTCAGCAGGTACATCGCAACTTTCTGATGTTCGCCACACCGCCAGAGCAACGGCCCTACGTCAGACAGGCACTTTTCCTCGTTAAAGTAATATTGGTCATGCAATAACTCAGCAAGTCGCTGCCCCTGCAGCAGCTGCGCATTTCTCAAGTCATTCGCCATCCTGTCTCGGGAGGCGGCATAGCGGTTAGACACTGAGCAGTTCCCTATTTATTCGCAATCCAGGCTCTCGGAATCGCCTGACGTCGCCGACAAAATCGCCTGATATCCACCCTCTTCCGGAACATATGAAACGAACTGATTACCCGCGCCCTTCTGCACCCAAAGACGCCCACAGTTCGTGCATTCATAAACATCTAACGTCCGGTGGATGTGGAGGCTCGATAATCGGCTTATCAATTCGTCGGTCGCGTTGACCCAAGGTGCAAACTCACCGAACGCCCCATCGATCACAGCCTTGTCTCCCGACTCGGCAGCAGTCATCAGGGGCTTGAGTTCTTGGTTTACCTCTTCCCAGAATGCATCCTCTACTTCGTCGCGAAGTAAACTCGCCTTGTAGGGCAAGCTGTCAGTCTGATCGACAATCACGTGCCCACATCTGCAACCCAATTTGCTCATTTGCGGCTCAAACCTTTGAGGTTGCCCTCGTCATTAAAAGGCGGACAAGTCTTTGGCGAAAATCTCGATTTGGGCAGGCGTGACCAGCAAGGGAACCTGAGAACACTGCAGCGTCAAACAACACTCTCACGCTGCAAACTGCTCACATGCCCGACACCCGCAGCCTTCAATCGGACCACCAGGTCATCGCGTGCTGCCCGCCCGCCAGCACGAATGTACTCAAGCTCCGACGCGGTGATCAGTACCACCGGAACCATTCTCACAGGGGATAACGGCATGTCATCCAGCCGGGTAGGGAAATCCGGTTCCGGGGCGCCCAGCAAGACACCGGTCGAGTCGTCTTCGGTCACAAAGTGTTTGGGGAATTGATCGCACATGTGATTCGAGAGGCTGAACCCGGGAATTTCAATGGACATCGCACCGTACTTGTCGAGTCCGCGAGTGTAGCCTCCAGCGTCCGCAACCGTTTTGGCAACGTGTTCCACCAGTTCGAATGCCCAGCTGCGCTGGAAAGGATCGACGTCACCCACCGGGCCACGGGCGTGTTCGGGTATATCGGCAGTTTCTACGAACAACTCCATCTCGAAACCATTGCCCATTTCTTCCGCGTCATCGAATGGGTCTGACAGACCTTCCGTGGCGATGATGATTGTGTCGTTACGGCGAACTACCCGGTAGGCCTGACGAGTCGAGGGCCAGTAAGGGCCACCGGAAAAGCTCGGACTGATCATGTAGGCAAGGACATCGCGCTCGATTATGCCGACTGATGCCCAATGACGATCCCGGCACGCTGCGCTGGCCTCTCGGGCAGCCAGATTTGCCGCTTCAGCCTCGGTCATGCTGTCGTAGATATCCTGCTCCTGGACTTCAAGGGGTTGTGATGTGAGCTGGACGTCTTCGGTTTTAGGACGTTTCAATGAAACGAGAAGCTTCTTGAAGAAATTCATGTGCGTTCCTTGCGGGGTTTCGGTTCGCTCCCCATGAAGGGGCGAATCTATTTTCATTAAATGGATCTGTTTTCGAATAGTGGGCACTATGCCTCAAACCGCCCCACCGAAAACAACGAAAGATCCAGCTCACTCTCCCCTCGCAAACACCACTGCGCAAACGCCTCCCCCAACGCCGCCGAGTGTTTGAACCCATGCCCGGAGCACGCCGACACCACCAACGTGTGCTGCAACCGTGGATGCTCATCAATGATGAAATGCCGATCCGGCGTGACGGTGTAGGCGCAAACCGCTGACTTCACTACCCGATCCGTCAGCCCGGCAATGCGCCCCTTCACCTGCTGTTCGTACATCTCGCGTTCTTCCTCGGCCGAGACTGTGCGATCCAGAGTTTCAGGCGTGGACGTGCTGTGATACTGCGCCGTCGCCACTTTCAAACTGCCCTCCCCCGGCAACGCGGGAAACCCATAGAAATCGTCGTCCGGGCCATGAGTGAAGATGAACGTGGGTGAGTGGCCGACCAGTCCTGCGTCGGGCTCGGTTTCGAACCAGAACAGTTTTTGCCGATAGACGCTGAGCAGTCTGTCGAACGGTGCGCCGAGCAAGCCGCCCGCCCAGTTGCCGGCGGTGACCACCAGTTTGGCCGCGCGCACAGTGCGCTGGTCGGTGGTGACGGTGACGCCCTGTTCGTCCGAGCTTATGTGGGTCACGGTCTCGCCCTTGTAGAGCGTGGCGCCGTGTTGTTCGGCCAGTCTGAGTTGCACGTCGATGCAGCGTTCGGGCCTGACGAAACCACCTTCGGGCTCGAAGTAGCCAATGGCGTCGTCGCGCACCTGGGCAAACTGCGGAAAGCGCTGGCGGATCTGGGCAGCGTCGAAGACTTCGTGTTCGATGCCGTAGGTCTGTGCCAGGGCGATGGTGCGCAGGGTGAAGTCGGTTTCGTCGGCGGGGTCGAGGTCGGGACTGGAGGTCAGCACCAGCAGGCCGGACTGTTCGAACAGGGACTCGCCCGACAGCGCTTCCAGTTCGCGCCAGATGCGGTGGGAGTTGCGCACGATGGGCACGTATTGCGCGCCCTCGCCCACGGACAACCGGGTGATGCGGGTGTCCCCATGGCTGGAGCCGAATGTGTGCGGTGGATGGTGGCGGTCGATGCCGACCACGTTGACCCCGGCCTTCGCCATTTGATACACCGTGGCCGCGCCCATGGCGCCGAGGCCGATGACCAGTGCTTCGCATCGTTCCATGATTGATTTCCGCTCAGGCAAAAGAGCCACAGTGAAGCGGATCAGGCGATGGAAAACAATCCGCTGAAAGCCGCACGCTGGCAAAAATGCGGGAAGCGAGCTGATGGGCGTCCCATTTACTGTCAATTAGCCGTCTGTCGGTGCTAGCTGTAGTCAAACGAAATTTGATAGTCGTTGGTACTCAGAGCGATCTGATGTTGAAAGTACGGCTGAATGGTCGCGACCCACTACTCGACGACGTTGAAGCTGCCATTATTGATGTTGCCCTCTACTGGAATGCCTAAGGCATTCAATACTGACTCATTATCCCCCAGATTTCTTGACGACTCCTCGCCCTGGAATTGCAGGGTTGCTGTGTCGTACCACTCCAGTCTCAGTTCCAGTCCCATCTCTTTCTCACAAATATCTTTTTTGACGAAAAAAGGACGGTGGCCCCGTCCCCTTTGCTCTCCGCAGTATCAGTACTTCGCACAGGTGCCCATGAAATACTCCAGACCGCTCGGGAAGCTGACATTCAGCAGGGCTCCCAGTGCCGCTACCTGATCCTCGCGCAGTAACAACTCACCTGGTTCCAGTTCACTCAGGGGCTTGGATTCAATGAGTTGCGCAACTTTTTCATTCATTTCGCTACCGTCGATATCCAACTCGAATTGCAGCGTGTTGTCTTGGACGTCATCGGGATAAAAGCCGGTTATTGAAAGGAAGAGCATCGCTTGTTCCTTCATGAAAAAAAGGCCAAATATATTCTCGTGAATAGATCCGCCCCCTTTACTTTTTCTGTCTATACATTGCATGTCAGTTGGAAATAGAAATTTCGATCCGCAATCGACCTACCGGCAAGCTCTTCGATTGCTTGCATTTGTGGCTGGCTCAAATCATAGCCCTCCCACCCCTGCGGTTCTTCTTTCCAACCCATGATGGCTTTGATTTGCTCATCACATCCCTGTGGCAATTCGATAACGAAAGCCTGGAAGTCTGTCTCGATGTCAAAAGCTTCTACTAAAAATCTCAAGGTTCAATGCTCCTTTTCTTGCCTTTTTTAGATTTTTTATTCTTTTTTGTAGATGTCGGCTCGCCTGTGTTCGGATCGAACTCTCCGAGGTGTTTACCTCTCGCATCATATTTTTCGACCGTACCGTGCATAGAGTCCCACTCAAGAATCAAGCCCTTAGCAGTTTTCCATCTTTTGCGCTTCGCCCCACCACCTTGTACAGACGTTTTACGGCCTACGATTCTTGCATCAGGAAAGGCTGGGAGCACGTCAGGAGCCGGATGGTACTCGTGGTCCCCCGCGTGGATGCTGACAACAATGTATACCGGCTTAACCCCCGACTCTGCCGGAAACACCAAAATGAAATCCCGATACTCCGGCGGATAAACCGGATTAACCAGAATCCCGTCCGCCGCTTTCGTCGGCGGATACACCCAGATATGCGGCGCCTGCGGAGCAGCCTCCAGCGCAGGAATCCCGAGGATGTCGGAACCATCCACGGCAGGCGTCCAGATCAGCTCAACACCGTCACCGAGGTCTGCAACAAACCGGCTATCGCGTGCCGTGAACTGCACGACATCAACCATCTCCCAATCGCGATTCTTGCCGGTATAGAAGCCGTACCCCTTGAGGCTGCCATCGGCCTGCTGTTCAACGCGCAAGCGCACGCGGGTTCGGGCCTGTTTGAGGGCGAGCAACTGGTCTTCGGTGTAAAGCGCGCTATCGCCCAGGTTCGAGGGCATGAACATCGCCACCAGCCCGAGCAACGGGCTGATGACGGCAGCAGAGGCCATCGCGGGCAATGCCTTGAACCCCTCACCGGCAAGGGCGAAAGTGCCCAGCCCCGCAGGAATGGCCGTGCCGCTGATTTTCTTGAGCTCAACCCCACCGCTGTCATCGGCCTCACGGCCACCGAGCAAAATCAGCTCGCCGTAGTCCTTCAGGCTGTCTGTCGGCACCATCCCCGACGGATTTGAGTAATCGATGATCGCGTCCGGCAACCTGCAGGACTTGGCAAACACGCAGCCGGCACGCACCGCATCAGGCTTGTTCGCCGCCACCTCACGGCTACGCTCGAAGGCGTCCTGCCTCGCCAGCATGGCGTCGTACTTGTCTTGTCGGTCTTGCTGATCGGCCAGTTCGGTGGCCGTCATGTAGCGGTAGGTGACGTGATGCCCGTCGCCCGCCGGTGGGTTGGGAACCCGGGGAATGTCCTTTTGAACAGCCACTGATTTGTCCTTTCGTTCATGCATCGGCAACCCCTCGCAAGAGGCCGCACGACGTTAACGAAGCAGGAAAATCGTGGCTGTAGGACGTATCTCTAAAGACGTGGGGATTGTTCGACGTGAACGGATTGCATCTCGGCAACCACCGCCTCGATCACACACAAAGCCGTCGGCGACAAGCTCCTGCCCAGCAAACTCACCACCCCGATTTCAGAGTGAAATCCCGGTCTGTCGACAACATGAAGCTCGATCAAACGCCCCACCCGAATGTCTTCAGCCACGGCGCCATGGATGACGCCGAGGATGGTGTCGGTTGAACCTGCGACGGTCTTGAGCAACGCCACATCATCACACTCCAGCACAATGGGCAGCACCTGGCGGGTCGAGATGCCGAGGGTTCGGCCGGTCTCGAGTTTCACGACTTCGGGCAAGCGCGTCGTGGCGATGCCATAGCCTTCCAGCTCGCCCATCGCCACTTTACGCCCGGCCAGCGGATGCTCCGGACGCACGAAGAAGCCTGCCGAAACCTGGCCCAGCGAGCGGATCAAAAGATCGGATTCGGCCGTGAAGTTACGGATATCGGCAACAAAGAATTCGATCCCTTCAGCGCGCAGCCGCGCTTCGAGAATCTGCCAGTTGTTCACTTCCACACGTAGGGTAACCGCCGGGTGATCCAGGCGCAGTCGCGGCACGACTTGATGCATCAACATGGCCGCCGGGAACGGCCCGACGCCAAAGGCGAGGCTGCCCAGTTGGCGATCGCTGTAGAGCGTCATGTCGCGCTCCAGCGAACGGGCATCGAACAGCAACCGTCGCGCCCGCTCGATCAGAAAGACCCCCGCCGGTGTCGGGCGGACGTCGCCGGTGTCGCGGTCGAACAGGCGCTGCCCGGTTTCGCTTTCCAGCGCCTGAATGCTGCGGCTCAGGGCCGGCTGGCTGAGGTGCACGCGCTCGGCGGCGCGACCGAAATGGCGTTCATCGGCCAGGGCGAGAAGGTGTGACAGTCGTTTGAGGTCCATTCGCCCGATGCTAGCGACGCATTATCCGGATGTAAACAATGCATTGGATACATCGCCGCCCTGCCCCTAGGCTGGAGCGCATTCGACCCTCGGAGAACAACAAGAATGAAACCGACCCTCTACACGATCCTTGCCCTGACGCTGGTGTCCCTCGCCGGCTGCGACAACAAGCCCAGCGTCGCAGCCGGCGACGCCACGCCCGCCACGGCCGCGCTGATCCAGGCGTCGATCAAGGGCCTGGACCTCAGCGACAACCGTGACATGGAAGATGCCCAGCGCGGTTTCATCGCCCGGCCCACCGGCAAGATCCTTGGCGCTGACGGCAATGTCCTGATCGATTTCGATGCGTACCGCTTCGTCGAAGGCCAGGCGCCGACCACCGTCAACCCGAGCCTGTGGCGACACGCGATGCTCAACGCACAGATCGGCCTGTTCAAGGTCCGCGAGGGCATTTACCAGTTGCGTGGTTTCGACATCGCCAACATGACGCTGATCGACGGGCAAACCGGCTGGATCGTGGTCGACCCGCTGACCTCCCGGGAATCCGCCGCCGCAGCGCTGGCCTTCGCTCGCGAGCATCTGGGCAACAAGCCTGTCACCGCGATCATTTTCACCCACGACCATGCCGACCATTTCGGCGGTGTGCTGGGCATCACCTCAAGCAGCGAAGTGGCCCAGCGCAACATTCCCATCGTCGCGCCCGCCGGGTTCATGGAGGAAGCCACCAGCGAAAACATTCTGGCGGGGCCGGCGATGGCGCGGCGTTCGATGTATCAGTTCGGCAAGAACCTGACGCCGGGCGCCACCGGCATTGTCGACACCGGGCTGGGCAAGAACGTTGCGTACGGCAGCATGGGCATCCTGCCGCCAACGCAGATCATCGACCAGCCGATCCAGCCGCTGGTGCTCGACGGCGTCAGCTTCGTGTTCCACAACATGCCCGGCGCGGAGGCCCCGGCCGAGCTGACCTTTTCGATCCCCGCGCTCAAGGCATACGGCGGTGCGGAGCTGCTGACGCAGACCATGCACAACCTGCTGCCGATCCGTGGCGCCAAGGTCCGCGATGCGCTGCGCTGGTCCGACTACATGCAAATCGCCCTCGACGAGCTGGGCGACACCGAGGTCTATTTCGGTCAGCACAACTGGCCGATCTGGGGCAACGAGCGGATCCGCGAATTCATCACCAAACACCGCGACGTCTACAAATACCTGCACGACCAGACCGTGCGCCTGATGAACGCCGGCTACACCCCCAACGAGATCGCCGACAAGATCCAGCTGCCGGATTCGCTGGCCTCGTACTTCGGCACTCGCGGCTATTACGGCGACCTGCGCCACAACGTCAAGGCGATCTACCAGCTGTACCTGGGCGCCTACGACGGCAACCCCGCGCACTTGAATCCGCTGGTGCCCAAGGAGTCGGCAAAGCGCTACGTCGAATTGATGGGAGGTAACGCCAAGGTGGTCGAAGCCGCGCGCGTGGCCTATGACAAGGGCGAATATCGCTGGGTCGCCGAGCTCCTGGATCAGGCCGTGCTGGCCAAACCCGACGACACCGCCGCCAAGGAACTGCTGGCCCGCGCGTACGAACAGATGGGCTATCAGGCGGAATCGGCAACCTGGCGCAACAGTTACCTGACCGCTGCCATGGAGCTGCGCAACGGCCCCCCGGCCAAGGGCGTCAAACGCTCCGACCTGATCGAACTGATGAAGCAGACGCCCACCGAACGCTTCCTCGAAGCCATGGCCGCGAGCCTCGACGGGCCGGCGGCGGATGGCAAGAACTGGACCTTCAATCTGGTGCTGACCGATACGAATGAATCGTTCGTGCTGTGGATCGAGAACGCCGTGCTGCACTACCGAAAAGGCCCGACGGCGGCGAACGCCAACGCAACGCTGAGTGTCACCAAGGACCTGTTCGTCCAACTGCTGGGCGGCACCGCCGGGCTGAAGGAGGCATTCACCTCCGATGATCTGAAGGTGGATGGCAGCAAGGTCGATCTCGTGAGATTTCTGGGGCTGTTGGAAAAGGCGCCGGGGAATTTTGCGATAGTCGCCCGGGCAGGAAACTGATTCGCCGAGGCCATCGATGACCGGAACAGCGGTCGATGGCCTCTGGACGTTTACCCAAGAAAAATCCAATGAAAACCGGAGGCTCGGGCAAAGTTTTCCATTGGGTTTTTCCGCATCCTGCGCAACCTGATCGCCGCGAAGCCATCCAGCGTATGGACGTAGAACCTGCACCCGAGCGAAACCCCGAATCCATCGTTTTCATCATTGATGATGACGCTCCTCTGCGTGAGGCGCTTGGCAGCCTGTTACGCTCCATCGGCCTGCGGGTCGAGCTGTTCGGATCGGTCGCCGACTTCATGCAATACCAGCGACCTGACCTGCCCAGTTGCCTGGTGCTGGATGTGCGATTGCAAGGCACCAGCGGGCTGGTCTTTCAGCAGGCGCTCGCCGACGCCAACATCCATCTGCCGATCATTTTCATGACCGGGTACGGCGACATCGCCATGACCGTTCGCGCCATGAAAGCCGGTGCCGTCGATTTCCTGGAAAAACCGTTTCGCGAGCAGGCCATGATCGACGCCGTGGTCGCCGCGCATACGCGGGACAGGTCGCGCCGCGAGTACGAACTCCGCCATCATGAATTGCGCACACGCCATGGGACACTCACGGTCAGAGAGCAAGCGGTGATGGCGCTGGCCGTCTCGGGTCTGATAAACAAGCAGATCGCCAGTGCCATCGGCCTGAGCGAGATCACCGTGAAAATTCACCGCAGCCAGGCCATGCGCAAGATGCGCGCGCAGTCGTTTGCCGATCTGGTTCGAATGGCAGAAAGTCTGGGTATCAACCATTAGATTTAACGCCCAAATGCGGCGCACATTACTAGTCGTTTATATACGTTGGTATGACTTCTCCATACGCTGGCAGGATAAAACCAAACTTATGCAACATGGTTGATCCCTACCGCCAACAGTAAAATCCCTCCATCAAATGCGATGGCCGGCAAAGTTATTGACTTCGCGATTTCCTCGCGCGCCGACACTTATCGATCCACTCATTGACTCAGGGATGACTGATCAACATGTATGACTTTTTTGAAGACTCGTACCGCGTGCTGAAGTTGTCCCACGTGTTGCTGGTCGGTGGCCTGGGCATGTTGATGGTGGGGATTTTCCTGGCTTATCTGTTTGATGATCACTTGAACCTGCCCACGCTGGTCGGCGCGCACGGGATGACGATCCTCGGGCCGACCGCGATCAAGCTGGGCTACGTCATGCGCTTGATTGCGTACAACCGTATTCGCCTGGCAGCACAGGAACATGGAGTTTCCCATTAGAAGTATTCGATTGAATTCAAACCTGTCTGGTTGCAACCGGAAGTTCATTAACGAAGTCCCACTACGACTCAGGATGATCACGATGAAAACTATTGGATTGGTATTACCCGTCGCCATTGTTTCAGCCACCTGGATAGTTGCCACTCATGCATTCGGGGCAAGCTGCCTGCCTGATATGCCGGTTGCTAACAGACAGGAAACCAGTGCTCCGGATTCAGAAACTTCATCAGTGCAACAGCACCGGGCCAGAAAGGCGCCGACCCAGATTGCCGAAGGGGGGGCGGATCGGCTGATGGAGCGTCGTGTTGCCGAGGGCGGATCCGACCGACTGATCGAACGCCGCGTCGCCGAAGGTGGCTCCGATCGCCTGATCGAACGCCGCGTCGCCGAAGGTGGCTCCGATCGCCTGATCGAACGTCGCGTCGCCGAAGGTGGCTCCGATCGCCTGATCGAACGCCGTGTTGCCGAAGGAGGCTCAGATCGCCTGATCGAACGCCGGGTAGCCAGCAATCAGTACGATGCCGCGATGAACATGCGAATGCATTTTTCGATGGATTGATTGGCTGACTGAGCCCTTACTCCGGCAACCCCGCCAACCGCAAACCTTCGGCAAACCGGGCAACGTCTTCAGGCCGTTGAATGGGCAGCCACGCGCCCAGGCTGGACACCCGCAACGTCGGGTCCAGCTGACGCAGCCGTTCCATGGCCTGCTTGGCTTTGTCGGTTCGCCCATTGAGCGCGTGGCTGGCGGCGATCAGGGCCGCCGCTACCAGCAGACTGGGCAGGTTTCCCTGCGCTTTCTCGGCCCAGGAAACCGAACATTCGAAGCGACCGGCGAAGAAGTGCGCCAACGCCATCCCGACCTGCATGCGGAACATTTCCGGGTCCACAGGGCTCAGGCGCACGGCATGCTCGAGGTTGGCAATGGCGGCTTCGGTTTCGCCATCCAAGGCGCGCAGGATACCGCCGAGATACCAGGCCGGCGCCAGATTGGGGTTGAGCACTCGAGCCCGATCCAGCAAAGCAATGCCACAATCGACATCCCCGGTCAGATGGGCCAGGGCATGACCGCAGCGGGTCAGCGCCACGGCGTCATCGCGCCCCAGTTCCACGCCCATGCGCGCCAGCCGCGCACCTTCGGCGACGTCCCGGGGCCGGTCGGTCATCCAGCCGTTGAGCTTGCGCCAGAAGTGGCACCACGCGGCCATGCCGTATGCCGAGGCGAATTCCGGATCCAGCTCGATTGCCCGGTAGAACAGCGCCAGCGCCTGTTCGATCGCCTCACGGGTGCCGATGTGCAGCTTGGCCGTCCCTCGCAGGTAGTAATCGTAGGCATCGAGGCTGTCGGTGGGCTTGCGCTTGGCCCGCTCGATTTCCGCGCGTTCAAGCTGCGGCGCAATGGCGCCCACTACGCTCTCGGCCACTTGATCCTGGAGTTCGAAAATATCGTCGAGCAGGCCTTCGAAGCGCTCGGCCCACAGGTGCGTGCCGCTGCACGCATCAATCAACTGGCCGGTGATGCGGATCTTGTTGCCGCTCTTGCGCACGCTGCCTTCCAGCACGTAACGCACACCCAGTTCCTGACCGACGCCCCGCGCGTCGACCGCTCTGCCCTTGTAGGTGAAGCTGGAGTTGCGGGCGATGACGAACAGCCAACGCAGGCGCGACAACGCGGTGATGATGTCTTCGACGATGCCGTCGGCGAAGTAGTCCTGCTCGGGGTCTCCACTGAGGTTCTGGAACGGCAGGACGGTGATCGAAGGTTTTTCCGGCAGGACAAGTGTCGCGGCCACCTCGGGTTTCGCAGGCGCTTCCGGTGCATTGACGGGGCTGTCGCACGGGCTGATTTCGCCGACGAAGCGATAGCCCTTGCGCGGCACCGTACGCACCAGGCGCTGCTGCTCGCCGGTGTCGCCGATGGCCTTGCGCACAGCGTTGATGTGGCTGGTGATGGTCGATTCGGAAACGATCCGGCCACTCCATACGGCGCTCAACAGTTCGTCCTTGCTCACCACCCGCTCGCGGTTGCTGACCAATAGCAGCAGCAAGTCGAAGACCTGCGGCCCGACCGTCACGACTTGCCCGCGCCAGGTCAGTTCCCGGCGCTGCGGGTCGAGCACGTAGTCTTCAAACACGAATTGCACGGTGGCTGTTCTCTGGTCTGGCGCCCCCCGACGCCGTGTCCGGGCAGGCGATTGTTTTGCGCTCGATCATACGGCAGACCTCGGGCGGTCGCACCCGTCTGCACACTGGTCTACGCATCTGCCGACGGATTGGCCTGTCTGGACAAAAAACCAAGACAAATCCAAGGTCATCACAAGGATTTGCCAGAGCGTCACAGGCAAGCTCAACCCACATCGACAGCAACGGTTGCCGTCGGCCAGTGGAGAGATGCCATGAAGATCGTCGTTATCGGAGGCACCGGCCTCATCGGATCGAAACTTGTGAACAATCTGCGCGAACGCGGCCACGATGCACTCGCCGCCTCGCCTAACACCGGCGTCAACAGCATCACCCGCGAAGGTCTGGCCGAAGCGATGGACGGTGCCCAGGTGGTGGTCGATGTGTCCAACGCGCCGTCGTGGGAAGACCAGGCCGTGCTCGATTTCTTCGAAACCTCCACCCGTAATCTGCTCGCCGCCGAAGCCGCCGCCGGGGTTCGCCATCACGTGGCGCTGTCGATCGTCGGCAGTGAGCGCCTGCCGGCCAACGGTTATTTCCGCGCCAAGGTCGCGCAGGAGAACATGATCAAGGCATCGGGCATTCCGTACAGCCTGCTGCGGGCGACGCAGTTCTTCGAATTCGTCGGCGGCATTGCCCAATCCGCTACCGTCGGCGACGAAGTGCGCCTGTCGCCGGCATTGATCCAGCCCATGGCCTCTGACGATGTGGCCGCTGCACTCACCGACGTGGCACTGGCCGCGCCGATCAACGGCACGCAGGAAATTGCCGGCCCCGAAGCCATGCCCCTCGACGAGTTAGTCCGGCGTTTTTTCCGCGCTACCGACGACACCCGCAAAGTGATCCCGGACGTCCACGCCCGTTACTTCGGCGATGTGCTCGACGACCAGTCGCTCACCCCCGGCAGCAGCAACCCGCGCCTGGGTCCAACGCGCTTTGAAGACTGGCTGGCGAAATCGACCCAGCGCTGAAACACCCCACCTGTTTGAAGGAGTATCGCCATGTTCAGCCGAATCCTGCTGGCCGCCACGTTTGCGGCCGTTTCGATTTCATCCGCCTCGGCCGCCGAGCCGCAGGCAGGCAAGGTTACCGTGGTGTTCGACCGCGCCCTGCCGAACGTTCCGGGTAAATCCATGAAGGGCGTGCTGGTGGAATACGCACCCGGTGGTTCTTCGCCGGCACACTTTCATCCGAAGTCCGCGTTCATCTACGCCACGGTGCTTGAGGGCGCCGTGCGCAGCAAGGTCGGCGACGGGCCGGAGAAGGTCTACAAGGCCGGGGAAAACTTCGTCGAACAACCGGGTGATTTCCACGCGGTGAGCGCCAATGCCAGCACTACTGAACCGTCCCGTCTGCTGGCGGTGTTCGTGCTCGACAGCAACGAGACCGTCCTGGTCAAACCGGTCAAGCCGTAACCGATCCATACGCCAATCCGCCTCCGGCAGCGTGGCTGCCGGAGAGTACCGCTACGGGGCGCGTTCAAGGTCGGCGTTGCAAAACATGCCCGATCAAAGCATTGATCTTTCGCCCCACACCCAGTAAAAAACCGTCTTCCCTTCCCACCCTTGCAAGGAGCAGCGGATGCTCGAGCTCACCACGCAACGCCTGGATCTGCGCACGATGGTCGAATCCGACTGGCCGCTGTTTCTCCGGCTGCATTCCGAGCCGCAAACCATGCAGTACGTGTTCGGTGAAATCGCCGAGGAACAGGTGCGCAAAGGCTTCGAACACAGGCTTCCGGCCTGGGGGCCGCAGTCGGATCACTGGTTGTGTCTGGTGGTGACCGACAGGGCCAGCGGGCAGGAACTGGGCGTGACCGGATTCCGCATCCTGTCGCCGGGGCATGCCGAGGTGGGTTGCCTGCTGTTGCCCGAGCATCAGGGCAAAGGCTTTGGCACCGAGTCGCGGCAGGCGATCATCGACTATGCCGCCGCCATCGGCCTGGACTCGTTGGAGTCGACCGTGACCGACGGTAATATCGCCTCCTGCAAGGTCTTGGAGAAATGCGGTTTTGTATTCGAGCGCCGCGTGCCGCAGGCCTATCAGATTGGAGATCGGTGGTTTGACGACCTGATCTACCGCTATCAAATCAGCTGACCCCGTTTTATCAGCGACCGCCAAGGAGGCCCTCGTCGTGAATCCTTATCAATGCCTGCCACCCCGCGCTTTCTGGCGCACCGCCGTGGCCGACAAGCCCGCGCTGAACATCGATCAACTGTGGACGCCGCAGTTCGAGATCGGCAACGAGGACGCCATCGTCACCGCCGGCTCGTGTTTCGCCCAGCACATCGGCCGCGCGCTGGTGGAGCGCGGCATGAACTGGCTGGATGCGGAACCGGCCCCGGCCGAATTGCCCGAAGCCGACTGGAAGGCCCATAACTACGGGGTGTTCTCGTTCCGCACCGGCAACCTGTACACCCCGGCGATGTTGTGCCAATGGCTGGAATGGGCGTTGGGTGTGAGCCTGCCACCCGACGAAACCTGGGCCCATGACGGCCGTTTCTTCGACCCGTTCCGCCCCGCCGTGGAGCCCGACGGCTTTGCCAGCGAGGACGCGCTGTTCGCCTCGCGCGAAGCCACCCTCGACGCGATTCGCACCGTCCTGCGCCGAGCCAAAGTGTTCGTGTTTACCCTCGGCCTGACCGAAGCCTGGCAGAACCGCCAGACCGGTCTGGTGTATCCCGTGTGCCCCGGCACCGTGCGGGGGACCTTCGATCCGCAGCTGCACCGCTTCTGCAATTTCGGTTTCATGGACACCTATGGCGACATGGTAAGGGCGCTGGAGTTGATGCGTTCGATCAACCCGCAACTGCGTGTTCTGCTCACCGTGTCACCGGTACCCCTGACGGCGACGGCCACGGGCGAACATGTGCTGAGCGCCACCACCTATTCCAAATCGGTCCTGCGCGCCGTCGCCGGGCAGCTGTGTGAAGACCTGCACGACGTCGACTATTTCCCTTCTTACGAGATCATCACCGGTACACCGTTCAAGGGTGCGTTCTACCAGCCCAACCAGCGCGAGGTCACGCCCGAAGGCGTGGCGTTCGTCATGCAGCAGTTTTTCGCCGGGCTCGATGCGGTTCAACCGCTGCACACGCCGGCCAGCGTTCCCTCTACCTGCGTATCCAGCAAGGAGCTTGTCTGTGAAGACGCCGTGCTCGATTACTACGCCTAGGTTTCTGCTGCTGGGCGACTCCCATGCCGGCGTCATCGGCAAGGCGGCGCAAGCCCGCGAGTTGCCGTTCAGCGGCGGCCCGCTGGGCACCGGCCGGGATTTCGCGGTGGATTTTTTCAGCCTGACCCGCCATGACGTGCTGTTTCGCGAGGCCGAGATGGAGCGCCTGTATCGCCAGGCCCTTGAGCCGTTCGAAGTGCCGCAACTGGCGAAGGTCGGGGTGCCGCTGGTCAGCACCATTGGCCTGAGCCTGCACTACCTCGCGACCGCGCCGAACTGGACGTGTTACCAGACACCCGACGGCGAATTCGACGAAGGTTTTCTCGCAGGTCCCCTGTTCGAATCCATTGTCGACACCTTGTCCCGACCTGCGCTGGCGTTCTATGAACAGGCCCGGGCAATGAACCTCAAGGTGTTCGCCGTATTGCCGCCGCAGCGGGTGCCGGAGTTGTCCGATTCGCGGGTGTTCATGGCAGCGCAGGCGCTGCTGATCGAGCGCCTGCAAGGGCTCGGCATCGAGCTGATCGACGTGCGCGCAGCGGCGAACGATGAGCAGGGTTTTCAGCTTCCGGCGTACTGCGAAGTGGATGACCCGCTGCACGGGAATCTGGCGTTTGGCGAGTTGATCGTCGATCAACTGCTCAATCGAGGAATTTAGACCGGGACCTGTGGGAGCGAGCTTGCTCACTCCCACAGGGGGTCATCACGCCTTGGGCTGCGTCCCCAGAATCGTCACCCGCTCGCCATACCGCGAGTGCGGGAAATAATCCCAGACCGCATGGTGTTGGGTGCAGCGGTTATCCCAGAACACCAGGCTGTTCGGCGTCCAACGCACGCGACAACTCAAAACCGGCTCTCGGGCCACCAGATCGAACAGCATGTTCAACAGCACCTGGCTTTCACCGCCGGACAACTGGACGATGTGCGACGTGAACCCGGAATTGACGAACAGCGATTTGCGCCCGGTTTCCGGGTGGCGAACCACCACCGGGTGTTCGGTTTTCGGCAGGTTGGCCGGCGCCTCATAACCCTTCCATGGGATCGCGCCGTCGTGGATCGCCGTCAGTTCGCCGAGAAACTGCTGCATCGTCGGCGAGAGCATTTCCAGCGCCAGGTGCATGTTGGCGAACAACGTATCGCCGCCCGTGCCGATGGCCGGGGTTTCCTTGACGTACAGCATCGACCCCATGGACGGCGCCAGGTCGGCGGTGCCGTCGGTGTGCCAGGTTTCGCCGGCCACGTAGCGCGATTGCGCATTGGCGCGGATCACCACCAGCTCCGGGTCATCGCCGTCGATGTCCTCCACCGGCAGCGCCCTCAACTCACCGAACAGCCGGCCAAACGCCTTGTGCTCGTGCACCGTCAGGTGCTGATCGCGGAACACCACCACGTGGTTCTCCAGAAAGGCCCGGCGGATTTCTGCGAGCTGTTCGTCGCTCAACGGTTGCGAAAGATCGACGCCGCCGATCTCGGCGCCGATGATCGGCGTGATTCGCTCAACCGTGATGTGCTGATACGGCGCACGCCGTTCGGCGGCGATAAGCTCGATTGCCTTGAGTGCCAACTGATCCATGTTCCCTCACCTTTTTTTATTGGAACGACACCGATGAGTGCTCACGCAGCGAACGCGGGCGCATGTCGATCCAGTGCTCGTTGATGTAATCCAGGCAGACCTGGCGCTCACCGCGCATCCCCGCCTCGCTCCAACCGCTGGCCATCGGCTTGCCCGCCGGCCACAGGGAATACTGACCCTGAGCGTTGATCACCACATCGAATTGCAGTTGTGCGTCATTCATGTCGTTCTCCTGTTGAACGGGATTGCAGCGTGGCCAGGCTTCGCTCGAGCCCGGCGGCGAGTTGATTGCTTAGGGCATGTCGCTGTTCCTCGGCCTGCGCGCAGGCCCCGACGTACACCCGCACGGTCGCCCCACAGACCTGAGCGCAGGTCTCTGCGTCGCCGTCCGCGAAGGCCCGGGCCGACACCTCGGCGTTGGCGCTGGCATGAGCCTGGGCAAACGCCGTGGCGGCGGCCTCGGTATTGAGTTGCGCGTAGTACTCGGCGAACGCCTCGGCGTCGCCAAAGTGCTCGGCAATCATTGCGGTGTTGGCCGGTGCGAGGCCGTAGGTCAGCGCACTGGCGTGGGCCTTGGCGTACGCCGCGTCGTAGGGGTAGGCCTTGCGATACAGCGCCAGCAATACCGGTCTGAGCGTGGCCCGCCATTCGCCCTGACGCCCGATCACACCGAGCGCCGCCCGCTGATGCAGGCTTTGCAACGCGAGCAGCGACTGCCGATGTTCCGGCAAGGCTTCGCCGAGCATCGGCAGGACCACGTCGGCCTGCCAGAGATGAAACAGCCGCAGCGGCACGGGACCCTCGCCATTGTCTATCCGCTTGCGCAGGTCGTCGGCCTGTCCGGTTTCGCACAGCACTTGCACTAAATTCAGCAGCCATCGCGGCATCGAGATCGGCTCACTCATGGCGATGGCTCATCCGTACCGATGACTTCGGCCAGCAACCGCGCCCAGCGGCCCGCCACGATGCCGTAGTGATCGGTGTCCAGGGTTTGCCAACTGCGCAACTGCGGCAGCAAGGCCTGCCAGTTGCGTTGCAGGTCGTCCGGGTTCCATGCGTTGCCCAGCCCGTAAGGATTGGCGTGCCCGGCGCTGAACAGCCGCACCACTATGGTCGCCAATGCTGGCGGCTGGAAGTCGATCATGCTGGTCATGTTGTTGCGGCAGCACACCGTCAGCCGCTGCAGATACGCTTGGCGTTCTTCGCCCATGCCCTTCCCTTCGACCGCCGGCCAGCGCTGGGCAAACTCGCGCTGGAACACCTGCTCGATGGTCTGCTCATCAATGCCGGCCAGTTCCGCACCGGCATCCGGCGCGGGCGGGTCGATCAGGTACAACAACGGTTGCCTGAAGCCCTCAGCCTGGGCCTGATGACACAGTGCTTGCGCCACCCATGCTCCGAAGGACCACCCTGCAAGGCGCCAAGTGCTGCCGTGCGGAAGATGCTCCTTGATCGCCGCCAGATACCAGCGTGCACGTTCCTCCACGCTGATGTTCGGCAACTGCGGCAGGCGCAGCGCCGGGTCGGCGATCACGCACACGCCCAGTTCCGCCGGCAGCGCCGAGACCAATTCCCGATAGGCCTGAACATCGCCGCCCACCGGGTGGATCAGGTACAGCCAGTCGCGGCCGGCACCGGCATGCCATTGATCGATCCGCACCGCGTCGTGCCAGCCGAGCGGCGCAGCGCTGGGCGTGTCTTCAACAGTGGCGATCGATACCAGCCCCAGCACCTCGTTCAGGCTGACCTTGTGGCTGAATTGCGACAGCTGGAACACCTCACCGGTGGCCGCTTGCAGCTCGTCGATCAGGTCGAGCAGCGTCAGCGAATCCGCGCCCAGGTCGTACAGCGAGTCGTCATCTTCCAGCTCGGCCACACCGAGCCACTTGCACAGGCACTCACGCAAGCGCGCCGACAAATCCACGCCCTTCGGCGCCTCTACCGTTGCGGCCACGGCACCATGGCGAACCGGATAAAACTGCCGCGCCGTTTCGATGCCGGTGGTGGAAATCAACAGCTGCGGCAACTGCGTCGCCATCGCCAGATCGAACACTCGGCAACCCTCTTCGGCTGACAGTCCGACCGTCAGATGCTCCAGATGCGCGGCGTCTCCGCCGTTGCTGGTAGTGGCCATGCCGATGTCGCGCCAGATGTCCCAGTTGATCCCCAGGCGCAGGCATGTGTCGGCGGGGTTCGGGCGATAGTGGGTGAAGCCATCGAGTACCCCGCTGGCCGCCGCGTAATCCAGATGCCCGGCGCCGCCGAACAGTGCCGACATCGACGAGCAATAGAGGACAAAACCCGGCGTCAGGTGCTCGATCAAGGCTTCGACTGCCAGCATGCCGCGAGTCTTGGCGGCCATCGCCTCGGCCATTTGCCGGGCATCGCGGTGGCGAATCAAGCTGCCCGCTCCGACGCCCGCCGCATGAATCACGCCGCTAAGGCGACCGTAACGCACGGCCAGTTGATCGAGGATCTGCGGCCAGCACGGCAGGTCGGCGATGTCCGCTTTGATGCAGTCGATCCGCGACGCGTACGCCGCCAGCGACGCGGGCAATTGCCCCTGACGCGAGATCAGCACCACCCGGCGTGCAGGTGCCTGCAACAGGTGTTGGCACAAGGTCCGGCCGATGCCGCCGCTGCCGCCCAGCACCAGGAACGTACCGTCTTCCGGCAGAAGTCCTGATGGCGTTGCTGGGCCGGTCAATGGCTGAGGCAGCAAGCGTGGCTGCCACAGGTATCCGTCGCGCACCGCCATTCGCCGAGGCAGTGAGGCCGGATTGGCAAGCAACGCTGCCAACTCGCCGGCGCGCATTTCGAGGCGCGACGATGGCCAGTCCAGCCAGTGACAACGCACCGGGTATTCCTGCGGCACCACTTCGGTGATGCCGGCCAGCGCTGCCAGTTCGGGGCGCTGAACTTCGCCGTCTACCGGGCACGCCTGCCACGACATCAACCACAACCGCAGCCGTGTCATGCGCGGGGTCTGCCCCCAGGCCTGCATCAATGCACTGACCGTATCCAGACAGGCCCACTGCGCCAGATCCAGCGATTGCTCATTGACCTCGCCCGACACCGCCAGCGGCAAGGCATGCAGCCAGTCGAGTTCGCCAAGGTCGGGTTCTGCAACTTCGGCGAGCAAACGGTTCAGGGCTTCAGTGTCCAGCGGATCAAGTTCGAAACGGTCCGGGCTCAAGCGCTTGAAGCCATTACCGGCGCGCACCTGAATCACGCGTCGGTACACGGCGTTCAAGCTCGTCAGCAACGTCGATTCCGGCGTTTCATGGCTGCACAGAATCAGCACCTCACGGGATTGCGCCGTCGCTGTCGCGCTCAGGCGCCGGGTGCGCACCCATTGTCGTTGGTGAAACCAGTCCGCCAGCGGTTGTCGCGCAAGGGCTGGCGCTTCAGGTTCAGCAGCCACAGGGGTCTGGAAACGATAGGTCTGAAGTTCGAACGATGACGGCGGCAAATCCCACGGCGGCGGTGCCGAGCGTTGCGGCCACTGGATATTCACGCCTTCGTACCAGGCGTCCAGCAAATCCTGCGGCGATTGATCACGGGCGATCAACTGCGCGCTTGAGACCCCGACTTCCTTGATCGCTGTCGGCTGCAACGGAATGTCGTCACCCGACCGGCAGATCATCGCGAAGCGCCAGCGCAACTGCCGGCGACCTGACTGCAAGTACCGCAGCAATGCGGTGTGCTGTTCCGGATTGGTTTGCAGATATTCGCGAATTACCGCGATATCGCGCAGCAACTCCGCTCGGCTGTGAGCCGAAATCATCAGCAGTGGCAGCGTTTCCTCGTCCCCCTCCTGCGCCGTGGGCGCAGCACCAACGATGACATGCGCATTGGTTCCGCCAATCCCGAAACTGCTGACACCGGCCAGTCGCCGCCGCCCTTGCGGCCATGGCCGGGACGTGGTCGGCACGTAGAACGGCGAATGCTGCAGATCGATCTGCGGGTTGATCCGGCCAAAACCGAGGTTCGGCGGCAGCACGCCATGGAACACCGCGAGACTGGCACGAATCAGCCCGACCACCCCCGCCGCCGCGCCCAGATGACCGATCTGGCTTTTTACCGAAGCCAGTGCGCAATGGCCGGCAGGTGCGTCACCGAAAGCCTTGGTCAACGCCGCGACTTCGATCGGATCGCCGAGCAAGGTGCCGGTGCCGTGGGCCTCGATGTAGCCGATGTCGGCACCGGTCAACCCGGCCCGGCTCAAAGCATCACGGATGACTGCGCTCTGCCCGGCCACCGACGGCGCGGTGTAACTCATCTTGGCCCGGCCATCGTTGTTCAACGCCGAACCTTCGACCAACGCATAGATCCGGTCACCATCGGCCCGCGCCTTGGCCAGCGGTTTGAGCACCACCACCCCGTAGCCACTGGCACCGAGGGTGCCGCTGGCGTCGTCGCTGAATGGACGACACAGACCATCGGCAGAGAAGATGTGCTGCGAGCGGTGCCGATAGCCCTCGGTCAGAGTCGGATCGATCAGCACCCCGGCCGCGAGCATCACGTCGCTGTCGCCCTGACGCAGCATCGAACTGGCCAGGTGCACGGCGATCAGCGAGCTGCCGCAAGCGGCCTGCACGCTCAGGGCCGGGCCGTTGAGGTCCAGGTGATACGCGGCTTTGGTCGCCAGAAAATCCTTGTCGTGATGCAGCGCCAGTTGGAAGCCGTCCGGCAAATCGTCGTCGGCGGTTTCGCGCAGCATTTGCTGGAAGTACGTGGTTTCGCCGCAACTGGCGATCAGACCGATGCGCGGGCCCTCCGCCGACGGAACGATGGCCGCGTGTTGCAGAGCCTGCACGCAGGCCATCAGCAGATGCCGCTGTTGCGGGTCCATCAGCCGCGCTTCCTGGCGGCTGATGCCGAAGTACTCGGGATCGAAATCGAGCATGCCCGCCAGTTGACTGCGGGCGCCGACCAAGCCCTCTTCGGCGGCAAAGTGCTCGATGCCCAACCCATTGCCTTGCACCATCGCCCAGAACTCGGACAGGTTCTGCGCTCCGGCCACATTCACCGACATGCCGATGATCGCCATCGGCTGGTGACCTGCATCGGTTTGCCGGACACGCTCCACGGCTGCGACCGGCGCCGTCGACAGATGCGCCGCCAGACGCCGTACCGTGACGTGTTCGAACAGGTCGGCCATTGTCAACTTGTGCGGCAGCTCTTCGGCGTAACGGCCATGCAAACGCATGAGGCCGAGGCTGGTGGCGCCGGCCTCGAAGAAGGTCTGTTCCGGCTCGATGTCACGGCCGATCACGGCCTGGAACAACTCGCTGAGTTGCCGTTCCAGTGCGCTCAATTGAACAGCCGTTGCTGGCGTGCTGCGCCGCTCCAAAGCCTCGCCCAGATTCGGCAAAGCCTTGCGGTCGATCTTGCCGCTGGGGGTGCGTGGCCAGCGGTTGATCCGTCGGTATTCATCGATTCGCACATGGGCCGGCAGCCGCCGCGCGACCTGACGATCCAGCGCTTGCGACGTTGGAGGTTCGCCTTCGAGTTGCAGCCAGGCGATCAACCGGGGTGGATCGGCCTGCACCGCCACCACCGCGTTGACCACTTCCGGCACCTGCATCAGCGCCGCCTCGATCTGCCCCAGCTCCAGCCGATGGCCGCTGAGTTTGATCTGCTGATCGTCACGCCCCAGATAATGCAGGCAGCCCTGGGCATCGGCCCACGCCAGATCGCCGGTGCGGTAGTACAAACAGCCGTCCGCCAGCTCGACAAACCGCGCGGCGTTCAGCGCAGGATCAGCCAGATAGCAACGGGCAACCATCGGCCCGGCCACCAGCAGATAGCCACGACTGCCGATCGGTACCGGGCGGTCGTGCTCATCGACCAGCAGCAACCGCGCATTGCCCACGGCATGGCCGATCGGCGCGCGCAACGGCCAGTCCCGCGCCACCGGCGGCAGGCGCAAGGCGCTGACCACGTGGGTTTCGGTCGGGCCATAGTGGTTGAACAACGAGGCGTACGGCATGCCGCCGAACCAGTTGCGCAGTGCCTCGGTGCAAAGCAGTTGCTCGCCGGCCGTGATCACCTCGCGCAACGCCGACGGGTAAATTCCCCTGGTCACGGCGGTTTGCGCCAGATGCTGCAAGGCCACGTACGGCAGGAACAGGCGCTCGATTCGCGCCTCGACCATGTAATCCAGCAACGCCTCGGCATCCTGACGCCAGCGCGGCGTGATCAGGTGATAACAACCGCCGCCACACAGGGTGCTGAAAATCTCCTGGAACGACACATCGAACGACAGCATCGAGAACTGCAGGGTCACCGCTTTCGCCGGCAACTGCCCCTCGGTGCGCTGCCATTGCAGCAGGTTGCACAGGGTGCGTTCCGACACTTGCACACCTTTGGGCGTGCCGGTCGATCCGGAAGTGAACAGCGTGTACAACGGCCGTTCGCCGGCGTGGCGTGGACGTTCGAATGTTCCGGCATCGGCGCGCAGATCAACCCGATGGGTGGCGAATCGTCCGGCGTTCAGGTCATCCAGTACAGCCTTGGTGGCGTCGCTGAACAGCACACACAGCGGCTGCGCCTGCTCCAGCACCTGACGCTGGATCGCCACCGGGTAAGCAGGGTCCAGCGGCACGGCCGTCAGGTTGAGTTTGGCCAGCGCCAGCAAGGCGACGATGTGCTCCACCGAGGCATCGAGAAACAGCACGACATGCAACGGCGCGTTCCCGGTCGGCAACGGATGGCGCTCGATCAGGGAGGCCGCCAGAGCATCGGCCAGCGCATTCAGCTCGCTGTAGGTGAGACAGTGCTGGCCTTGAACCAGCGCGACCGCCTCCGGCGTGCAAAGCACTTGATGCTCGAACCCGTCCGCCAGTGTGTTGAACGGCAGCACAACCTGCGGACCTTCGCTGGCCGGTGGCAGGCTGCGTCGATACGGACCGAGCAAATCGTTGAGATTGGCCGTCGGGTTTTCCAGCAACAGATCCAGACCCCGGCGGAACAGCGCGTTCAACGCCCGCATCTGTTCGGCATCGAAATAGCTGCACTGATATTCCCACCAGCATTCCAGCTGCGAACCGCTGCCCACCATCAACAACGTCAGCGGGCACTTGGCGTGCAACTGCTCGTTGAACTCCAGCGTGGCGCGCAGACTGGAATCGGTCAGCGCCGCGTAATCGGTGTTTTCCAGCACGAACATGAAATCGAACAGCAACGGGCTCGACGACAGCCGCAGGTCTTCCACCAGATCCGCCAGCGCCACGTCCTGCAACGCCAGCACTTCACGCACGGTGGCAGTCTGTTTGCGCAATTGCTCGCTCAGGGGCAATGCGTTTTCAACGACGGTGGGGATCAGCACGGTGTTGGCAAACATGCCAACGGTGTCTTCGAACTCCGCCAGCGGCCGGTTGGACACCGGGCTGGCGATCCGTGGCCGGTCGCTCCCGGTCAGGGCGTACAGGCTCCAGGCGAAGACACTGAACAGCACTTCGAAGCGGGTCAGCCGTTGTTGCGTGCAAAAGCGTTCGAGGGCGGCGCTGCGCACTGTGCCCAAGGACTCGCGGTGCAACCGGGCGTCCGGGCTGATTTCGCGCATTGGCATCAATGCAGGCGACGGTTCTTCTTGACGGCGATGCAACTCGGCGAGTGCGCGGCGCTGGTCGCGGTAATGCGGATCGACGCTCCACTGGCGCTGCCACTGGCCAAACTCCAGCGTCGTCAATCGGGTGGCGCGCTGCGGACTGTCGTCGCCTTGCAGGACATCGGTGTAAAGCTGCGCCAGATCGTCGAACAACAGGTTCACCGACCAGCCATCGACGATGATGTGATGCAGGTTCAGCAACAGCCGGCAGCTGCCGTCGGCAAACGGCAACAGCCAGGCCTGAAACAGGTTCGGCGTCGTCAGGTCGAACGGCGCGGCGAACACCAGCTCGGCGAAGGCCTGCCAGTTGTCCTCGGTGAAATGCCCGACCGCGAAGGTGCGGCAGGCCGGACCCTGGTCGGCGATTACCTGATCAAGGACATCGCTACCGGGTGCAAAAGCCGTGCGCAACCCCGGATGGCGCTGCACGAGACGACCTACCGCCTCAGTCAGCGCCGCGACATCGACGCCCGCCGCCAGATGCAGAATCAGCGGCACGCTGTAGGCGGTCGAGGTCGGCGAACGTTGTTGCAACAGCCACAGCCGTCGCTGTTCGGCGGTGGCCGGCAGGCGCTGGGCGCTGCTGATCGGAGGCGCAGGTGGGTAGATCGACTCGCGGTTCGTTTCACCGGTCAGTTGTGAGGCCAACGACAAGAACGACTCGTTGAGCAACGTGTTGATCGCGATCTCGCGCTGCCAGCGGACACGGATCGCCGAACGCAGGCGCATGGCCTTGAGCGAATCGCCGCCACTGCCCAGCCAGTCATCCTGCGCACTCAGGGCCGGTTGGCCGAGCAGGGAACGGGCCTGACTCAACAACCATTCCAGCGCCGGCGAAACGCTTTCGTTATCCGTAACCGCCAGGACTGGATGCCACGGACTCAACCCCTGCGCCAGCAACCCGTCGCGGTCGATCTTGCCATTGGCCGTCAGCGGCAAGCGCTCCAGCAGAAACAACTGATGCGGCCGCATATACGGCGCCAGTTGTGCCCGCAGATGGTTTTCGAAGGCGAGATAGTCCAGATCCCCGCGAGGCACGATGAACGCCAGCAGCTGATGATCTTCAGCCGCCTGGCGCCGGGTACAGACGAACACCTGCGCCACGCCCGGATACTCCAGCATCCGTTGCTCCACCTCCCCCGGCTCGATCCGGAAACCACGAATTTTCACCTGCCGGTCGACGCGCCCCAGGTACTCGATCAAGCCTTCGGCATTGCGCCGCACCAGATCGCCGGTGCGGTAATGCACCTGCGCGCCACCGTCGAGGTCGGGCAAACGGACGAACTGGCGGGCGGTTTCTTCGGGCCGGTTGCGATAGCCACGGGCGACACCGCTGCCACTCAAATACAGCTCGCCGACCTCGCCTGCCGGTACCGGCCGTTGCTGCTCATCCAGCACCAACACGCCAGTGTCCGGCAACGGTCGGCCAATGGGCGCCGAGTCAGCGGCAAAGTCGCGGCTGATCGGCCAGCACAGGGCAAACGTGGTGCACTCGGTGGGGCCGTAAACATTGAAAATCCGGCAGCGGCTCTCAGGATTGGCCCGATACCATCCGCGCACGGCGGCAGCGCTGATCTGCTCACCGCCGATCAGCACCTGACGCACGCTGGAAAAGCACGAGGGCCACTCGGCAATCAAAGTGTTGAACAGCGATACCGTCATGAACAGATTGTCGACCTGGGTCCGCTCCAGCACCTCGGCCAGACGCCGCGCATCCAGCACGTCCTCATCGGCGATCATCACGCAGCAACCGCCGTTGAGCAGCGGCGCCCACAGTTCGAAACTGCACGCATCGAACGCCGGGTTGGACAGGCAGGCAAACCGGTCCGTCGGGCGAATCTCGATATAGCCGTTGGTGTGCGCCAGCCGCAGCAAGCCGCGCTCGCCCACCTCGACCGCTTTCGGCGTGCCGGTGGTGCCCGAGGTGTAGAACAGGAACATCACCTCGGCAAAATCTTCGGCCAGCGTTTGCGCTGGAGCGTCCGGCTGATCGAGCAAGGCCTCGACACTGGTTTGCCACAGTGACGGCGACCACAGCGGTTCTTCGTCCAGGGTAATCAGGCCGACACACGCCGCATCCGCCAGCATCAGTTCCCGGCGTTTGCGTGGGCTGGCGCGATCCAGCGGCACCACCACCGCGCCGACTTTCAACGCGCCAAGAATTGCCGCCAACCATTGCCATGAACGCGGCATGCACAACGCCAGCGACTGACCGGGCTCGACGCCACGCGCCAGCAGTCCTCGGGCGATGCGTTCGCTGGCGCTGGCCAGTTGCGCGTAAGTCAACGTGAGCGATTGATCGATCACCGCCGGGGCTTGCGGATTACGCGCCACTTGCTCGGCAAAACGTGCGAGCAACGGCATGTCTTTGGACGCACTCATCATTTCGCCTCCTGCGCGTCGAAGCGTTGCAGCTCCTGACGGACGATTTGCGAGACCCGGTGGATTTCCGCGCTTTCGAGCATGTCCCAGTGCCCGCCGCTGACCAGTTTCGCCAGATAGCCGCTACCCGCGCGGCGCCGCCAGAAGCCACGCAGTTCATGCAACTGATGGCGGCTGAAATCTTCCCGGGCCTGAATCAGCACCACGCGACCGGCGCGCGGCGCGCACTCATAGGCGGCCATGGCCAGCCGGTTGTGGTTGTAGATGTTGAAGTAGCGTTCGACCTGGGCGTCTTCGATGCCGGGGTACATGCCATTGAAGCGCACCAGCTTGTCGCGGAACTCGGCCATGTCCACGGTGCCGATCTGCTCGCGGAAACCCGGATCGTCGCTGCCCTGAGTGTCGAGCAGCACCACGGTCACCTGACGATGCCCGGCCGCCGTCAACCGCTGCGCCATTTCATAGGCCACCAGACCACCGAACGACAGCCCGGTGAGGATCAAAGGTTGCCGCGTCAGCGGTTCGATCTGGCGCAAGTAGGCCTCGGCCATCGCTTCGACCGTCGGCTCGGTGCTCTCCCCCGGATTCAACCCCGGCGATTGCACCCCGTAGACGCCAGTTGCATCCGGCAGCACCTTGGCCAGCGACAGGTAACAGAACGCCGTACCGCCCGCCGGGTGAATGCACACCACGTTGTGCTGGCCGCTGCCGCGCCGGAATTCGATCAGGCTGCTCTGTGCCAACGCCGGGTTGGCCCCGACCCGCAGCCAGCCGCCCAGCGCCTCGATGGTCGGGTAGCTGAGCACCACGCGCACCGGCACTTCGACCGCGAACTGCTGGCTGATCTCGTGGGCCATTTTGATAGCAGCGATGGAGGTGCCGCCGACATTGAAGAAGTTGTCGCGAATGCCGATCTGCGGCGCCAGCAACAGGCTTTTCCAGATCTGATACAGCGCCAGTTCGATGTGATCGCGCGGGCTGCTCAGGTTGACCTGACGATTGACCAATTCTTCGTCCGCCAATGCCGTCAGCGCAGTGCGATCAACCTTGCCATTGGCAGTCAGCGGCAGCGCGTCGAGCCACAGATAGCTGCCGGGGATTACGGCTCTGGGCAGGGTTGTCGCCAGATGGGCGTGCACCGCTGCTTCGTCAACGGGTTCGGCCACCACACAGCAGGCCACCAGCCGCTGATCCTGTGCCGCTTCGCCGACCATCAACACCACGGCGCTGCGGATGCCGGGAAACGCTTCGAGCCGGGCTTCGATTTCGCCCAGTTCCAGGCGCACGCCACGCAACTTGACCTGAAAGTCGTTGCGACCGAGAAATTCCAGCTGACCGTCCGGGCGGTAGCGCGCCAGATCGCCACTGCGATAGAGCCGATCACCTGCCACGAACGGATTGTCGATAAAGCGCTCGGCACTCAGTTGCGCCAGCCCCAGATAACCCCGGGCCACACCCACACCACCAATGTGCAGATGCCCGGTCACGCCCACCGGCACCGGCTGGTCGCGGTCATCAAGAACATAAAAGCGGTTGTTGGCAATCGGCCGGCCGATCGGCAATTGCCGGGCCGGCACCTCGGCGCCGGGCTCCAGGGTCCAGATGCTGTTGATCACCGTGGTTTCGGTCGGGCCGTAGACATTGTGCAGCCGCGCACGGGGCAGACGCTCCTGGAAGCGCCGGGCCAGAGCCGGCGGCAGTTCACCGCCGCCGCTGAACACATCGGTCAGCGACACACATTGGCTGACCTCGTCGACCTCCAGAAACAGCTGCAACATCGCTGGCACGAACACCAGCGCCGTGACCTGTTGCTCGCGCACCTCGCGGGCCAGGTACGCCGGTTCGTAATGGCCGCCGGGCCGTGCGATCACCAGCCGCCCGCCGGTTGCCAGCGGCCAGAAGGTCTCCCATGCCGAAGCATCGAAACCGAACGGGATCTTGTGCAACATCGCCCCCGCCTCGCCGCAGACCTGCAAACACCACAACAGCAGATTGCTCAAGCCACGGTGGGCGACCATCGCGCCCTTGGGCAAGCCGGTGGTGCCGGAGGTGTAGATGACATAGGCGAGATGGTCAGGGGTAACGCCGACATTGCGCGGATCGAGATTGTCCGCCGGCAACGACGCCCAGTTCCCCGCATCTTTTTCGAGGTCGAGGATCGGCGCTTCCCAGGTCGAGCCTTGCACGGCCTGACGCAAGATTCCGTGCGCCGAGCCAAGGGTCAGCAGCACCGCCGGCGTGCTGTCGCCGAGCATATGACTCAGGCGTCCCAGCGGATAGTCCGGGTCCAGCGGCACGTAGGCGCCGCCGGCCTTGAGCACCGCCAGCAGCGCCACTGGCAATTCCAGCGAACGCTCGATGCACACCGCCACGCGCACGTCCGGACCGACGCCCAAGGTGCGCAAATGCCGCGCCAGTCGGTTGGCCCGTGCATTGAGCTCGGCATAGCTCAGCGACTGGCCTTCAAATATCACCGCGCAGGCCTGAGGATTGCTCGCGACCTGCGCTTCGACCAGTTGATGCACGCAGGGCGCCGCTTGCGTCAGCGGCGCGGCGCGGTTGAAGTCGACCAGCACCTGCTGTCGCTCGGCCTCATTCATCAGCGGCAAGGCATTGATCGGTTGCTTGGCGTCGGCGGCGATCTGTTCGAGCAGGTGGCGGTAGTGCCCGCTCAGGCGTTCAATGGTCGCAACGTCGTAGAGGTCCGTGTTGTATTCCACCAGCAAGTCCAGCCGCCCTGCCCGCTCGACCCACTCGAACGCCAGATCGAACTTGGCCGTGGCACTGCTGGTGCCGTACGGCGCCAGTTCCAGGCCGGGCATCTGCACCGCGTTGCCCGGTGTGTTCTGCAACACCAGCATCACCTGGAACAACGGCGAATGGCCGGGATCGCGCTGCGGGTTGACGGCCTCGACCACGCGGTCGAATGGCACGTCCTGATGGGCGTGGACGTCGAGCATCTGACCCCGCACCTCGCGCAGCAGCTCGGCGAAGGTTTGCTGCGGATTCAGGCGCTGGCGCAGCACCAACGTATTGACGAAATGGCCGATCAGCGGCTCGACTTCCGGACGATTGCGGTTGGCGAACGGCGTGCCGACGCACAAGTCCTGCTGACCGCTGTGGCGCCACAGCAGCACCGCTAAAGCACCGAGCAGCACGTTGAACAGCGTGCCCTGGGTCTGCCGGGCCAGCGCCGTGAGTTCACGCAAAGTGTCGCCATCGACGGAGGAACTGAACGTGGCGCCGACATAACGCTGCACCAGCGGTCGCGGCCGGTCGGCAGGCAGGGTCGACAACAGCGGCGCGTCGTCCAGGGTGCGACGCCAGTAATCGAGCTGAGCGTCCAGCGCCGCACCGCCGATGCGCTGCTGCCAGCAGGCGTAGTCGGCGTATTGCACCGGCAACGGCGCAAGCGTCGGGGTTTCACCACGCAGATAATCGCCGTACAACGTGGCGACTTCGTGCAGGATCACGCCCATCGACCAGCCGTCGGCGATGATGTGATGCACGCTGTACAGCCACAGGTATTCATCGTCAGCCACGCGCAGTAACGACGCCCGCAACAATGGGCCGGTGGCCAGATCGAATGGCGCCCGTGCGTCCTGTTCGACGGCAAATCGCACTTGCTGCTCACGCTCGTCGCCAGGCAACTGGCGCAGATCCGTCACCGACAACGACAGCGGCATCGACGGATGCACCACCTGACGCGGTTCTCCGTCCACGCTGCCAAACGTCGTGCGCAGGACTTCGTGGCGGGCCACCAGTTGGTTCAGCGCTCGTTCCAGCTGCGCGACGTTCAACTGCCCTTTGAGCGTTACCGCCGTGGGCACGTTGTAGAACGGGTTGCCGGGTTCCAATTGATCGAGAAACCACAGTTGCCGCTGCGAGAACGACAACGGCCAGGACCCGTGCGCGCCAGCACGGCGCGGAATTACCGCGTCATCGTGCCCGCCGAGCAAGGCGATCAGTTCCTGTTTGTGACGCTTGAGCGCCTGGGTCAGTTCTTCGGTGAGAAACCCGCGCGGCGCCTTGCAGCGCAGCCTGTCACCGTCCACTTCGAGCACCACGCCATGGCGAGCGAACAACGCCAGCAATTGATCGGCATTCATACTTCGAACTCCTCCATGTCTTCGTCGTCCAGGCTGGCGGGCACAGGCTCGATGGCAAACGCCTCGACCGACGCGCGGTGTTGTTCATCGGCTGTGCGCAGCCCGCCGATCATCGAATAAATCAATTCATGGCTTGGCCCCAGGTCGAACAGCGTCGTCAGTTGCTGTTCCTCGACCGAGCCGATGCCGCACAGGCCCAGACCGTGCTCGACGGCGGTCATGCTCAGCAACTGGGCCATCGCCCCGCTTTCGATGTGGCAGAAGTCGCGGCTGCGCTCGCCATACAGCGGGCGAATCGCGGCCATGTCGGCGATGAAGAACAGCGAAAACGCGGCGTTCTCGTACACCGGTCGGTTGACGAAATAGTCGTAGGTGTCCGGGTCGAGCGCTCCGCTCTGGAGCGCCAGCAAACGATGCTGGCGGGGATCGTAGTAATACGCGCCACCGGGCACGCCGAGCACGCGATCCGGCTTGACGTAGAGGTAGGCCTGAATCGGGTACAGCCCGCCCGCCGACGGGAACTGGTATTTCACCTCGCCGTCGAGTTGCCCCTGGGCCAGCGCCGCCAGTACGTGCGCGAAGCCCTGGGTGGCGATCGGTTGCAGGTCGTATTGACGCACCGAGCGGTAATCGCTCAAACGCCGGGCGAAGGCCGGGTCTTGCGGCAGATCCAGTGCCACTGCCGGCAAGGCTTGAGCGAAGTCACGGCGCCCGCGCTGTTCGGCTTTGAACTGCGCTCGCTGCTGTGGATCCTCAATGATGTCCTGCACGGGCTCCGGAGCCTGCTGCACGTTGCCGAGCAATTCCTGACGCGCCCGGTTCTGGCGGTACATGCCAAGCAGATGCAGCAGCGTCGGTTGGGCCAGCAGTTGTGCCACGTGCGGGCGGAACTGCAACGCGCCGGACAACGCGTTGCTGATCCGGACGATATCGATCGACGTTGCGCCGAGGTTCAGCAGGTTGGCGTTGGCGGCGATGGATTCGCGCTTGAGCACGTCCTGCACGATTTCCACCAGCCGCTGTTCCTGCGGGCCGTCGACTTCCAGCGCCGGCCCTTGCTCCTCGACTTGCTCAGGCTCCGGCAGGCGTTTCTTGTCGACCTTGCCGTTGGACGACAACGGCCAGGCTTCAACAAAGGTGAACGACGGCGGAATCATGTAGGCCGGCAGCTTGTCGCTCAGGTAGGCGCTGAAATCGCTGGCATGCAACGCCGGATCGGCCTTGAGCACGTAACCCGCCAGACGCTTCTCGCCCAGCGTGCTGCCAAGAATCCGCACCACCGCGCTCTGCACGCCGGGATGGCGATTGAGGGCGGCTTCGATCTCACCCAGCTCGATGCGATAGCCCTGGACCTTGACCTGATTGTCTTCGCGACCGAGGAATTCGATGTTGCCGTCGGGCAGCAAACGGCCCAGGTCGCCGGTGCGATACAGCCGTTCGCCGGTCAGTGGATGGTCAAAAAAGCTGCCCGCGCTGAGTGTTTCATCGCGCCAGTAACCTTTCGCCAGACCGATACCGCCGATGTACAGCTGACCCGCGACCCAGGTCGGGCGCACTTGCAGCGCTTCATCCAGCACGTAGAAGCGCTGATGATCGAGGGCCTTGCCGTAGGGAATGCTGCGCCAGGCCGGATCGACCTGTTGCACCGGATAGCAGATCGACCAGATCGATGCTTCGGTGGCGCCGCCCAGGCTGATCAACTGCAAGTCCGGCTGCAAGGCCCAGGCACGCTCGGGCAAGGTCAGGGGAATCCAGTCGCCGGACAGCATCGCCACCCGCAGGCTGGCAGGTAACGCGCCGCCCTCGCCCTCCACGTACTCGACCAGCATGCCGAGCAGCGCCGGCACCGAGTTCCACAGGCTGACCTGGTGACGCTTGATCAATTCGAGCCAGTGCGCCGGATCGAGTGACAGTTGCGGTTCGAGGATGACCACCGTCGCGCCCACCGCCAACGTGCCGAAGAAGTCATAGACCGACAGGTCGAAGCTCAGCGACGAGATCGCCAATACGCGGTCGTTCGGGCCGACAGCAAAGCGCCGGTTGATGTCGAGCAAGGTGTTGACCGCACCGCGATGGTCGATCACCACGCCTTTCGGCTGACCGGTGGAGCCGGAGGTGTAGATCACGTAAGCGAGGTCACTTTCGTTCACCTGCACCGGTTGCAGTGGCAGTTCATCGTTCGAGACTTCATCGGTGACCGCGATGGCCGTGACCTGCGCCGGCCATTCGATCCTGTCGAGCAGCGCCGGTTGGGTCAGGACCAGGCTCGCCTCGGCCCGCTCCAGAATATGCCGCAGCCGTTCCGCCGGTTGCGTCGGCTCGATGGGCAGGTAAGCGCCGCCGGCGTACAGAATCGCCAGGGTCGCCACCACTTGCTCCCAGCCGCGCTCCATCACCACCGCCACCAAGAGGTTCGGCAGCACACCCTGCGCTTGCAATCGGGCACCGAGTTGCCGGGCCTCAAAGCGAAGCTGGGCGTACGTCAGCTGTCGCGTGCCGATCACCGCCAGTGCGTCCGGTGTGGCGAGGGCCCGACGGTCGAACAGTTCGTGCATCAACGGCAGCGTTTGCTGATGGTCGACCGGTGCCGGCAATCGCGCCTGCGGCAGCAGTTGTGGCGTGTTTGCGCCCCAGGCCGCCGGCTCGCAGAGGCTGTCGAGCAGGGTGTTATAGGCGACGAACATCTGCTCGATCATGCCTTGCGGGAACAGTTCGTCGATGCTGTCCCAGTTGAACAACAGGCGTCCTTCCAGCTCCAGCAACGTGTGGTCGAGCCACACTTGCGGGGTCTGGGTGATGCTGTGCATGTGTTTGGCGTGCAACGCATCGGCCAAGTTGAACTCGGCCAGTTCCGGCGCCGCTTCCGACAGCGTGCTGTTGAACACGATCGGCATCGCGGTCTGCTGCACGCCCCGGGCCTGGGACAATTCGCGCAGCACCCGCACACCGCTGACCACCGAATGGTCGATGTCGCGCCACAGTTGCGCCTGCACTGCGCGGGCCTTGTCGGTGAAGGTTTGTGTCCCGTCGATGCCGACTTCCAGCAGCACCAGCGAGGTGAAGTCGCCGATGATTTCGTCAACATCGGGATGAAGCGGCATGCGGTTGAACAGCGGCAGACTCAGGGTGAAACGCGGGGTGCGGCTCCACAGCGCCAGCACTTCGCTGAACGCGGTCAGCAGCATCACCGACGGCGTCACCGCAAACTGCTTGGCCACGGCTTTGAGCTGCGCCCACTGCGCCGCCGACATGTCGCGGTCGCGGCGGGTGAAGTGCGGGTTGGCAATGCTTTCGGGTTGGCGTACCAGCGGCAGATCTGGCGCCGGGGCCAGCGTGGTCACCCGCTCACGCCAGTAGCCCAGCGCCTGCTCGTAGCGGCGGCCATTGCGCAACTGCTGTTCGGCCAGCACATAGTCGCGAAAAGTCAGGCCTGGCTCTGTCAGCTCCAGGTTCGGATTGACGTAGAACGCCATCAGTTCGCGGGCGAGAATCTGCGTGCTCGCGGCGTCGACGATCAGCGCGTCGAGGCTGATGTGCAAATGGGTAATGCCGTCATCGAGCAGCGACAGGCTGAACTCGAACAGCGGCCAGCGACTGGCGTCCAGCACCTGATGGGACTGGCGTTCGCGGGTCGCTTCCAGCGTGCGTTGCGCCACTTCGACGGGCAAGCCGCGCAGGTCGCTGCGGGGCATGCGATAGGTCGGTACCTGCGCCAGCACCTGTTGCGTGCCGTCGCTGAGGAACACCACGCGCAGCATGTCGTGGCGCTGGATCATGCGATTCAAGGCCTGTTCGAAACGCTCGGCGTCGAATTCGGGAATGCGCAGTTCTTCGTAGCCGTGAGCGCTGACGCCGCCGAGGCTGACCGTGGCCTCGCGACCGAACCAGTAGGCTTGCTGGATATCGGTCAGAGGGAACGGTTCATGTCGATTGCCGCGATCCGGCTCGATCTGGAGGAATGCCGGTTCAACGCTCTGTTCTTCACGCGAGACCTGCGCCGCCAGATCCCGCAACACCGGGGTCTGGAACAGGCTGCTCAGGGACAGTTGCGCGCCCATGCGCTGGTTGATCGCGTAGATCATCCGCGTCGCCAGCAGCGAGTGGCCGCCGAGGTCGAAGAAGTTGTCGTGGATGCCGACCCGTTCGCACTTGAGCACTTCAGCCCAGATCTCGGCCATTTGCCGTTCAATGTCGTTGCGCGGCGCTTCGTAAGTCGCGCCAGCGCTGCGTTCCGGTGCCGGCAGCGCCTGGCGGTCGAGCTTGCCGTTACGGGTCAGCGGCAGTTGCGAGAGCCGGACCCAGGCACTCGGGATCATGTGTTCGGGCAACTGGCGTTGCAGTTCGGCGCGCAGGGATTCGCTGGTCGCGGTGCCGACCACATAGGCCACGAGGCGCTTGTCCCCGGCCACGTCTTCACGCAGCAACACGGCGGCTTCCTGAACCCCGGGTTGCTGATGCAACAGGCTGTCGATCTCACCGAGTTCGATGCGAAAGCCGCGCAGTTTCACCTGTTGGTCGATGCGTCCCAGGTACTGCACGTTGCCGTCGGCCAGGAATTTCGCGAGGTCGCCGCTGCGGTACATCCGCGCGCCCGGCTCGGCGCTGAACGGGTCCGGCAGGAAGCGCTCGGCGGTCAGGTCCGGACGATTCAGATAGCCACGGGCCAGGCAGGCGCCGGCGATGTACAACTCACCCGCCACGCCGACCGGCACCGGATTCAGATGCTCGTCCAGCACGTACAGCCGCGCATTGGCGATGGGACGGCCAATGGGCGGCGCGTCCGGCCAGGACTCGGCGTCGTTGCAGTCGAGGCTGAACTGGCTGACCACATGGGTTTCGGTCGGCCCGTACTGGTTATGCAACTGCGCACCGCCGAGCCCACGGACAAAACCGCGCAGTTCGTCATTGATTTGCAGGGCTTCACCGGCGGTGATGATCTCGCAACCGCCGGCCGGCATCGGCGCATCGGCCTCGGTCAGGCCGGCGAGTTGCTGCAATACGGCGAACGGCAGGAACGCCCGCTGCACGCCTTCGGCCAGCAGGGTCGGGCGCAGTGCGGCGAGGTCCTTGCGGCTGTCTTCGGTCATCAGCAACAGGCTGCCGCCCTGGCAGAGGGTGCTGCAGATTTCCTGGAACGAGACGTCGAAGTTCAGCGAGGCGAATTGCAGCACACGCTGCGGTGCTGCGGCTTGATCGAGTTGCCAGGCAATCAGGTTGTCCAGCGCGCGACAGCTGTGGGCCACGCCTTTCGGGCGTCCGGTGGAGCCGGAGGTGTAGAGCACGTAGCCGAGGTTTTCCGGGCTCACCGTGACGTGCGGATCATCCGCCGGGTGCTGTGCCCATTGCGCTGCGCCGGTGTCCAGGCAGCAGATTTTCGCCTCGTTGGCCGGCAGCCCGGCCATCAGGCTCGATTGCGTCAGCAGCAAGGTCGGCGCCGCATCGCTGAACATGAACGCCAGACGCTCGCTCGGGTAAGCCGGGTCGAACGGCACGTACGCCGCGCCGGCCTTGAGGATCGCCAGCAGGCCGATGACCATGTGCGGCGAGCGCTCCATGCACAGACCGACGCGATGCTCGGGGCCGACGCCTTGTTCGATCAGGTGATGCGCGAGGCGGTTGGCAGCACGATTCAGTTCGCCATAACTCAGTTGCTCACGGTCGGCGAGCAGCGCCACGGCATCGGGCGTTTGCCGGGCAAGGGTTTCGAAGCGCGCCACGCAACCGGGCAACGACGCGGTATCCCGCGCGGTGCGGTTCCAGTCATGAACGATCTGCTGATGTTGCTCGGCGCTCAGCAGCTTGATCCTCGCCAGCGACTGCTGGCTGTCCTCGACCATCTGCGTCAGCACCCGACGCAGGTACTCGCCGAACTGCTCGACAGTGCCGCGCTCGAACAGGCCCGAGGCATATTCCAGACCACCGACGATCTGCCCGTCGCGCTCACTGAGCGCCAGTTGCAGATCGAACTTGGCCACGTGATGGCTGCTCTCGACCGGCGTAACGTCGAGCCCGGTCAGCAGCAGATCGGAATCCTGATCCTGCTCCCAGGCAAACAGCACCTGGAACAGCGGACTGTGGGCCAGGCTGCGCGGCGGGTTGAGCAATTCCACCACTTGCTCGAACGGCAGGTCCTGGTGTTCCTGAGCCTCCAGCGCCACTCGCCGCGCCTGTTGCAGCCATTGCGCCACCGACGGCGTACCTGATCGAGTCATCCGCAGAGCCAACGTATTGACGAAGAAACCGATCAGCCCTTCCAGTTCCTGTTGCGGACGGTTGGCCGATGGCACGCCGATCACCACGTCGCTTTGCCCGGACAGACGCGACAACAGCAATGAAAACCCGGCCAGCAGAGTCATGAACAGCGTGGTGCCTTGCTGCATGCCCAGGGCTTTCAATCGCGCGGTCAACGCTTCGTCGAAGACCAATGGAACAAAGCCACCGAGGTAATCCTGCACGGGCGGACGCTTGTGATCGGTCGGCAACTCCAGCAATACCGGCGCGCCCGTGAGGGTTTCACGCCAGTAACGGCTTTGCTGCTCCAGCACGTCGCCGGACAGCCATTGCTTTTGCCACACGGCGTAATCCACGTACTGCACGGGCAGCGGCGGCAGCGGATCGTCGCGATCCTGCAACGCCGCTGCGTACAGCTGCCCCAGCTCGCGGGTGAGCACGCCCATCGACCAGCCGTCGGAGATGATGTGATGCTGGGTCAGCAGCAACACATGGTCATCCGCCGCCAGCCGCAGCAAGCTGACCCGCATCAGCGGGCCCCGGCTCAGGTAGAACGGTCTCGCGCCTTCCTCGTCGATCAAGCGGGCCAGACGTTCTTGCGCATCGTGCCCCTGCACGTCAGTCACCGTCAGCCGGATGCTGTGCGCAGGCGGCGAAACCAGTTGGCGCCCTTCCCCTTCAACGGCGATGAAGGTGGTGCGCAGCGCAGCATGGCGCGCCACCAGTTGATTGAAGCTGCGTTCGAGTGCCGCCACGTCCAGCGAACCGCGCAAACGCAGGTTCAACGGCATGTGATACGCCGCGTTGCCACCTTCCATTTGCGCCAGAAACCACAGGCGCTGCTGGGCAGACGACAACGTTTGCGCGCCCGAGCGTTCAAGGGCCGTGATGGCCGGGCGAGCCGCAGCCTGACTGGCTTGCAGCCGTTCGGCGAACGCCGCCAGAACCGGCGCGGCAAACAGGGTCGAAGGCGCCACTTCCAGCCCCAGCGTGTGGCGAACCTGCGCCAGCACCCGCATCACCAGCAGCGAGTGACCGCCAAGGGCGAAGAACTGATCCTGACGCCCGACCCGCTCGATGCCGAGCACGTCCGACCAGATCGCGGCGAGCGCGGTTTCCAGCGAGCCTTGGGGAGCCTGGTATTCCTGCTGATCGAATGCCTCGACGTCCGGCGCTGGTAAACCGGGCCGATCAACCTTGCCGTTGGCGGTCAGCGGCAAGGCGTCGAGACGCACGAAGGCGGTCGGCACCATGTAGTCCGGCAAGCTGATTTGCAGCTGTTCGCGCAGTAAGCGCGGGCTCAGCGTTGAGTCTGGTTTTTCGCAGTAGTAGGCGACCAATCGCGGTTCACCGGGACTGTCCTGGCGCAGCAACACCACGCTTTCCCGCACGCCCGGGATGTCCGCCAGCCGGGTTTCGATTTCCCCCAGTTCCAGACGCAGGCCGCGCAATTTGGCCTGGGCATCGTTGCGACCGAGGAATTCCAGTTGGCCGTCGGCCCGGTAACGCGCCAGATCCCCGGTGCGGTAAAGGCGTTCGCCCGCCAAGAACGGGCTGTCAATGAAACGCTCGGCGGTCAGTTGCGGCAGGTTCAGATAACCGCGCGCCACGCCGACGCCGCCGATGTACAACTCGCCCGCGACACCCTCGGCAACCGGTTTACCGTCAGCATCGAGCAGGTAAATCCGGGTGTTGGACAGTGCCCGGCCGATGGGCAGCACCGCGTCGATCTGGTTGTTTTCGGTGAACTCGAAACAGGTGCTGTCGATGCTCGCTTCGGTCACGCCGTAGGCCTGGACGATCTGCACCTGCTCACCACACAGCCTGCGTAATTGTCGTGCGCTGTGGGCGGTCCAGATGTCGGAGCCGCAGACCACGGTGCGCAGGAACGACAAGTCATGGCCGGTCTCTTCGACCCACGCCAGCAGCGGATTGAGCAGCGCCGGTACGAAATCGGCAAAGCCAATCTGCGCCTCGCGGATCAGCCGATACAGGGCCGGCGGGTCCATCAGGGTGTCCCGTGGGCACAGCACCAGCGTACCGCCAAAACCCAGCGCACGGATCAGGTCCGCGCTGAACACATCGAAGGAAAAACCGGCCATTTGCAGGTGCTTGATCGGCTCGCCCAATCCATAGAGCCGGGCCCAGTCGCCGCTCACGGCGACCAGTCCGCGATGCTCGACCATCACGCCTTTCGGGGTTCCGGTGGAGCCGGAGGTGTAGATCACGTAAGCCAGGTGACGGGGTGTCAGGCCGATCGAGTGAGGATCGAGGTTGTCTGCCGGGAGCGAAGCCCAATCACGGGCGTCGGCCAGGTCCAGCACCGTCGGTGCAGTCGCTGACGGTTCGAGCGCCGCCCGCAAAATATCGCGTGCCTGGCCGTGGGTCAGCACCACCGGCGGTGCGCTGTCGGCCAGCATGTGCGCCAGCCGCGCCTGCGGATAGGCCGGGTCCAGCGGCACATAGGCACCGCCAGCCTTGAGCACCGCGAGCACGCCGACCAACATTTCCAGCGAACGCTCCAGACACAGCCCGACCCGCACGTCCGGCCCGACCCCGAGCTTGCGCAGGTGATGGGCCAGCCGGTTGGCGCGGGTGTTCAGTTCACGGTAACTGATTGCCTCCTGCTGCCAGCGCGCAGCGATGGCCTCGGGGGTGCGCAGCACCTGCGCTTCAAACAGACCGTGCACGCACAGGTCTGCATCGAACGGTTTCAAAGAGCAAACGTCGGGCTGCGCGGGATTCGTCCCACGCAAGGAAGTGTTGTCGAACATCGGAGGCTACCGTCCATGACTACATTATTTTTGTGATCAGGCAGGTGTCAGCACGCTTCCTGCCAGTCAGGCCCCGGCATCAGGTGCCGGCACGGTCTTTCGAATTCAGGAGGATGGCGCGGCGCGCGCGTGCAGACTCACGTTGAACGCGGGCACACGCAGAAATTCGGGGGGAGACAGGCTGGAGAAGAACACCGCAGCGCGGTCGGCGCAGGCAGATGGAAAGTGGGCCGGATCATTGGCGACAGGGGTCGCCCCGTTCATTGCATCGTCGATTGCAAACCGCGTGACCAATTGAAACCTCGACTTCCATTTGAGGGTCAACGACGAGGAACAACCTGCGCGGGGATGACAGCGCCAGGGTGGTCCCGATCGGCTGCGACTGCCGGGCCTGTAGACACGCGGCAATCTTCTGGCGCCGGGTTTGTGACCCGAAGCGCCGGCGGATAATAACCACGTTTTTTGTTAGGGAGGCAAACAAAATGTAGGAAATTTGCGAAATAAATATCGGACGTTTCCTACCTGATCGAGACGATGGCAAAGGGACAGAGATGTCATTAATGCCGGGAATCCAGCCTCTGTTCCTGGCAGGCGCCGATCATCGAAAACCCGCGCAAAATGCCGACTGGCCAGCGCAATAGTCACCGCAGTTTCCGGGCGCTAACAAGCGCTAACAACGCATAACTGGCAGTCATTCGGCTGTGAAGGCAGGCTTGAATCTCACCGCTGAACGCCGGGCCACCTGCAAATCTTTTCGGCAGCCGCGCTCAGTCGAACGATGGTTTTGCGAGGAATTCGACCATGGCTGAAGGTTATCGCCACACTTGCCTGTGCGAGTCAGACCGGCTCGGCAACGACGAACTGTATGCCTTGGTCGCGGGCGCCGTCCGCCATGGCCGAAGTGAAGCACAACAGCTGTTCGCGACGGTGACGCCGTTGCTCATCGCCTTTTACGAAGGTCAGGTGCAAGCCGGGCGGATTCGTCGTGAAGACACCGGCGGCCTCGTTCAGCAGGCCTTCAGGACGCTTTATCAGGAACAGGCCGCCCATGACCCGAGCTTTCCGTTTCGCGCCTGGCTGATCGAGATCGCCCGCGCGACCCTGCTCAACAACCTGGACCATCGCGGTACTGACGCCGTGGCCGACGCGCTGGCGGGTGCATCTGCACGCGAATGTCATGAACCCACTCGGGCCACATGAACCGCCCTCCACGCTGTGAAATACCCTTCAGGGAATGCCCATGATCGATATCGAAAAAACCCTCTACTCCGCGCACACCTGCACCACTGGCGGCCGCGAGGGCACAGGACGCAGTCACGATGGCCGACTGGATCTCAAGCTGTCGCCACCGGGTGCGCCCGGCACCGGAACCAACCCCGAGCAATTGTTCGCCGTGTGCTGGTCGGCCTGTTTCCTCGGCTCACTGCGTCACGCCTGCAATGCACGTAAGATCGTTTTCCCGGCCATGGCCGGGGTGGATGCTCAAATCGACCTGATCCACGGCGAGCACGGGTTCTTCCTGCAAGCGAAACTGGCGGTGTCACTGCCGGAGATTGAACCGCAAGTGGCGCAACAACTGATCGACGCGGCACACCAGAACTGCCCCTACTCCAAGGCCACGCGCAACAACATCAAGGTCAGCATAACCCTCACCTGATCCGTCTTTTGCCGACAGCAAAATGCCCAATCTTCCAACCACACCTTCGTACGATCCGGCGACACCATGGTGCAATAGATCGCGCCCGGGGCTTTTGATGTGATGACGGGAAACCGACAAAAGCCAGGAGTTGCGCATGAACAAGCTGACGACTGCCGCGGGCGCGCCCGTGGTTGATAACAACAACGTACAGACCGCCGGCCCCAGAGGCCCGATGCTGTTGCAGGACGTATGGTTGCTGGAAAAACTGGCGCACTTCGATCGGGAAGTCATCCCCGAGCGGCGCATGCACGCCAAGGGTTCCGGCGCGTTCGGCACCTTCACCGTGACCCACGACATCACCCGTTTCACCAAGGCCAGGCTGTTTTCCAGCGTGGGCAAGACCACCGATGTGTTCGTCCGGTTTTCGACCGTGGCCGGGGAGCGTGGCGCGGCGGATGCCGAGCGTGACATCCGTGGATTCGCCATCAAGTTCTATACCGAGCAAGGCAACTGGGACTTGGTGGGCAACAACACGCCGGTGTTCTTTCTGCGCGATCCGTTGAAATTCCCCGACCTCAACCATGCGGTCAAACGCGACCCACGCACCAACATGCGCAGCGCCCGCAACAATTGGGATTTCTGGACGTTGCTGCCGGAAGCGCTGCACCAGGTCACGATTGTCATGAGCGATCGTGGCCTGCCGCGCACCTACCGCCACATGCACGGTTTCGGCAGCCACACCTTCAGTTTCATCAGCCCGGCGAACGAACGTTTCTGGGTGAAGTTCACCTGGAAGACTCAACAAGGCATCGAAAACCTGACCGACCAACAGGCCGCGACCCTGATCGGCGATGACCGCGAAAGCGCCCAGCGCGACCTGTACAACGCCATCGAGGAAGGTCACTTCCCGCAATGGAAGCTCTACGTGCAAGTGATGCCGGAGCTGGATGCCGAGACTTACCCGATCAACCCGTTCGACCTGACCAAGGTCTGGCCCCACGCGGATTACCCGCTGATCGAAGTTGGTGTGCTCGAACTCAACCGTAATCCGGACAACTACTTCGCCGACGTCGAACAGGCGGCCTTCAACCCGGCCAACGTGGTGCCCGGCATCAGTTTCTCACCGGACAAAATGCTCCAGGCGCGCCTGTTCTCCTATGGCGATGCCCAGCGCTATCGCGTCGGCGTCAACCATCATCAGATCCCCGTGAATGCCCCACGCTGCCCGGTCAACAGTTATCACCGGGACGGCCAGATGCGCACCGATGCGAACGCGGGCAGCACAATCGGGTACGAGCCCAACAGCTATGGCCAGTGGGCCGAGCAACCGGATTTCAGCGAGCCACCGCTGGCCCTGAAAGGCAGCGCCGGGCACTGGAATCACCGTGAGGACGACGATTACTTCTCGCAACCGGGCGCGCTGTTCCGGGCCATGTCCACCGCCCAGCAACAGGTCTTGTTCGAGAACACCGCGCGCTCGATCCATGGCGCCAGTGCCCAGACCCGGCAACGCCACATCGATAACTGCACTCGTGCCGATCCGGCGTACGGTGCGGGTGTTGCACAGGCCATCGAAGCACTGGGCTGATCCGCAATGACTTGAGCAGGGCAAGCAGGATTGATCCTGTTTGCCCTGCTGCCGTTGTCAGTCCTCTACGATGCTTTTCGCTTCAAGAAACGCCTCCAGCCCGGACACGCCAAATTCCCTGCCGATCCCCGACTGTTTGACCCCGCCAAACGGCGCGAGCAGCTCCGGTGCGATCCGGTTGATCAACACCGAACCGGCCTCCAGGCGCGCAGCGATGCGTCGGCCACGTTCGACCTCGCGGGTAAACACATAGGCCTGCAAACCGTAGACGCTGGCATTGGCCAGGCGGATGGCGTCTTCCTCGTCGTCGTAGGCGATGATCGACAGCACCGGGCCGAAAATCTCTTCCCGGGCGATGTCCATGTCGTTGCTGACGTCGGCAAACACCGTGGGCTTCACGAAATAGCCTTTGCTCAGTCCGTGAGGCCTGCCCTCCCCGCCGACGATCAATCGCGCGCCCTGCTCCAGACCGCGCCGGATAAAACCCTGCACGCGATCAAACTGGGCCTGGTTGACCAACGGGCCGATGGCGGTAGCCGGGTCCCGGGGATCGCCGACCACTGTCGCGTCGACCAGGGTTTTCACCCGTTCGATCACCTGCGGCAAGCACCCGCGCGGTACCAACAGCCGCGTGCCGGCGACGCAGGCCTGACCGTTGTTCATGAACGCGGCATTCAGGGCCATGGGAATGGCCGTTTCGAGATCCGCGTCGTCGAGCACGATGGATGCCGACTTGCCGGTGAGCGAAAGACTCACCCGCTTCATGGTCTCGATGCCGGCGCGGGCGATGAGTTTTCCGGTGGCAGTGGAGCCGGTGAACGAGATCTTCGCGATGTGCGGGCTGGTGCTGATCTCGTCGCCCACATCGCTCCCACGGCCCAGGACAATATTGATCACCCCGTTGGGCAGTTCCGCTCGGTGCAAGGCGAGCGCAAGCACCTGAGTCTGCAACGGACTGAGTTCACTCGGTTTGATGACCGAGGCACAACCGCCGGCAATCGCCGCCGCCAGTTTGCTGCACACCGTACCGGCGGTGCTGTTCCAGGGCGCGAACAACGCCGACACTCCGACCGGTTCCATGACCACCGTTGCACGGCCCACAGGCCGGACCAACTGGTGGTTCTCCAACACCTGCGCTGTATTGGCAAAGGACTGCGAAGCGTACTGGCTGACCCATTGCGCACGGGCCAACGGTGCGCCGTATTCGTCGATGGCGGTGTCGCGTATTTCTTCGGTGCTCTCCAGCACCGCCGCCTGCAGGCGCCTGAGCATGTCGATGCGCTCGGCTTTCGAGGTGCGGCCCATCGTGACTTGCGCACGCTGGGCGGCGGCGATGGCTTGCCTGGCATCCTCGCGATTGGCCAGGGTGACCGTTCCGATGACGGATTCCGTCGCCGGGTTGATGCATTCGATCGTTTCACGGCCCTGAACGGGCACGAACGCGCCATCGATGTAGCTGTGACGGATAGTCCACATGGCGATATTCCCAAGGTGTTGAAACAGCAACGCCCGGAAAATCCGGGCGTTGATCAGGGCGACGGTTCAGTCGGGCAATGATTCGCGGCTGAAAGCTTGGACCTCCTGGACCAGACCACGAGCGGCCATTTCCACCAGTTGCCGACCCTTTTCCGGCGAAGCCTGGGCCGGGTCCGAGCCCATGCGGCCGTCTGGGTGACGGGCGCGGAAATCCGCCGCTTCACGGATCGGCCCCCAGTTGGCGATCTGCGGCGAGTAGTCCGCCGACTTGATGGAATCGGGGTACGCCCACTGGGTCACGGCGATTTCCGAAGGGGTCGCGTGAATGCCGTGGCCGGTCGGGAACTGCTCACGCGCCAGCTCGTTGACCCCTTCCAGATCCCACCAGTTGCACAGCTTCAGGGCGAACCCGGCCTTGCGTCGGGCAAAACTCGCTTCGGCGTACAGCTCCGAAAACGCCGCTTCGATTGACGCGATGTTGCCGCCGTGGCCATTGAGAAAAAAGATCTTTTCAAAGCCGTGGGCGGCCAGCGAACGGGTCCAGTCGGCGATGGCGGCGATGAACGTCGAGGGCCTGAGCGAGATGGTGCCGGGGAAACCGAGGTGATGCTGCGCCATGCCGATGTTGAAGGTCGGGGCGATCAGGATGTCGGCGCTTTTCTGCGCTTCATGGGCGATGATTTCCGGGCACATCCAGTCGGTGCCCAGCAGGCCGGTCGGCCCGTGCTGTTCGTTGGAACCGATCGGGATGACGATGGTGCGGCTGCGTTCGAGAAATTGCGCTATTTCGGACCAGGTCGATAGGTATAAAAGCATCAGGATTCTCACTCTTCGAAGGTTCCTCGCGGAACGCGGGTGGGTGTTCAGTGCACCTGCAACAGCAGCGTCATTGATACCACCCGCCTCCCTTCGACGACAGAATACAAAGGTATCGGAATCGCCTGAACGCCCTAGTCGCGGACGAGAAATTCACGAGGCGATTCGCCCATCACCCGTCTGAACATGGCACTGAAGGCACTCTGGCTGGCGTAACCCAGATCCCGGGCAATCACCCCGACGGATTGCCCCTGGTCGAGCCGGTCGATGGCGGTCGCCAGCCGCACCTGTTGCAGCCAGTGGCGGAAATTCAGGCCGGTTTCATTGACGAACAGGCGAATCAGCGTTCGCGAACTGGCGCCGACCCGGTCTGCCCAATAGCCGATTGAATGGTCTTGTCCGGGGTCCTGCAGAATCGCCTCGCACACCGTGACCAGTCGCCGGTCGACCGGCCACGGCACTTCGATCGGCAACGTCCGGGCCGCCTGCAACTCACTGAGTATCAGCGCCACGATGTGTGCGTTGCGGCCTTCCTGCGGGTATTCGATCGGCTGCTCGGCCAAGGCCAGAATCAACTCGCGCAGCAGTCCGGGGATCTCCAGTACTTTGCAGTGATCGCCCAGCCCTGCGCAGACCTGCGGCTCGATGTAGATCGAGCGCATCTTGACCGCGCTCAGCATCAACTGGTCGTGGATCACCCCGGGTGGAATCCACAGGGCCCGTTTCGGCGGCAGGATCCACAATCCGCGCTCGGTAGCCACCCGCATCACGCCGTTCGAGGCATACAGCAATTGCCCGTGCCGATGCACGTGCGGTTCGTTGTACTCGCCGGTCGCCTGATCGCGCACCAGCACGGTCATTACGCGCGGCACGTCCTGATAGTCGGGATAACGTTCGCTGCGCGGTGCGGACTCACGCTGGGCGATGACCTTGCGCACCTCTCGTTTCATCGGCTGGAGTCTCCTGAAAACAGACCTTGATCGTGTTAAAGCGGCAATTGTCACTTTGGCGACAAACCCTGGCATTTGCCATGGCCGGCCCATTGTTAGCCTTGCGCTCATGGTTCATCAATGAGGCTTTTCCCATGGCAATCACCCGCAATCTCTCCGGCCACCAACAGAGCGTCACGGCGGTGATCGGCCTGCTGATCCTGTCCATCGCCCTGCGCCCGCCGATCATTTCGGTGGGGCCGATTTTGCTGTTGATCCAGCAGCACTTCCAGTTGAGCTATACCCAGGCCGCGCTGCTGACCTCGATTCCCGACGTGTGCATGGGTGTGTTCGCGCTGGTGGTTCCGAGCCTGGCCAGGCGCTTCGGGATCGATCGCAGTGTGGTGGTCGCCCTGACGTTGCTGGGGGCCTCGACCTTGTTGCGGGCGATCTCGCCGAATGCATTCTTCCTGCTCGGCAGTACGTTCTTCGCCAGCATCGGCATTGCGGTTGCCGGCGCGATGACCGGCGCCTGGATCAAGACCCACTTTGCTCAGCGACCAGCGCTGTTCATGGGCATCTACGCCGGCGGCTTGAGTCTGGGCGCGACTCTGGCGGCAGTGCTCAGCGCGCCGATTGCCGAGCTGGCGCAGGACTGGCGGGTCAGCGCCGGGTTCTGGAGCGTGCTGTGCCTCACCGCCATCGCCAGTTGGGTGTGGATGGCACGCCGTTTTGCGACACCGGCGCCTGTAGTGAAATCGTCGTCGAGTCCGAGCAAACGCCTGCCCTGGAGCAATCCGCAGGCATGGCTGATCGCGTTGAATTTCGGGGCCGGGCAATTCGTGGTCTATGCCCTCTTCGCCTGGATGGCGCCCGCCTCGGTGGAAGCGGCCACGTCGAGTGTTTCCCCGGGCGTCCTGCTGGGCATTTTTACCGCGGTGTTCGCCGTGGCCAGCGTGGGTGCGGGGCTGATTCCGGGCAAGGCCCACGACCGGCGCGGTCTGCTCGGGTTGTCGGCGTTGCTGGCCCTGCTCGGGGTGGGCGGCATGGCGTTTCTGCCGGCTTACTGGCCGATGCTCTACGTGGTACTTGCGGCCATCGGTCTGGGCATGGGCTTCACCGTGGCCATGACCTTGCCGCTGGATCACGCCAGCACCAGCGAACAGGCCGGGTTGTGGACGGTGTTCATGTTGTTCATCGGTTACCTGATCGCCGCGCTCGGGCCGCTGCTGTTCGGCGCCTTGCGCGAATACGCCGGACACTATGGCCCGGCGTACACCTTGCTGTTCGCGGTACTGCTGTTGATGCTCGGCATCACCCCTCTGCTCAGACTGGCACCGGCAACATCTCCGCAGGTGTCCGTTGCCTGAGCGGGGGATGACAACCCTGCGACGCGCCGTAGCACGTCGCAGGGTTTCAGTTGGCCGCAGCGGCTTTTTCAATCAGCCGCGCCACGGGTGCCGGGTTCGACACCATCACCACGTGAGAGCCGCCCTTGACCACCTCGACCGCCTTGGCATCTGCACGCTTGGCCATGAACGCCATCGCCTGTGGCGGGATGTTCTTGTCCTTGTCACCGTAGATGTACCACGACGGAATGTGCTTCCAGGCCGGCGTTCCGGCCTGCTCGTTCAGCGCCGCTTCGGTGACCGGACGTTGAGTAGCCGCCATCAGCGCCGCTTGTGCAGCCGGGACGTCGGCGGCGAATTGATCGTGGAACTTGCTCTGCTGGATGTACAGGTCCTTGCCGCCGTCGGCCAGCGCAACCGGTGGCGCCAGCGTTGGTCCGAGGGTGCTGCCGGGAAACTTGCCGGCCAGCCCGGCAACGGTTTCACCGGCCTCGGGGGCAAAGGCGCTGACGTAGACCAGCGCTTTGACATTGGCATGGTCGTTGGCCGCCTCGCTGATGACGTTGCCGCCATAGGAGTGACCGACCAGCACCACCGGCGACTGGATGCTGCTCAGCAACGCCGATACCGCTGCGCCATCGCTCTTGACGCCGCGCAACGGGTTGGCGGCGGCGATCACCGTGTAGCCATCCTTCTCGAGAATCTTCGCCACGCCGTTCCAGCTCGACGCGTCGGCAAACGCGCCGTGCACCAGCACCACCGTGGGTTTGGCGGTTTGGGCGAAGGCATTGGCGCCCAGGCACAGGCCCGCAGCGATGCTCAGTGCAATCAGTGTTTTTTTCATCTGGATGTTCCTCGTATGACGGATTCAGGGAGCGTATCGAGTGAAGACAAAATCGTGGTTCTGCACCCGCGCCTGATGGCAGGCAAAGCAGGTCTGGTGCTGGGCTTCATCGGCAGGTTTGCCGTTGATGAACCGGCCGAATCCCCAGCCACCGGTCGAGGCGTATTTGCGCGAGTCCTTGACCATCACCTGAACGGTGGTGGCCGCCCCCGGAATCGAGGCCGGCTCGAATTCCGGCGACTGCACGTGTTTCCACGCCAGCTTCACCAGCACCGTGCCGTCGGGAAACGGCAGCGTCTTGCTCTGGTAAGCCTTGATCGCCCGGTCATTGCCCAGCACCGCGCGCAGTTCATCCAGCGGCGCGGCTTCCTGGGCCGGGGCAATCAGCGCCCACTGGCGATAGTTTTTCGGCAGTTTCACGCCGTAGATCGGCGAGGCATCGCCGTCATCGGCCTCGCCCAACGCGACACCGGTGGCCGCCAGTGCCGCGAGCGCGATGGCCGCTGGCAACACGGCCCAATGGTTGAATTTCATGGTCGGATCCCCTTCGGCCGGCAATCAGAGATGATCGGCATCGATCACCGCCTGAGCGAACGCCTGCGGCGCTTCCTGCGGCAGGTTGTGGCCGATGCCGCCGCTGATCAGCCGGTACTCGTACTTGCCGGTAAAGCGTTTGGCGTAGGCCTCGGCCGGTGGGTGCGGCGCACCGTTGGCGTCGCCCTCCAGAGTGATGGTCGGTACGCCGATGGAAGGGAACGTCGCCAGTTTTTTCTCCAGCGGATCGTATTGCGCTTCCCCTTTGATCAGTCCCAGGCGCCAGCGGTAGTTGAAGATCGACACGGCGACGTGATCCGGGTTCTGCAACGCGGCGGCGCTGCGCTCGTAGGTCGCGTCGTCGAAGTTCCACTTCGGCGAGGCCAGTTGCCAGATCAGTTTGGCGAAGTCGTGGGTGTTCTTTTCGTAGCCCAGACGGCCACGCTCGGTCGCAAAGTAGAACTGATACCACCACTGCAACTCCGCCGCCGGCGGCAGCGGCGCCTTGCCCGCTTCCTGGCTGCCGATCAGGTAACCGCTCACCGCCACCAGCGCTTTCACCCGTTCGGGCCAGAGCGCCGCGACGATGTCGGCGGTGCGCGCGCCCCAGTCGTAGCCACCGAGTACTGCCTGCTTGATTTTCAGGGCGTCCATGAAGTCGATCAGATCCTTCGCCAGCGCCGCCGGCTGACCGTTGCGCACGGTTTTGGCAGACAGGAAACGCGTGTCGCCATAGCCGCGCGCGTAAGGAATCAGCACTCGATAGCCCTTCTGCGCCAGCGCCGGCGCCACATCGGTGTAGCTGTGAATATCGTAGGGCCAGCCGTGCAGCAGGATGACCACCGGGCCGTCGGCCGGACCCACTTCGGCGTAGGACACGTCCAGCAGTCCGGCCTTGACGTGTTTCAGCGCGCCGAACGAAACATGGGTGCCGGCGGTAATGGCGTCGATCTTGCCAGCGGGCACGTCGGCGGCGCTGGCGTAAGCCGAGGCGATGCCCAGCGCAAGCGCCAGGATCGAACCGGCGAGCACGCGCCGGGATGGGGTTACAGCGTTAGAGTCAGTCATGCCGAGTCTCCCTCGTGAACCGCCGGGCGGCGGTTCCGGGCTTGGGGTTAAAGGGCTGTGGGTTAAAGGGCTTGCGGATTGCAGGTCTAGCGGGCTGCCTGCGCAGCGGTTTTCTGCGCCGCCGCACGCAATGGCCGGAAGGCTTCGCGCAGTTCTTCGCTGAACAGTTGCGGTTGCTCCCATGCCGCGAAGTGCCCGCCCTTGCTGACTTCGCTGAAGTAAGCCAGCGACGGATAGGCGCGCTGCGACCAGACTTTCGGCGCGCGGTAGATTTCGTGGGGGAACACGGTGATCGCCACCGGCACCTTGATGTCGGCAGTCTTCTGCGCGGCGGCGCTGAAGTTATTGTTGTTGTTCTCCCAGTAGAAACGGGAGGACGACGCCCCGCTGTCGGTCAGCCAGTACAGGCTGATGTCATCGAGCATTTCATCGCGGCTCAGGACCTTCTCGGGCTGACCGTCGCTGTCGGTCCACGCGGCAAATTTTTCGTACATCCAGGCTGCCGTGCCGGCGGGCGAGTCAGCCAGCAGATAACCGATGGTTTGCGGACGGGTCACCATCATTGCGCCATAGGCGGCGTTACGACCGAAGAACTGGCTGAGCGATTTGAAGGCCGTCACCTCCGGTGCAGTCAGCCCTGCCGGTGCCGGGTCGCCGCTGTTGATCGGCTTGACCAGTTCCGGCGGCACGGTGGCCGGCATGTTCAGGTGGATACCCAGCAAACCGGGCGGCGCCAGGCGACCCAGTGCATCGGATATCACCGATCCATGATCGCCGCCCTGGGACACGTAATGGCTGTAACCCAGGCGTGTCATCAACACATCCCAGGCCTTCGCGACCCGGTCAGGGCCCCAGCCGAGCTCGGTCGGTTTGCCGGAAAAACCATGGCCGGGAATCGACGGGATCACCACGTCGAACGAGTCCTCGACCTTGCCGCCGTACGCCACGGGATCGGTCAGCGGGCCGATGGTCTTGAGGAATTCGAACTGCGAACCCGGCCAGCCATGAGTAAGGATCAGCGGCATGGCGTTGGGATTGCGCGAACGCACGTGGATGAACTGGATGTCGACGCCGTCGATAGTGGTCACGAACTCCGGCAACGCGTTGAGCTTCGCTTCGGCCTTGCGCCAGTCGTAGCCGTCGCCCCAATACTTCACCAACGCCTGGACCTGCGCCAGTTGCACTCCCTGGGACACGTCGCCGACCGTTTCCTTGTCCGGCCAGCGGGTGTCGGCGATGCGTTTGCGCAGGTCGCTCAGCTTCGCTTCGTCCACATGGATGGTGTACGGGCGAATGGCTTGCGACGGATCCGCGGCCCAGACCCCGCTGCTGCCAGCGAGTACGGCAAGGCCGAGCACGCCGACCCTGATGGATGACGCCAGGCAATGGCGCCAGGTAAGACCGGACGAAAGCGCAACCATGATGGATCTCCTTGTAGTCATTATTCGAAAGGCATCGCCAATCGGATCAGACCACTGCGCTGGCACCGGGGGGATTACACGATGGTGTCGGTCGATACCTTGGTATGACGCGCTGGCCCGGCGCGCAAAATCGCGCTCGAACTCAGCAGCGGTTAACGGGCAGAATGCGGCGGGGAAAAGACCCATTTGAATCACAGAGCGGAACAAGGATTGCGAATGCGTGGGGAAACAGCGCTCGAACGCCTGAGCGGCACGCCATCGACCACTTCGCCGTGGTGGGTGATCGGGCTGTGCATGCTGTTCAACGTGATCGACGGGCTTGATGTGATGGCCATGGCCTTCACCGCCAGCCGGGTTGCGGCGGAGTGGGCGTTGAGCGGCGCGCAACTGGGCCTGTTGCTGAGCGCAAGTCTGGTCGGGATGGCGCTTGGTTCGCTGCTGGCCGCGCCCAGGGCCGACCGCTTCGGGCGCAGGCCTTTGCTGCTTGGCGGTCTGCTGCTCAGCGGCCTGAGCATGTTGCTGTCGTTCTGGAGCCCGGATCACCACGTATTGATGCTTCTGCGATTGCTGACCGGCATCGGCACCGGGGCGGTGCTGGTGGGGGCGAATGTGCTGACGTTCGAACACGCCAGCCCGCTACGGCGCAATCTGGCCATCGCATTGCAATCCCTCGCCTTTGCCATGGGCGCCAGTCTGGGCGGTGTGCTGGCGCATGTACTGAATGAATCCGTTGGCTGGCGGTATGTCTTTCTTGCCGGAGGTTGCATCACGCTGGCGGCCGCGCTTGCCGGCGTCTTTTGGCTGCGAGAGTCGCCGTCATTTCTGGCACTCGAACGCCGCACGCCAATCGCTACAGCGTCGCCTGACAACCCCAGCCGACCGCTTTTGCCCGGTCAGTGGCAACAGACCACATCGCTGGCACTGGCACTCTTTCTGTTGATGTTCTGCTTTTACTTCGTCATGAGCTGGACCCCGAGCCTGCTGGTCCACAACGGCTTTACTGATCGGCAAGGCGCACGTATCGGGGTGCTGTTGGCTTCTGGAGGTATGCTCGGCGCGCTGCTGCTGGGGCTGGCAGCCAATCGTTTCGGCTGCCGGCGATTGTTGTCGGGTTTTCTGCTGCTCAACGCCGCCCTGCTGCCCCTGATGGTGCCGGCCTCTCACGTACCCGGTGTGGCTGCGCTCGTGGCGGTTACGCTCGGCCTGATGCTCAACGGTGCAGTCGCCGCCCTGTATGTCCTGGCTCCTCAAGCGTTCTGCACCTCGGTTCGTACGACCGGTGTCGGCGTGGTGCTGGGGATGGGGCGTCTGGGGGCGATCATTTCGCCGCTGGTCGCCGGTTTTCTGCTGGATGCCGGATGGACCGCACAACACCTGTTCACGTTTTTCGCCGGTAGCCAGGTGTTGGCGGCCCTGCTGATCTGGCGTGGCACTAAGGGACGATGATCAGCTTGCCCGTCGTGTTGCGCGACTCGATATCAATATGGGCCTGTTGTGCTTCGTCCAGCGAATAACGCTTGCCGATGAAGGTTTTCAGTTTGCCGGTGCTGACCCACGCGAACAGTTGCCGGGATTTTTCCAGCAGCACCTCGCGATCGCGCACGTAGTGCATGACCGAGGGATACGTCAGCTTGATGCTGCGCGGCATGCTGAAGATATCGATCGGCGGTGTCGGATTCATGAACGGTCCGTACAAGGCCAGGGTGCCGAAGTAGTCCAACATCTCCAGCGAGTCGGCGAAACCTTCCGCGCCCGTGCCGTCGTACACCACATTCACCCGCTGCCCCTCGGTCAGGCGCATGACCTGTCCGGCAATGTTTTGCGCTCGCCCGATCACGACATAGTCAGCCCCGGCCGCGAGCACCGCCTCCACTTTGTCGGCATGGGACACCCGGCCAATGACTTTGCCGCCCCGCAGTTTGATCATCTGAGTCAGCATCAGCCCCACGCCCCCCGCCGCGGCGTGCACGAAGGCCACGTCACCCGGCTGGATCGCATGCACCTTGTCCACCAGATTGCTGGCAGTCAGGCCCTGCATCATCAGGCTGGCAGCGGTGCTGAAGTCGATATCGTCCGGCAACGGCACCAACTGGCTGACCGGGGCGATCACCTGTTCGGCGTAGCTGCCCGGTACGTAATGCCAGGCCACGCGGGCACCGACCGCGAATTCCGTCACCTGCGGGCCGCTGGCCAGAACCACGCCGGCGCCTTCTGCACCCAGTGTCAAAGGCAGCTCCCACGCGGCACCGAGCCCGCGTCGGGCACCGGTGTCCATGAAATTGATACCTGCCGCCATGACCTTGACCACGACCTGTCCGGGCCCCGGTTCTGCCAGTTGAATGTCGTGTACCGTCAACACTTCAGGCCCGCCAAAGGCCTGGATGACTACTGCTTTCATGATGTTTTGCCCTGTCATCGGGACGACCGGTCCTGCTGCCTTTCAGGTCGCAGGAGCGCGGACGTCACGTTGCTTTCACTCAACGTCGAAGGACGTTGAAACCGGGGCCTAGGCTGCGCGGTGGATGTATCCACGCGGTTTCGCCAACCGGGCGCTTTGCATGCTTGTATGGCTGGAGAAGCCGTAGATACAGTGGCTTACAAATGCGCCACTGCGATGTCCGTCGCAGTGCGCGATGGCAGCAGATATTCGCTACGGGCGACACCAAAGTATGATGGGCGAGTGCCATCCGAAGGCGCATCTTTGTTCAACGGTGACTGCACACAATGAGAATCGATATGACGAACGAGCAGGAGCGCGTCATCGAGGACGGCCCAGACCGCGGCAGTGACGCGACCATGCCAGCGCCGGGGGTCGACTCGATCATCGACAGCATCCCGGCCATGGTCGCCTTCATGACGCCGTCCGGTGAACTGGAACAGGTCAACCGGCAAATCATGGATTACATCGGCGCCCCGCTCCATGAACTGAAAAAATGGCAGGCCGGCGAAACCGTGCACCCGGACGACCTGCCCTCGGTCATCGCCGCGTGGATGCATTCAGTCAGCACCGGCACTCCCTACGAAATCGAACATCGCATCCGTCGCGCCGACGGTGTCTATCGCTGGTTCCATGTGCGCGGCCTGCCGATCAGAAACAGCGAAGGCACCATCACACGCTGGTGCGTGCTGCAGGTCGATATCGATGAGCGCCGGCGGGACAAGGCCTTGATCGCCAGTGCCCTGGCCGAAGTCAGCGCGTCGGAAGAACGTCTGCGCGGGATCATCGACGCCGTTCCCGGTTTTGTCTGGAGCGCCTCGCCGGAAGGCAACGTCGGCTTCGTCAATCAGCGCTGGTGCGACTACACCGGCATGTCCGTCGAACAAGCTTGCGGTGACGGCTGGACGGCGTCCATCCACCCGGACGACGCCCCCGGACTGGGCGGCTATTGGCAAGCGCTTCTGCAATCGGGCAGCGCCGGTGAGTACGAGGCTCGACTGAAACGTTTCGATGGCATCTACCGCTGGTTTCTGATCCGTGCCGTACCCCAGCGCGATGACACGGGGCGCGTCGTGCGCTGGTATGGCGAGAACACGGATATCGAGGACCGCAAACGGGCGGAAGTCTTTCTGGCCAAGGCCCAACGCCTGAGCGCCACCGGTACGTTTTCCTGGCGGGTGAGCACCGACGAGATCACCTGGTCGGACGAGGTCTACCGCATCCTTGAACTGGACCCGGACACCCCGCCCGGCTTCGAGGCGATCTATCGCCGCGTGCACCCGGACGACATCTCCAGCCATCGGGAGATGATCAAGCGCCAGCGCCGCAAGGGGCGTGATTTCGAACACGAACACCGGCTGCTGATGCCCGACGGCACGGTGAAATACGTGCGGCTGGTGGCGCACTCGATCGCCCATGCGCCGGACGGTTTCGAATACATCGCCGCCCTGCAGGACATTACCCAGCGCCGGCTCGCCGAAGAGGTCTTGAGCAAGGCGCGCTCGGAACTGACGCACCTGGCCAGGGTCGCCAGCCTCGGCGCGGTCACGGCGTCGATTGCCCACGAGGTCAATCAACCGCTGGCCGGCATCATCACCAACGCCAGCACCTGCCTGCGCATGCTTGGTGCGGACCCGCCGAATGTCGAAGGCGCCAGGGAAACCGCACGCCGGACCATTCGCGACGGCAATCGCGCGGCAGACGTGATCAATCGACTGCGGGCGCTGTTCTCGAAGAAAAGCATCACGATCGAGGACGTCAATCTGAATGACGCGGCACGGGAAGTCATCGCCATGCTGCTGGGCGAACTGCAACGCAACGGCGTGGTGCTGCATCCGCAATTTGCCGAAGCCCTGCCGCTGGTCAGAGGCGACCGGGTCCAGCTGCAGCAGGTGATCCTCAACCTGATCATGAATGCCGCCGAGGCCATGAGCGCGATCCACGGCCGGCCCCGGCAATTGATCGTCAGCACCGGTCTGGGCTCGGACGAGAACGTTTACCTGGCGGTGAAGGACAGCGGCAACGGCGTCGATCCGCAGGACATCGAGCGCATTTTCAATGCCTTCTACACCACCAAAAGCTCGGGCATGGGCGTCGGTCTGTCCATCAGTCGCTCAATCATCGAGCGCCACGACGGGAAGCTGTGGGCCAGCGCCAACGACGGCCCGGGAGCGACGTTTACCTTTGCCATCCCGCATTCGACAGACTTGCCGCAAACCGATAACCGCGACCTCGCCGATCGCACCGTGGAGAATGATTGATGGGTACGCCTTTGCTCGTATCGGTGGTCGATGACGACGAATCGGTTCGTGAATCACTGCCTGACCTGATCAAGGAATTCGGCTTTGCCGTCCAGGCATTTGCCTCGGCGCAGGCGTTTCTGGCATCGCCCTATCTGGACCTGACCCATTGCCTGATTCTCGACGTGGCCATGCCCGGCATGTCCGGCCCGGATCTGCAACGCGAGCTGCTGCGCCGTGGCTATCGCATTCCGGTGATTTTCATCACTGCTCACAGCGACGCCAGCGAACAGGCGAAGCTGCTGAACAGTGGCGCCGTAGAGTGCCTGTTCAAACCGTTCAGCGAAGCCCAATTGCTCAAGGCCCTGAGCGCCGCCCTGCCCCTCGATTGAGCGTGAAGCCGAACAGAACAAGGAATCGACATGTTGAACGCGAACAACGCAATCGCCCCTTCCCGTGGAGCATTACCGATGAGTGAGGTCACGCCCGTCGTCTTCGTTGTCGATGACGATATTTCCGTGCGCGAGTCGCTGGAACTGATGATCCGCTTCGCCGGATGGCAGCCACGACTGTTCGAGTCCGCGCAGGATTTTCTCGACGCGCCCAGAGCGCTGGTGCCCAGTTGCCTGGTACTGGACATCAACCTGCCCGACCTGAGCGGACTGGATCTGCAGACCGCCCTGGCCGACGAACGCTACAACATGCCAATCATCTTCATCACCGGCTACGGCGATATTCCGCGCACGGTGCGGGCCCTGAAGGCCGGTGCGGTGGAGTTTCTGACCAAGCCGTTCAACGACGACGTGATTCTCAGCGCCATGGCCGATGCGCTACAAAGCAGTCGTGTGGCGCTGGAAGGAGAAAAGAATCTGCGTGCACTGCTTGAGGCTTACAAGACCCTGACGCCGCGCGAGCAGGAAATCATGGCTTCGGTGGTCAGCGGGCGACTCAACAAACTGATTGCCGCCGACCTCAACATCAGCGAAATCACCGTCAAGGCCCATCGCGGCAAGGTCATGCGCAAGATGAAGGCCCGTTCGCTGGCGGACCTGGTGAAAATGGCCGCCCTGATTACGCCGGAGTAGCGTGCAGGCTCTGCCAGAAACTTTCCAGCCGACGCAGATCAAGGCTGTCGAAGCCTTCCGAAGCCCGCTCGCGACAGGCGCCGAGCAACGTCCGGGCATGATCCGGCTGACCCTGTTCAAGCCAGAAACGGGCAAGATCCATCGTTGACCGCAACTCCCACGCCCAGGCGCCCTGCTCGCGGCTCAACGTGATGGAATCCTCAAGAACGGCCAGCATGACTTGTTCAGCTTCGGCCTGGATGACCTTGAGAATACCGGCCTTGATCCGCAGTAACTCCGGCAGCGCAAAGGCATCACCGCTTCGGCGGCAGTGATCGATGGTGCTGTCGACCAGGGTCAGTGCCTTTGGGTGTTGGCCCACCAGGATCAGGCCTTCGGCCAGTGCGATTTCAAATGAGGTCGTGAGCAGTTCGTAACGCATGCTGCGCAACCGCGCCAGACTTTCTTCCAGCATGGCAACTGCATCCCCCGGCTCCTCGGCGCGGATGGCGATCGCCGCACGCAACCCGTGGCAGGCGGCAATGTAGGGGCCGAGTGCGTTGGTTTCGGCGATGGCGCTGAACCGCTCAAGGCTCGCGGTGGCCTTCGCCAGATCACCGGTCCAGATATAGATGCACAAGATCCAGACCATGGCGATGCAGTAGGTGACCGGATGCTGCAACGCCGACGCTTCGGCCTCAATCTGCTCGGCCCAGCGCCGCGCCTGGTCGGGATAGCCCAGCAGCCACAGCGAGCGCGCCAGCGCCAGCCCCGTGCGATTGCGGTGATCGAAGCCGTAGTAAATCGTGTTGCTGGGATGGGACGGCAAGCTGTTGCGCAACGAGCTTTCCAGTTCCTGACGGGCCAGACGCTGGTTGCCGAGCAGATGATGGGAGATGCCGGTCAGCGATGAGGCAATCGCGATGGCGGCAGGCTCGTTGAGGATATTGCCGACCACGGCCGCCTGCTCCGCCCAGGCCAGCGACGAAGGGAAATCACCGATGCGCTCGTAAAAGATCTGCAGGCGCCCCAACAACCTCAGCTGGGAGCCGTAGTCGTTCAACGCGACGGCGATGTCCTGCGCCCGGAGCAAGGCCTTTTCCGCGGCTTCGCTGTTGCCTCGGGTGAACATCAGGACCAGGCCGAGTGCGGCTTGCAATTCCATTTCGGTCGGCGTGCCGTAGTAACCCAGCTCCAGCAGTTCCACCGCCCGGGAACACCAGGTGCGGCACTCGACCAGCAAGGAAAAATGCAGGAACAACGGCGCGCTCGCAGCCGCCAGCGGCAACGCCAGGCCGGGATCGCCGTGGGGCCCGAAGCTCCATTCCAGCGCACCGCGAACATTGCCCAACTGGCTGGCCAGACGCGCCGAGTGACGGAAAATTTCGTCGGGGGAAGTTCCCAGATGCCCAAGCAAATCCATGTAAAACGCCGCGTGGCGGAACGCCAGCGCATTGACCTCGGCCTCTCCCCGCGCTGTCAATTTCTCCCGGGCGTAGGCGCGCGTCATCTCCAGCAAGCGATACGAATCCGTCGAGTCGCTGTGATCGACCGTGACCAGTCCCTTGCACACCAGATCATCGAGGATCGCGGCCGTTGTGGCGCTTTCGTGTTGCGATTCGGCAACTACCTGCGCGGCGGCTTCCTGGGAAAACGGCCCGACGAAGACCGAAAACCGCTCCAGCGCCAGGCGCTCTTGCGGCGACAGCAGGTCATAACTCCAGTCGAGCATGGCACGCAGGGTCTGATGGCGCGGCACCGCCGTCCTGCGTCCCGACCAGCCCAGCGAAAAACGCTCGCCGAGCAGCGCGTGGGTGGCCTTCAATCCGTGGCTGGCGACCCGCATCGCCGCCAGCTCGATCGGCAGCGCCATGCCCTCCAGCCGCTGGCAAATGTCCGCAATCATTTGCCCGCCGCCCGCTTCCAGCAGCGTGGCATTGCTCAACGACGCGCGTTCGACAAACAGCTTGATGGCCGGGAATGCCAGCAACTCCTCAACGCCGAGGTGTTGCGGCTCACGGGGAAATTCCAGTGGATTGAGCCAGTGCACGTATTCGCCACGCACCCGCAGCGGCTCGCGACTGGTGGCCAGAACCCCGACCTCCGGCGCGGTGTCGCTGATCTGTTCCAGAAGGATCGACACCGCGTCGATCAGGTGTTCGCAATTGTCGATCACCAGCATCAACCGCTGCTCGCGCAAATGCGCGAGCAGGACGAACATCGGGTCTTCGGCCTGCACCGGGATGTCCAGCGATCGGGCCAGTGCCGATGGCACCAGCGCGCTGTCTTCCACTTGTGCCAGATCGACGAAGCTGACGCGCTCATAGCCTTGGGCGGCGATGCGGTGCGCCACTTCGATGGCCAGGCTGGTCTTGCCGACGCCGCCGGGGCCGACGATGGTGAACAACCTCGGTTGCTGCATATGGTCGATGACCAGTTGCAGATCGATCTCGCGGCCGATCAGTCTGGCCCGTGGCGGCAGACTGCAGACGCCCTCTGTGGCTCGGGTCGCGATGGGCGCCGGGTGCACAGCGGTCTGTTTTCTTTCCAGCGGCGCGACGAAGGCATACCCCACGCCCACCTGGGTCGCGATGTAACGTGCCTGCTCCTCGCCATCGCCGAGAATCCGCCGCAGGCCGGTCATATGGAAACGCAGACTGCCTTCGGCCACCACACTGTCGGGCCACACCTTGTCGATCAGGTCGTACTTGGACAGCACCCGCCCCGGCTGCTCAAGCAAGGCGATCAGCAGATCCAGCGCCCGTCCGCCGATCTCGACCGCCACCCCGTTGCGGGTCAGCAGACGTTTGCCTGGAACGACACAGAACGGTCCAAAAATGAATTCGGTCGTGAGGGATTCGCGCAATGCGTCCGGAAAAGACTCCACGAGGATCGATCTCTCTAAAAAACGTAAAGGGCTGCGCCGGTTACAGACAGCCGGCGCGGGCCCTTTGCATCATAGGAGTTTTGCACCGCCGTTCAAGCACGGCACCGGCAGAGTGAGAACCTCACCCCTTTATTTCACCCTTGCGAATGGCAATTTTGATGGCCTGAGCAGTGGTGGCCACGCCCAGATGCCGACGCGCCGAACGCAGGTGATTTTCCACCGTGCGCCCGGACAAGCCGAGTGTGGCGGCGATGTCGGCCTGCCGGCGACCGGCGGCGACCCACGCCAGCACTTCGCGCTCGCGGGTCGAGAGTTTTCCGGCCGTCTCGTCCAGCGGCGCTTCGAGCAAGCGTCGGGCGGAGAAAAACGCCACCGAGGCGAGCATGCCCAGCGCCAGACGAACCCGCGCCGAGGCATCGATCTGTTCGCCACCCAGACTCATGGCGCCTTCAAGCCCTTGTGGACCGAAGACCGGAATCTGCAATCCATGCACGCCCGGGCCGCTTGGCACGCGAACCAGCCGATACAGTTCGCCGCTCTGCTCCTGCACCTTGCTCCAGAAGAACGATTCGCGGGCGTCCAACAGGTGGCGAGTCACTGGGCAGCGCTGAACGTAGGTCTGGGCGTCGACAGCGATGCCGTCGCCGAACCAGTCGCCTTCCACCCAATAAATGCGCTCGACCACGTCCTCCGACGCCGAGGTGGCGGAGAACAGGACGAACCGATCGTAACCATAGGCCCCGGCGAAACCGCGAACGGCCTTCTGGATCGCCACCAGCGTGGGCGCCGCCTCGATGTCGAGGGCGGCGCGCAAGAGTGCTTCGGCAGGTCCGGAGCTCACCCCGACGTGACCTCTTTGAGGAGCGCGGCGGCCGCCAGTTTGCCCAGTGCGTTGCCCGCCAGCGGACTGTCACCGGTCAGCAGTTTGCGATCCTGAAGCGTGGCCCCGGAAATGTCCTGGTTAGTGATTTCCACACCGAGCGCCTGCAACTGCTCGCCGAATTTCCAGGTCAGGTGGCCGGGCATGTAACCGATGTCGGGGGTTGTAGAGTCCAGGGCATCGGGAAAGGCGCAAATCCGGTAACCGTTGAAGATGCATGAGTCTTTTGTTTCACCGAGGCCGGCCGCCAGCAGCGCCGCCGGGCCGTGGCACAGGGTAATGACGAATTTGTCCTTGGCGATTGCCCATTGCAGGATCTTTTTCACGTCCTCGCTTTCCGGCAGGCCGATCAGCGCGCCGTGGCCGCCGGGAATGAACACGCCGATGTAATCAGAGTCCTCGCCCAGCGCTTCTTCGATCACCTGGGACAGCTTGAGTGGACGCTTGAACTGATCGCGGTATTGCTCGTAGAAGCCCTTCACTTCGGCGTCTTCGGAGGGCATGGCCCAGAATTCGAACTTGACCGGATTGCCCGACAGCGTCGCGACATCAAAGCCAAAACCGGCCTTGTCGAGGTGATACATCGGCAGCAGCGTTTCAACCGGGTGATTGCCCGTGGAGAACATGGTGCCGTTGTCGGTCAACAGATAGCGCTCGTCCGCGCCGATCATCAGGACCTTCCAGCGCCCGCCCTTGTAACGGTTCGGGTACTCGGCATCACTGAGATCGGATTTGGGCGAAGTGAACTGGCTGAGGGAATATGGCGAGGGGAAAAACGCGTTGTCCTCGGCCGGATCGGGGGTTGGGCGCTTGTCGTCAGTCTGCGTGGTAGCCATGGTGCTCTCCATCGAGTGGGTCAACGTCGGAGTTCATGCTAGTAAGGCGTCAGCGTTACAACAATGAGGGTTTTCCCTCAAAAGATCATGCACTGAACCTGCGGCCCCTCAATGTGATCGATAAGTGGCAGAATCCCCGCAACTGATGATTTCGGAGACCCCCAATGCTTCGCCTGTTTGAACAACGGCTCGACCCCTTCCCGCCCGACGAAGCGCCGCCACCGCCGGTCGGTCTGGCGCGATTCCTGTGGGCCTGCACCCGTGGCGCTCGCGGCTATATCCTCGCGTTGGCGCTGCTCAGTGCCGGTGTGTCGATCTACGAAGCCTGGTTGTTTTCCTTTTTGGGTCAGGTCGTGGATCTGCTCTCGACCTGGCAGGCCGGCGGCGATGTGAACGGCCAGGAGAGCCGCGTGCTGTGGGGCATCGGCATCGTGTTGCTGACCAGCGTCGGGCTGGTGGCGCTGCGCACCATGGTTCAGCATCAGGTGTTGGCGATCAATCTGCCGCTGCGTCTGCGCTGGGATTTCCATCGACTGATGCTGCGGCAGAGCCTTTCGTTCTTCTCCGACGAGTTTTCCGGTCGGGTCACGACCAAGGTGATGCAGACGGCGCTGGCCGTGCGCGAGGTGCTGTTCACCGTCATCGAAATCGCACCGGGTATCGGCGTCTATTTCATTGCGATCATCGCCCTGGCCGGCGGCTTCGCCCTGAAACTCATGCTGCCGTTCATTGCCTGGGTCGCGCTGTTCGGGCTGGCGATGCTGTATTTCGTACCGCGCCTGGGCCAGGTCGGCCAGGAACAGGCCCATGCGCGCTCGTCGATGACGGGCCGGGTGTCGGACGCCTACACCAACATCACCACCGTCAAACTGTTCTCCCACTCCAAACGTGAAGCGCATTTTGCGCGGGCGGCGATGGAGGATTTCAAGCAGACCGGTTTCCGCCAGATGCGTCTGGTCAGCCAGTTCGAGATCGTCAATCAGGCGCTGGTGGTCGGGCTGATCATGGGCGCCGGCGGCTACGCCTTGTGGCTGTGGCATCAGGGCGAAGTCGGCACCGGGGCGGTGGCGGCGATTACGGCCATGGCGTTGCGCATCAACGGCATGTCGCACTGGATCATGTGGCAGATGACGTCGCTGTTCGAAAACATCGGCACGGTGCAGGACGGCATGGACACCCTGACCCGTGGCCCCAAGGTCCAGGATGCGCCGGACGCCGGCGTGCTGGTGCCTTCCGGCGGCGCCGTGGAATTCGACAACGTGAGCTTCAACTACAACGGCGAACGCCAGGTGCTCGACGGCTTGAGCCTGAGCATCCGACCGGGGGAAAAAATCGGTCTGGTGGGCCGCTCCGGCGCCGGTAAATCCACGCTGATCAATCTGCTGCTGCGCTTCTATGACGTGGATCGCGGCGAGATTCGCATCGACGGGCAAAACATCGCGCAGGTGACACAGGACAGCCTGCGCAGCGCGATCGGCATGGTCACTCAGGACACGTCCCTGCTGCACCGCTCGATTCGCGACAACATCGCCTACGGCCGACCGGACGCCACCGACGAACAGATCCAGCGTGCTGCGGCCAACGTCCAGGCCGACGGCTTCATCAACCAGCTCAGCGACCGCCAGGGCCACACCGGCTACGACACCCTGGTGGGCGAGCGCGGCATCAAGCTTTCCGGTGGCCAGCGCCAGCGCATTGCCATTGCCCGGGTGATGCTCAAGAACGCGCCGATCCTTCTACTGGACGAAGCGACAAGCGCCCTGGATTCCGAAGTCGAAGTCGCCATCCAGGAAAGCCTCGATGAAATGATGCAGGGCAAGACCGTGATCGCGATTGCGCATCGACTGTCGACGATTGCGGCGATGGATCGACTGATTGTCATGGATGAGGGGCGCATCATCGAGCAAGGCACCCACACCGAACTGCTGGCCAAGAACGGCACCTATGCGCGGCTTTGGCAGCACCAGAGTGGCGGGTTTCTGGGTGAGGATCAGGGGCTGACTGAGGCGATGGATCAGGCGTAATCCGTGCTGCCCCGGTGTTGCCGGGGCAGACGACGAGGGCTCAGACGCTCGGGTGGGTGTGGTAGATCTTGCTGACGATCGTCCACTTGCCGTCCACCTTCAGCAGGTTGAAAAAGTCGGTGAAACGGAACCCTGACACGTTGTCGGTATCGACCCGGGCACTCGCAGCCGTGCCGACGATGTCGATGCGAACGATGGCGGCTTCGGCTTCGGGGGATGGACGGAACGCGCTGTCGATGACGTCATACAAATTCTGGATCGCGCCGCCGACGAGCTTGCCGTCGTCAACCCCGAACATGGTCGCCTGCGCATTGAACGCGGGCTTCATCAAGGCGCTGTCAGCCTTTGCTCCACCTTCGTTGTACTGGCTGAGCACTTCAACGATTGCGTTGTATTCCTGCACGTAAGTTGGATGGCTCATGATGAACTCCTGATTGCTGTGAATGTGTTTTTCAATCGAGCCGCCCTGCGCCGATCCGGCACGGGGCGCACAAATCAATGGTCAGCCGTTGGCCAGTCGGTGTAGCCCTTGGCGCCGCCTCCGTAGTAGCTCTCGCGTGGTGCGATGGTCAGTTCGGTGCCCCGACGCAGGCGCTCCACGAGGTCGGGGTTGGAAATGAACAGGCGCCCGAACGCCACCGCGTCAATCCGGCCCTGCGCCCGGCGCTCCAGTGCCATCTCGAGGTCGTAGTTGTTATTGCCGATGAAGGGGCCTTCGAACTGCGCGCTCAATGCATCCAGATCAACGCCATCAGGAACCGTGCGCGAGGTCGCGGTGGCGCCTTCGACGAAGTGCAGATAGGCCAGATTGAGCCGGTTGAGCTGCTGAATCAGATATCCGTAGGTCGCCATGACATTGCTGTCGGGAGGTGTGTTTCCGGCATCGGGCGTGACCGGCGAAAGACGAATGCCGACGCGGTCACTGCCCCAGATCGAAATCACCGCTTCAGTGACTTCAAGCGTCAGTCGGGCGCGGTTCTCAATGGTGCCGCCATACCGGTCAGTGCGCTGATTGGTCGAGTCACGCAGAAACTGGTCGAGCAGATAGCTGTTCGCCGAATGAACCTCCACGCCATCGAAACCGGCACGCCTGGCATTTTCAGCGGCGCGCTTGTATTGCTCGATGATGCCGGGAATCTCCGATGTCTCCAGCGCTCGGGGCATCGACACTTCGACAAAGCCGTTCTCGGTGTAGGTGCTGCCTTCTGCCTTGATCGCCGACGGCGCAACGGGAGCGGCGCGGTCGGGCTGCAACTCGACGCTGGAAAAACGCCCCACGTGCCACAGCTGGCTGACAATCCTGCCACCTGCGGCATGGACGGCGTCCGTGACTTTTTTCCACCCCGCCCCCTGCGCGTCCGACCAGATCCCCGGCGTCATGGCGTAGCCACGCCCCTGCGCCGAAATGTTTGTCGCTTCGGCAATGATCAAGCCGGCACTCGCGCGCTGTGCGTAGTAAGTAGCGTGCAACTCGTTCGGAACGCCGTCTTCAGCCATCCGGCTGCGGGTCACGGGCGCCATGACAATCCGGTTGGTCAATTGCAGGGCGCCCATTTGCATGGGAGAAAAAAGATCCGTGTTGCGACTGTTATCAATCATGTTGCATACCTTCAATATCAGACCGGTCGTCTAGTAACTTGATGAAAAAAATCGCCTGTACATTCAGCAGGCGTTTACTCGTGCAGCGCCGTCAGTGCTCCTTGTGATCGTCAGGCCTTTTGTACGTCCGGGCGGGTGCGCGAAGGCTCAAGAGTCACCCTCTCCCATTTGGCGATCACCAGGGGCGCGATCGCATTGCCCAACACATTCAGGGTGGTGGTGCCGCTGTCGATAATCCTGAAGATGCCGGCGATCAGTGCCACGCCCTCCAGCGGAAGACCGGCAGACGCCAATGTGGCCGACAGGATGACGATGGCGAATCCAGGCACCCCGGCAGCACCTTTGGAGGTCAGCACCATGGTCACCACCAGCAGGATTTCCTGAGAAAGCGACAGATCGATTCCATAAAGCTGGGCGATAAAGATTGTCGCCACCCCGAGGAAGATCGACGCGCCATCAAGGTTGAACGCGTACCCCACTGGCACCACAAAACTGACAATGCGCCGTGGTACGCCGTAGTTCTCCAGCTTGCTCATCAACTGCGGCATGACCGCTGCAGAGGCAGCACTGGAGAACGCAAGAATCAACTCGTCGCGGAAATACCTGATCAACTTGAAGATGTTCTCGCCGATCAGGTAACTGATTCCTCCGAGCACTACCAATGCGAAGACGATCAGCGCCAGATAAACCACACCAATCAACTTGAGCAGGGGCAACAACGAGGCAAAACCGAAGGTCGCGACGGTCGCACCGATCATGCCGAACACCCCTATCGGGGCATAGGCCATGACGATCGAGACGATCCTGAACATCGCATCCGAAATGCCTTGGACCAGCGCAACCACAGGTGCACTTTTTTCCTTGGGCAATGCGTTCAGCGCGACACCGAACAACACCGCGAAGAACAGGACCGAAAGCAGCTTCGCCTCGGACATCGCCACCAGAACGTTATCCGGAACGATGTTTTGCATAATCACGAGCGCGCCCTTCGAAGGCTCCATCGTGATGGCGGTAGCACCATGCGCGATGCCCGAAATATCGGTGCCCGTACCGGGTTCGAAGAGGTTCGCGAAACACAGGCCGATCACGATGGCCAGGCCGGTGATCGCAAAGAAATAGCCCAGCGACTTGATGCCCATCCGGCCGAACGACTTGTTATCCCCGCCACCGGCGATACCCAGGATCATGCAACACAACACGATGGGCACGACCACCATCTTCATCATCTTGATGAAGATATCGCCAAGCGGTTTCAGGATCTCCGCACTGACCCACGACTGATACTGCGGATGGGTGTTGAAGTACCAACCAACGAGCACGCCAAGCAACAGCCCGGCAACGATTTGCCACACCAGGGGAATACGTTTCATGTCTAGCCTTTTTGTTGGAATGAAAGGACTGCATCAATTCGGCAGTTGCTAGAGTCATGAGCTTCCAGCTCACTTGAGATCAAATGGCACAACGCCGTTGTGCCATTGCGTTTCTTACTTGGCGAAGAGCTGGCTCATATCCTTGAAGGCCTTGAATTCGAGGGCATTGCCGCAAGGGTCGAACAGGAACATCGTGGCTTGCTCGCCAACCTGTCCTTTGAATCGAATGTAAGGTTCGATCACAAATTCGGTACCGAAAGACTTGAGGCGCTCTGCCAGCGCTTCCCACTCTTCCCATCCCAGGATGATGCCGAAGTGAGGAACAGGAACATCGTGCCCGTCGACCGGGTTGCTGTGAACGCTTTCCTGAGACGCGGTTTTCGGGTGTTCGTGAATCACCAGTTGATGCCCGTAAAAGTTGAAGTCGACCCATTGGTTACTGGAACGACCCTCTTCCAGGCCGAAGACCTCACCGTAAAAAGTGCGGGCTGCAGCCAGGTTGTAAACGGGGATGGCGAGGTGGAATGGCGAAAGGCTCATCAGGACTCCGATACGGTTTTTGTGGTTGGTGAGCACATCGTAGGGCGACACTGACAGCAAAAAAATCAATATATATTTCTCAGAAACACAACTAATATTTGTGAATGATCAAAGAACTCAAGACCCTCATTGCCGTCGCCCGGGAAGGCACTTTCGCAGCTGCCGGCAACCGGATAGGCCTCACCCAGGCGGCGGTGAGCGCCCAGATTCAACGTCTGGAAGCCGAGCTCGGCTTTGAAATATTCGACAGAAAAGGACGCACGGCCCACCTCAACAGGATGGGCCAGCAAGTCCTGCTTCAGGCGCAGGAGCTGCTTCGTCTTTACGACAACCTGGGATCGACCACCGTCGGTCTTTCCACCCGCATTCTGGTCAACGTCGGTGCAATCGCCTCTGTCCAGCGATCGTTTCTCCCGGACGCACTCGCCAGGTTTCACCAACAGTGCCCGGAATGCCGAACGCGTGTCGTGCCCGGTCTTTCCATGGAGCTGGTGAACCTGGTGGATACTGGCGAAATCGACATGGCGGCGATCATTCGGCCGCCCTTCTCGCTTCAAAGCGATCTGCGCTGGACCACGCTGGCGCTTGAACCCTACCGTCTGATCGTGCCCAAGGACGTACCGGGAGAAGACTGGATCGAACTGCTCTCAAGCCTGCCGTTCATTCGGTATGACCGCTCTTCATTCGGCGGCAGGCAGGTCGATCGTTTCCTGCGACAGATGCATTTCACTTTGCGTGAAGTCTCTGAGCTGGATGAGCTGGAGGCCATCATCAGGCTGGTGGAAAATGGCGTAGGGGTCGCGCTTGTGCCGCAGACGGCCACCCATCAGCAATGGCCGTCAGGTGTGCGGGCGCTTGATCTCGGCCAACATACGTTCCATCGCGATATCGGACTGGTGCACAGGCCTCGGCGAAGTTTCACCGAGCCTGTCAGGACATTGGCTGAACTTATTCTCGAGCAATTCAAGGTGGCGGCTGAGTGAGGGTCGATGGCTCACCCCTCAACAAGCCGCCCCGCAACCCACGTACGACTATACCCAAGCACCCTCCCCGCCAACCCCAGCGGAAAATGAATCACCCCATGTGCGGTTTCCGGCAACAGATGCACCTCCACTTCCGCCGCCCTGCCCCAACGCTCAGCCAACTCAAGCGTGTCATCCCTGAGCGGATCCAGTTGCGCAGCAAACATCAACGCTGGCGGAAAACCGGTGAAGTCACCGTACAGCGGTGACAACGGCGCCTGCCGGCGTTCTTCATCGTTCAATCCCGGCGTGAGCATTTGCAGCGCTTCAACCATCCCTGGCCCGTCCAGCAGCAAGGTCTCGGGCCCGGCGTTGCGTACGCTGGGGGTTCCGGCAAGGTCATAGACGCCGTAATACAGCAGCGCCCCGCTCACCCGTTCGAGCAGGTCCGGCCACTGTTTGAGTTGCAACAGGGTCGCGACGGCGAGATGGCCGCCTGCCGACTCGCCCACGACGATGACGGGCAGGTTCGCAAACTCGCGGCAGTCATCGCTCAGCAGCCAGCGGGCCGCCGTGAGGCAGTCCTGCATGACGCCCTCGATCGGAGTCGAGACCACAAGCCGATAGTCGACCGAGACCACTGCCACGTCGCAGGCTTTCACCATGGCGATATTGAGGGGGTCGTTCATCTGCGCGTTGCCGATGACCCAGCCGCCACCATGAATATCCAGCACCACACCTTTGGCCTTTGTCTTTGGCCGAATAATCCGCACCGGCACTGATGCGCCGTCGACACCCACCACTTTTCGTTCAGCCTCGAGCCCGTGCTTGAGCAACTTTCTTGCGCCGCCCAATTGGCTTAGCCGCAACAGCAACTGAATCGCCCGTGGCGTGATGCGATTGCGGATGCGAAAGCGCGGCAGCCGGGCAAGCTTGCGGTTGAACGCGCGCAATTGCGCCAACTCGTTAGCATCTGCGGGCCAGTCCATTGATTTCTTCATTTCGTCCTCTTTATTCGCGAGCGTTGCGCAGAATGAAAAAATATCAGCGCATTGGGTCTGTTGCTGCCTGGATACCCGGAGCAACGCAAAAAGCTCATTGGCCGTTTGTCGCGCCGTTGATAGGAATAGGCAATGATCAAAGGCAAACCGACATAGGTGAGTGTTTCTTCGATGGATACCATGAGTTGAAACCGCATTGACTGGAGCCCGTCATGACCACCACCAAAACCCTCTTCATCACCGGCGTCAGCAGCGGCTTCGGCCACGCGCTGGCCAAGGAAGCGCTGGCTGCCGGTCACCGCGTCATCGGCACCGTGCGCAGCGGAGCCGACCTGCAAGCCTTTCAGGCGCTGTCCATCGACAACGCGTACGGCGTGCTGCTGGACGTCACCGACTTCGACCGCATCGAAGGCGTCGTGGCGACTGTCGAAGCGACCCACGGCCCGGTCGATGTGCTGGTCAACAACGCCGGCTACGGCCACGAAGGCATTTTAGAAGAATCGCCGCTGGAGGACATGCGCCGCCAGTTCGACGTGAATGTGTTCGGCGCGGTCGCGGTGACCAAGGCGTTTGTGCCGTTCTTTCGCCAGCGGCGGGCGGGTCATATTCTCAATATCACCTCGATGGGCGGCACAATCACCATGCCGGGTATCGCGTACTACTGTGGCAGCAAGTTTGCGCTCGAAGGCGTTGCGCCATGCCATGACTGCCTCAGCGGCGGCGTTCAGTGTCGGCTATGAAAGCGCTTCGCAATTCAGCCGCGAGTTCAAAAGGTTCTTTGGCAGGACACCGCTGGCGGAGATCGAGTGGATGAAGGCAACGTATGCGTTGCCTGCGCCGACCTCGACCTCGGTTTATGTTTCGTCGCATTAGCCGATCAGGCATCTACAGGTGACTGCGGAGTGTCCGGGTCCAGCTGCCGACGGCGGAACTGTCCAGGTGGCTGTCCGTGGATCTGGCGAAACCGTCGTGAGAAATAAGCTTCATCCGCAAACCCACACAACCTCGCCACCTCGCCCACCGGCCGGGTTCCATTGAGCAGGTAATTGCGTGCCGCGTGCATTCTGCGTTCCAGCACCAGCTCGGTGAAGGTCTTGCCGATTTCCTTGCGCAGCCAGTGCGTGAGATAGGTCGGTGACAGATAGGTCGCCGCCGCGACCTTGATCAGATTGAGATCGGGGTCGGCAATGTTCTTGCGCAGATACTCGAACATCCGGCTCAGCGCATCCCGCCGACTGGCTTGCGCGGCATTCTCTTCTGCCAGGCGCTTGAGCGGTTCGGCATACAGGACGCACACCTTGCCTACCAGTTGCAGCAGCAATCCCTTGAGCACTTCGCGTGTACCGAACTGACGATTCTCGTCCAGGCCGCGCATCTGTTCGATCAAGCCACAGACCTCGTTGAAGTCCTCATCCCCCAGTATGAAATCCAGATGCTCCTGAAAGCGGAACGGCGACAGTTCGGGCGCCAGGAGAATTGATACCTCCTCCAGATCCATCGGGTCGCACTGCAAATGCGGCAGCAGAAAGGTCTGGGAAAAGTTGATCACCATGAAGTTGCTGTCCGCCGGATGCGGGATCACGTGCACGCGGTGCGGCAGGATGAATGCCAGCGCGTTACGCGGAAATGGACGAACCGCGTTGCCAATATGCTGCACCGTGTCGCCGCCGAGGTTGATCTGGATCTGGAAGTATTCGTGTCGATGCGGGCTGGTCTCGGCGCGGCGACCTTTCTTGTCACGAATATAGAAGTCCATCATCTCGCTGCGTTGCTGCATGACGTAGGTGGGCACACGGCATTGTGACGTCATTTCTTGAGAATCCTCGACAGGTACTCAGGCAGGTTTTCCTGGCGTTGCCGAGTAATCGGCGTGGCTCATCTTGAAGGTTCGGCGCCAGCCCTTCAAGCAGTCATACGATGACATCAGGTTCAGTGATTTTTTACACCACCACTGCCGATGATCACTGTCCAAAAAAAGCGACCACACAGGCATTATTTTTTAATATTAAAAACAATAACTTATGAAAATAATCGAAAAACAAAAGGAAAATTCACGGTGTGGATTTTTTTGGACAGGTTTATCCGACGCGCCCTTCTCCGGAAAAAATGATCTAACACCTTGATTGATTTCAAGAGGTTGTACGACCACTGTATTTCCCCATGCAGCCCAACCTCATTCAAAAACAAAAAAGGTGCGCACGTCATGAATCTGCAATTGCTCCCCGCCGCCCCTCCCCACCCTTTACCGACGATGCCAGCCGGAAGACGTAGCTGAACGTCTGACCCTGGCCGTTTTTGCCATTGGTTTCAACTTCGATTGCCTTGCCCCCGAACAGCGGGCAACGGCGTCGGCTGTCCGCAAACAACTCGACACTTCTAACAATAACGAGGTCCACTCATGTCGAATTCACACACCTCCCCCACCACCGCCCCGCCGTTGATTGCCGGCGACAGGGACGCCGTCTCCTCCCGGCGGCTGCCGACACGACGGCGCTGGTTCATGCTCTCGCTGCTGCTGATTGCGACGATCATCAACTACATCGACCGGGTGAACATCTCGATTGCCGCTCCGTTCATGGCCAAGGACCTGGGCCTGGACAAGATTGAAATGGGGCTGATCTTCTCCGCCTTTGCCTGGACCTACGCACTGGCGCTGGTGCCGGCCGGGTTTATCGCCGACCGCTTCGGCTCACGTTTTACCTACGGGGTTTCACTGATCAGTTGGTCGACCGTCACGGTGTTTCAAGGCTTCGCCACGGGATTCGCTTCGCTGTTCGGCCTGCGTCTGGCCGTCGGGGCGATGGAAGCGCCGGCGTTTCCGGCCAACAGCCGTGCGGTGACCGTTTGGTTTCCGGCGCGGGAACGGGGCATGGCCAGCAGCATCTACGTCTGCGGGCAATACCTGGGCACGGCGCTGTTTACCGGTGCACTGCTGTGGCTGGCCACAACCTTTGACTGGCGCCACGTTTTCTACAGTACCGGCGCGCTCGGGATCGTCTTCGGCGTGCTGTGGTTGTATCTGTATCGCGATCCGTTGAACTGCAAGAAAGTCAGCAAGGAGGAGCTGAAATACATCGAGGCCGGTGGCGGACTGGTCAAGAGCAGTCAGGAACGCACTCGTTTCAACTGGCGGCAGATCGCCGAGCTGTTCAGTTACCGTCAGGTCTGGGCCATTTGCATCGGCAAGTTCGCCAGCACCTCGGCGCTGTACTTCTTCCTCACCTGGTTCCCGACCTATCTGATTGAAGAACGCCATCTGACCACGATCAAGGCCGGGATCTTTGCCGTGATGCCCTTCGTGGGCGCAACGGTCGGCATCCTGCTCGCCGGCATCGTCTCCGACCTGTTGATCCGTCGTGGTTATTCAATGTCTTTCGCCCGGAAACTGCCGCTGGTGGTCGGGTCGATGCTGGGCATGTCGATCGTGCTGGTGAACTTCACCGACTCGAACGTCATCTGCATCGCCGTGCTGACCATTGCCTTTTTCGCTCAGGGCATCGCGTCGTCCTCGTGGGCGGCGGTGTCGGAGGTGGCGCCCAAGGAACTGATCGGGCTGACCGGCGGGATCACCAGCCTGGCCGCGAACATCGGCGGCATCGTCACTCCGATCGTGATCGGCGCCATCGTCCACGCCACCGGCTCGTTCGCCTGGGCGTTCTGGTTCATCGGTGCCGTGGCGCTGATCGGCACCCTCTCGTATTCGTTGCTGCTCGGCCGCCTGTACCGCATCGAGTTGAAAACGCGCTGAAGCCAGAACAACCGGTTTCTCCAATTTGAGGCGGCTTTCGTCCAACTTCGCCAGCGATTGCCGCCGTACGCTTACCTTTCACACAGGACTTGCAGCAGGATGAACATGACCGAATACGTCTTTACCCCGGATCTGCCAGTGACCTTGCCGGTTGTCGGCAGCGAGCAACGCTTTCCCGTCGGACGCGTGTTCTGCGTCGGCCGCAACTACCCGTGGCCGGACACCCTGGGCCAGCCGCGCCAGCCGCCGGTGTTCTTCATGAAACCGGCAAGCACTGTGGTGGACGCCGTCGGTGAAGTGACCTTCCCGTCACTGACCGAAGAGTTTGCCCATGAAATCGAGCTGGTCGTGGCCATCGGCGAAGGCGGCGCGCAGATCCCCGAAAGCCAGGCGCTGGCCTATGTCTGGGGGTACGCCGCCGGACTGGACCTGACCCGCCGTGACGTACAGCGCCTGGCCAAGCGCGACGGTTTGCCATGGGAAGGTGCCAAGGTGTTTGACGGCGCCGCACCGATGACCGCCATTGTGCCGGTCACTCGGACCGGTCGGCTCGAAGGGGAATTATGGTTGAGCGTGAACGGTGAAGAACGCCAGCGGGATCGACTCGACAGCCAGATCTGGTCGGTGAGTGAAGTCATCAGCCGCATCTCGCAATCCGTCACACTCAAGGCCGGCGATCTGATCATGACCGGCAGCCCCGCCGGCGTCGATGTCTTGCAACCCGGCGACGTCATCAGCGCCGGGATCGACGGCATTGGCCAACTCGAAATGCGCGTCGGCCCCCGGCCTTGAATCTGTCCTTAAGTGATTGAAAAAAGGAGAACAACAAAATGTCTGACACTCAATCCTTGAAAGTGGCCCTGGTGACCGGCGCCGGCAGCGGGATCGGCCGTTCCGTAGCCCTGGGCCTGCTGGCCGACGGTTACACCCTGGTGCTGGCCGGGCGCCGGCCCGACCCCTTGCAGGCCTTGGTCGATCTGGCGGCCGGCGAAGGACGCGAAGCCTTGGCGGTGCCCACCGATGTACGCGACCCCGCCAGTGTCGACCAGCTGTTTGCAACCATTGCCGAGGTCTACGGACGCCTGGACGTGGTCTTCAACAACGCCGGGGTCAATGCCCCTGCCGTGCCGCTGGACGAACTGACCTTCGAGCAGTGGCGAAACGTGATCGACACCAACCTCAATGGCGTTTTCCTCTGTGCCCGTGGCGCGTTCGGGCTCATGCGCCGGCAACAGCCACAGGGTGGCCGCATCATCAACAACGGTTCGATTTCGGCTCACACCCCGCGTCCTTTCAGCAGCGCGTACACCGCCAGCAAACACGCGGTACTGGGATTGACCAAATCGCTGGCGCTGGATGGTCGGGACTTCAATATCGCCTGCAGCCAGATCGATATCGGCAATGCCTTGACCGAAATGTCGGTACGCATGACCAAAGGCGTGCGCCAGGCCAACGGCAGCATCGCCGTGGAGCCGATGGTCGACGTCAAGCATGTCGCCGACGCCGTGCGCTACATCGCCGGTCTGCCCCTGTCGGCCAACGTCCTGAACATGACCGTCATGGCCACTGCCATGCCGTTTGCCGGCCGTGGTTGAGCCGGCTTTTTTATTGCGTAAGTGAGGTTTACATGAAGCCAGAAGTCTTGCAGCTCAGCCCGATCCTGATTCCGCAAATCAATGCCCGTCTCGGCGAACTGTTCACGATCAGGCGTTATTTCGAGCAGGCCGACAAAGCGGCGTATTTGCAGGAACACGGCGCCAACATTCGCGGCGTGATCACCGGTGGTCACACGGGCATCAGTCAGGCGTTGATGGCGCAACTGCCCAAACTGGAAGTGGTGGCGGTCAACGGTGTCGGCACCGATGCAGTAGACCTGGCCTACGCCAGGGATCGCGGAATCCGCGTGACCGCGACCATCGGCGCACTGACCGAAGACGTGGCCGACCTGGCCATCGGTTTGCTGATCGCCGTGTGTCGTGGGCTGTGTACCAGTGACCGTTACGTGCGCTCGGGCCAGTGGCCGCAAAGCCCGACCCCATTGGCACCGCTGCCTTTGGCGCGGCAAGTGTCCGGCATGCGTATCGGCATCGTCGGCATGGGCCGGGTTGGCCGAGCGGTCGCCACTCGCGCTGCCGCGTTTGGCTGTCCGATCAGTTACACCGACCTGCAACCAATGAGCGATGTCAGCCACACCTTCATCGCCGACCTCAAGCAATTGGCCCGCGACAGTGATGCCCTGATTCTCGCGGCAGCCGCCGACAAGGCCGAGGCCATCATCGATGCCTCCGTGCTGCAGGCTCTGGGCAAGGGCGGCTACCTGATCAACGTCGCCCGAGGAAAACTGGTCAACGAAACCGATCTGGTGGCGGCCCTGACGGCTGGCGAGATCGCGGGTGCGGCGCTGGATGTTTTCGTCGACGAGCCTAACGTGCCTGAAGCCTTGTTTGCCCAGGAACAAGTGGTGCTGCAACCACATCGCGCCAGCGCGACCCTGCAGACCCGCACCCGCATGGGCGAGATGGTTGTGGCGAGCCTGGTGGACAGTTTTGCCGGAAAGACTCCGCAAGGATGTGTGACCGGCTGAGCCTCACAGTCATCGGGGGCCGCTGCCCCCGATGATGGATTTCAGACCCGATCGGACTACAACGTGTAGGAAATGCCGACCTGCACCGTTCTCGGTGCCCCCGGATAGGCGTAGACGTTACCGAATGCGCCCTCGTCGTAGTCCCGGTCAAACAGGTTCTTCAGGTCGAGATTGAGACGTAACTTGTCATTGACCTTGTAGTAGCTGAGCAGGTCGACAACGGTGTAGCTCCCCATCGAAAATGCAGTGTTGGCCGTTTGACCCGCGCGCTCATCGACATATTTGACGCCTGTCCCCAGACCCAGACCACTGAGGGCACCGTCCTGGAACTCATAGACGTTGAGCAGGCTGAAGCTGTTTTTCGGGATGTTCATCAGTCGCGTGCCGGAGCGGATCACGTTGTCCTTGGTCACCTCGGCATCGACGTAGGCGTACCCCCCGATGACACGCCACTCGGGGGTCAGGTTGCCGGCGACATTGAGGTCGAATCCCCGGCTGCGCACTTCCCCGGCAGCCACGCTGAACGTCGAGTCCACCGGGTCAGTGGTCAGGACATTGCGCTTTTCAATCTGATAGATCGCCGCGTCAACGCTCAGCTGATGATCCAGCGCTTCCCATTTGACGCCCATCTCCCAGGACTTGCCTTTCTCCGGTTCGAAGCCGCCGCCCTGTCGGCTTGCGCCGGTATTGGGCTTGAAGGAACGCGCGGTGTCCGCGTAAATCGCGAGGGTGTCGGTTAGGTCATAGGTCACACCGACGCGGGGCGTGACGGCATTGTCACTGGCCTGCCAGTTCTTGCCGCCGGGCACGTAGGTTTCGTAGTCGTGTTCAAAGCGTTCAAAACGTGCCCCGGCCAGGACTTTCAGCCGATCGGTCAGGGCCACCTGGTCCTGTACGAACGCGGCGTAGGTCTTGAGGTTTTCCTTGTCGTGGGTCGGGGTGCGTGTCAGTGCCGGACGGGGCTGCCCATAGACCGGATTGAAGATATCGATCGGATAGGCACTCACCGCGCCGCTGGAGCGCTGGATGATCGACTGGTAGTCGTAATCTTCGTATTCGATACCGGTCAGCAATGTGTGCTGCAGGCCGCCGGTGGAGAAGTGACCGGTCAGGTTGAGTTGGGTGTCCTTGTCCGTCCACTCCAGCTTGCGGTAGTTGAAATTTCGTCCCAGAGTCCGGCCGTCGGCGGCAATGCCGTTGGCTTCAATGGCATTGCCCTGCAAGGTACCGTCGAGCCACTGGAAGCCACCGCCGAGCGTCCAGTCCTCATTGAGCACATGCTCGAAGCGCAATTGCGCCATGTTGTTGTCGTTGTGCAACTTGCCAGCGTCCGGTTCACCGAAGAAGGTGTCGCGGGAGGCAGTGCCGATCTGCCGGGGATAACGCGTCGCGCCCCGGTCCAGCGGATGGTTGTTGCGCATGAAGTCACCCTCGAAGATCACTCGGGTGTCATCGCTGGCTTGCCAGGTCAGCACGGGGGTCACGCCGTAGCGTTCGGTTTCGACGTGATCGCGGAAGGTATCGCCGCCCTCGCCCACCACGTTCAGGCGATAGGCCAGACGCCCCTCTTCATCGAGCGGACCGGAAGCATCCAGGGTGCCGCGGCGCATGCCTTGGTCATTCAGCTGGCTGCCGAGTGTGACCGTACGCTCGGGCAACGGTTGTTTGGAAACGACATTGAAGGTACCGCCCGGATCGCCCCGGCCGTAGAGCATGGTCGCCGGACCGCGCAGGACCTCAAGTCGCTCGATGGTGTTGGCATCCGGCATGTTCGGATAACCGCGGTTGATCGGGAAACCATTGCGGTAGAACTCGCCAGTGGTAAATCCGCGCACGGTGAACGTGGTCAGTCCCTGGCCGCCGAAATTGTTGGCTCGCCCTACTCCGCCCGCGTAATCCAGTGCGTCCTGCAGCCGGGTAGCACCGATGTCTTCGACCGCATCTTTGGTGACGACGCTGATCGACTGCGGGGTTTCATGGATCGAGGTATCGGTTCGGGTAGCGCTGGCCGAACGGGTCGCGCGATATCCCTGTACCGGGCCGTCCGCTCTTTCGTAATCCGCGGTACCGACCACATCGGTTGCCTCCAGCTCCAGCGCTGACACCGTTGAATCGGATGGCTCGGCCCACGCCAAGGGAGACAACGTTTGCAACACGCAGATGGACAGCAGAGTTCGACGCATGAGGGGAGAACCTTACGGATAAGCCAGAACGAAGGGGATAACTGCCAGCGAAACGCGGCGGATGGTATACCACCCGCCGCGCAATTGATAGGCATTCCCATTCGTTTGTGCAGCTGACTCTCAACCTCTTGCGTCTATTTCTTTCTCACACGCTCAACAGGCGCTTCGTGGTCGCCATCGACGTACTCAACGATTGCCCTGTGCGTTGCAGTTTGTTCAGCAGACTGGCCCCCAGCCACAGTTGATACAGGGTTTCAGCCAGTTGCCGAGCATCGCCCTCAGGCAAGCTTTTTTCGACCTGGCCCTGCTCGATGCACTCGCTGATGCGCGCCACCACTCGCTCTGCACCATCACGCAAGGTCAGGCGCATGGTTTCGGAAAGGTCAGCCACCTCAGCACTGAGTTTCACCACAAGGCATTCGTCGCCATGGCCTTCCAGAGTGCAGCGATCCTGCCAGCCCTGCCAGTAATCCATCAGCCGCTCATGGGCGCTCAGGCCGGGCAGCGTCAGGCGTCGCTCCATGTCGGCCAGATAGTCGACGAAGTAATCCTCGAGCAGGGCCTGGCCGTACAGTTCCTTGGATTTGAAGTAGTGATAGAACGAGCCCTTGGGCACGCCGGCGGTCTGCAGGATCTCGTTCAGGCCGACACTGGTGAAGCCTTTCTCGGCCATCATCCGGTGGCCGGTGTCGAGCAAATGTTGGCGGGTGTCGTCGTAGGTCGGTTTCATGGGGCGCAGATTACCAGGCAATAGACCAGTCGTTTAACTCAAAGGAACGCGAGTTTGCCACACCTGTCCATGAAAAAGCTTTAGAGAAAAAATTACTAGACGACTGGTCTAATTGGAAACTATGCTGCGCCCCGACAAACCTTTTCCCGGTGTCGATCCTGCGCGAATCCCTTGCTCATGAACGCCGCCAGACCAACCCAGGGTGCTCTATGAAAATCTTGATGGTTCTGACTTCCCACGATCAACTCGGCAATACCGGCAAGAAGACCGGCTTCTGGCTCGAAGAGTTCGCCGCCCCCTACTACGCCTTCAAGGACGCCGGCGCCGACGTCACCCTGGTTTCGCCCGCTGGCGGCCAGCCTCCGCTGGATCCGAAGAGCGACGAGCCCGACGCTCAGACGACTGAAACCGATCGCTTCCGCCAGGACCCTGAGGCCCAACAGGCACTCGCGAGCACCGGCCGCCTGGCCGACGTCCGCGCCGAAGATTTCGATGCCGTGTTTTATCCAGGTGGCCATGGCCCGCTCTGGGACCTGGCTGAAGACAAGCATTCGATTGCCCTGATCGAAGCCTTCGCGCGCAGCAACAAGCCCCATGGTTTTGTCTGCCACGCACCGGGGGTACTGCGTCATGTGGTCGATACGGACGATAAACCGCTGATCCAGCATCGCGAAGTGACCGGTTTCACCAATTCCGAAGAGGCGGCCGTCGGTTTGACAGATGTCGTACCTTTCCTGATCGAAGACGAGTTTCAGCGTCTTGGCGGTCGCTATTCCAAAGTTGCCGACTGGCAGGTTCATGTAGTGACTGATGGAAATCTGGTGACCGGCCAGAATCCTGCCAGCTCGGCAGCTGTCGCCGAAAAACTGCTGAAGCTGCTGGGCTGAAGCTTTCCGCTACATCCTCGAACGACTGATCCGGACACCGTGTGCGCGTTGCACGGTGTTCTTTTTTCGCCACTTGAATAGTCGACTGGTCTAATAAGACCATGAACAAGGTATTTCCATGAACCACAGCAGTTTCTTTACACCCGTCACCCTGGGCCGCCACATCCTGAAAAACCGCATAGTCCTGCCGCCCCTCACCCGCCAGCGCAGCACCCAACCGGGCAATGTCGCCAATGAATTGATGGCCGAGTATTACCAGCAACGTGCCGGTGCCGGTTTGCTGGTGACTGAAGGCACCCAGATCGAGCCTCGTGGGCAGGGATACGCCTGGACTCCAGGCATTCATACACCCGAACAAATCGTCGGGTGGCGCAAGGTCACCGAGGCTGTCCACGCCAGTGACGGCGTGATTTTCGCGCAGCTATGGCATGTCGGTCGCGTATCCCATACTGCCCTGCAACCCAATGGCGACGCACCGGTGTCGGCCTCCGCCATCGCCACCGACCGGGTCAGTGTGTTCATCGAAACCGCGCCCGGTGTGGGCGCTCTGGTTCCGCCGTCCGCGCCTCGAGCGCTGACCACCGATGAAGTCCAGGAACTGGTTCAGCTATACATCCAGGCGGCGCGCAATGCCATGGACGCCGGTTTTGACGGTATCGAACTGCACTGCGCCAATGGTTATCTGGTAAACCAGTTCATCTCCGCCAACAGCAACCTGCGCACCGATCAGTACGGCGGTTCGTTGCACAATCGCCTGCGTTTTCTGCGCGAAGTAGTCGCCGGGGTCGCCAAGTGCATCGGCAAGGAAAAAGTCGGTGTGCGCTTCGCGCCGCTGTTCACCACCACCGATGAAGCGCGGACTTACCTGGGCATGGTCGAGGAAGATCCGCACACCACTTACATCGAAGCGATCAAGGTGCTGCAAGACGTCGCCATTGCTTACCTGTCTATTGCAGAAGCCGACTGGGACGACGCGCCAGTGATGCCGCAAACCTTCCGTCGAGCGGTGCGCGACACCTTCGGCGGCGCGATCATTTACGCGGGTCGCTACAACGCCGAAAGCGGTGCACGCTTGCTGGAATCAGGACTGGCGGATCTCGTGGCTTTCGGTCGTCCGTTCATGGCCAATCCGGACCTGCCCGCGCGCATCGCCAATGACTGGCCGCTGAATTCGCTGAACCCGGCTACGGTGTATGGCGGTGATGCCGAAGGCTATGTGGATTACCCGGTGTACGGAGAGTAGCTTTCACTGGCGACACTTTTGGCGAGCTGATTGCGGCCCGCCCCTTTGGCTTGATACAGCGCCTGATCTGCCGCAGCGATCAGGCCTTGTACCCTGTCCAGTTGCGACCCTGTGGCGGCCGCAATGCCGATGCTCACACTCACAATGCCAACCAAGTTGCGTCCCATGTCCTATTCGCGGAAAGCGTAACGGACCGGCAGCGTGCCGTCGGTGTAGGACAAGCCGATGGCGCCCTCCTGTCCTACATCGAGCTGGCCGAACAGACGCAGAAAGTTTTCCACTCCCTAGGTGACCGCCACCACACCGGCAAACTCACCGCGAGCGTCATTGAAACGCCGGCTGATGGTGATCACCCATTCCTGATTCGAGCGACTACGGATGGGCGGGCCGATGAAGGGCTCGCGGGATGGATCATCGCGGTGTGAGTGAAATAGATTCGGTCGCTGCTGTTGGCACCGACAGGAATCGGCCGGTTGGATGACATCAACCAATGACCTTTGTTGTCGTAGAGAGTGATGCCACTCTGCTGCGGCATCAGCGGTCGCTGCCCGTTGATCAAAGTATTGAGCCGTTCGATCTGCGCCGGACCACTGCCCTCGGTTTCCAGGCGCTCGACGAGTCCGAGCAGAAGTAGCGAGCTCTGCCGGACAATGCCTTCGGAATACGTCGCAAGTGCCTGCGTCAGGTTCAACCCATGGACGTTCACCTCGTCAAGTGCTCAATCTCAGGAACCCAGCACCTTCCAGATCGTGAGCGATGCCAGTGAGCAGCCGATAACCAACAGCAAAAGCATTACAAGGTGAGTATCACGCTTCACATCAGTACCTTATGCAGAGTCCGGTTTCCGTTGACACTGTTATTTGACCGGGGCATTACATCGACCGCGCGTCCTTGTCAGCACGTCAGCCGCGGTGCTGTCATTCTGGTTTTGCGCAAGAATCCGAAATACCCCGGACGACGACAGGCGACGCGAGAACGTCCTGCCGTCCCTCGTCTCGACTAGACGATTTTCAAAGCCTTGAGAATCACCAGCGTACTCTCGGCAAACGCTTGGGCCTGCACGGTCAGTTCGGCAAGGTTTTCTTCCGCGGTGGTCAGGGCCCTGCCGTCCTTGAGGAGACCTTCGCCCTGGCCGCCGATGATGCCCCACGCCAGTTGCGCCCATTCATCCGGGTGTTTTTTGCCTTGCTTGATCGATATCAGGAACAACTGCTGGAAGCGGCTGACCGTCACGCCACCACCGGTCACCGGACTCGCCAGGGTCTGAATCTTGTTGCCATACAACGAACGCTTGCACAGCTGCAGGTTTAGGGTATTGCAGCGGGCCTGCACCAGCTTTTCGGCCGCCTCGCTCTGACAGGGCGCCACGACGCTCATGCCGATCAGCACGTTGAGGGCCTGCTCGACGTCGCCATAGGCCAACGAGGGCACAAGATCCAGCAAATGCCGCAAGGTCTTCGGCACATAGGCGTCATCCGCCAGGGCTGCGAGTACCGGGCCATAGATCTCTGTCTGCAATGTCGCTGCGCCTGCCGGACCAGTGACGTTGGCTGGCACGCTCTCGGCCGCCTGTAACAGGACGAAGCGCGTGCCGAGCATGCGCTCGCGGTGCTCGGTGGCAGACAGTCTGTTGGCGCCGCGTACATAGAGGTCCCGACGAAAACTCTGGTTCACGAAGTAGTCACGCGCCTGCTCGCGCATGACGGGATGCTCGATACCTTCCAGAAAGTCCATGCCTTCGGCGCTCAGGTTGAGCGGGTCGACGGAGTCCAGCGGCACGGCTGTCGTGGCGTAATCGAGCTTGGCGGGTGCCAGGGCATCAACCACGTCGGTGAAATACATGCAGTTCCAGTCGCGGTTGAAATACTCATGGGCGACGTACTGGCGGTCCTGGCCCTTGATGCTCTGGAGCTTGGCGTCCAGACCCGGTGCGGAGTTGGCATATTTGGGGTTGGCCGCCAATAGCGCTTCGGAAAACTGCAGCGCTGCATCGATACGCTGATCCGGGCGCGCACCGGCCTGGCTGGCGAACCGGTCGTGCAGGCTGAACAGTTGGCGCAAGGGTGCCTGAGGCGACCAGCCCGGGAAGCAGTTGTAGCTGACGTAGAGCAGACCACCTGGTTTGAGATGGCGACGGACGAATTCCACGATCAGCTTGTGGTTATCGCGGCTGACCCAGGTCCAGATGCCATGCAGGCTGATGCTGTCGAACTGGGGCAAGTCATGACGGGCCAGCAACTGCTCGAAGCTGTCGTCATACAGTCGCGCATCGCTGCCCCAGTCGCGTGCGAGAGCGATGGCATGGGACGCCTGACCCGGGTGAAAGTCGGTACCGACATAGGTGCCCGGATTGCCCGCGGCATGGATATTGATCGAGACGCCCTGACCGAAACCCAGTTCACAGTGGTAACCGTCGGTACTCTCCAGCGTGGCGAAACCGCGCAACAGCAGACAATAACGCTGGAAAACCGGATTGATTTCCCGGCTGTACCCGTAGGTGTAACCTTCGTCCGTGAAATATCCCTCGTTCCAGGCATTGCTCATGCGTGCACCCTTTTCTTATATCGGAAGTGAAAGTCGCTCTTATACGGGGTAGTCGTGACGTATCACAAGAGGAAAAACGTCAGGCAAACGCCTCCTCCATAAACGCCTCCAGCGTTTTTTCTTCGAGGATTTCAATCGAGAAGTGGCCAAAGCGTTTAGGCAGCCAGATGATGCGTGTCCCTGCCGGCGATTGCAGGTGTTCGCGGGCCAGCGGTTTACCGTTTTCATCTTCTGGCAGCACGCCCTCGGCGACCAGTTCGTCGTAGGCTTTTTCGATGTCGGGGGTCGAATAGCAGTGACGGTAGATCATGCCCTCGCCTGCGCTATCCAGGAGCTCCCGCAGATTCCCGGCCAATGGCTGAACCAGCATGAAACGCTCCTGCCCGATCAACGCAATCGCATAACGCACATGCAGGCCGCCCCGCTCCCACACCAGCGTCCTGGAGATTCTCGCCTTTAAAATCCGCCCGTAATACGCACAGGCTTCTTCGAGGTTATTGACGAGTACATCGACGTGACTGAACTTGAGTTGCATTACCTGCCTCCTGCCGAACGGACGCTCATGGTAACCATCAACGGGCTCGCTGACGCGAGCAAAAACTTTCCTGCGGGCAAAACAAAACCCCAACTGCTTTCGCAATTGGGGTTTCGGAATTTAATCTTGACGATGACCTACTCTCACATGGGGAAACCCCACACTACCATCGGCGATGCATCGTTTCACT
>NZ_JAERRE010000015.1:0-129058 GCF_016735645.1 Pseudomonas sp. B7
GCGACCGTTTGGCGAAGCCAAACACATCGAGAGGAGGTGCAGCGAAGCAAACCGTAGGCGATGCCCCCGGATCAATCCCGGAGCGAAGGAACCCGAGCCACAGCGAGGGCCGAACGTCAGGGTAAAGACTTTTTGGTTACTTTTGAGGCGTTTGTCAAAAGTGACCCGCTGCAAGAGCGGAACCGCCAGCCGCAACACCCGAAGAAACGGATATTCACCCAAAAAAACCTGAACCTGGTCGGCCCAAAGGCCGCCAAGTTCAACTGGGCGATCGCAGAGAATTACTCTCAAGCTCATACTGCAATTCATCGATCAAAGCATCCACCGCTTCCGGAGTACGCAAGGCACCAAGACTCAACCCACTAATCACCAGATCCACCCGCCCCGAAACCGGCTCATAAAGCTTCACAGTAAGCGAATGATCCCCATCCACCACACACTCACAAGCCAACGGCGAAAAACTACGCTCAAGCCGAGCCCGCAACTGCGCCAGATAAATCATAGCGCCAGCTCCGACAATCGACGCAACACGCCAGGTTCAATGACAAACAACACATTCATGGTCAAATCCATTAACAACGACGGAGGGGACACGATCACGAACAAAACCCGCATCGCACCTCACCAGACTAAGAACAGCCCGCCCCGCCAGACACCCGAATTTGCACCCCATGAACTAGTGCATTTGCACCTTACCGCTGCCCCCGACCTCCCCCCGAAAACAACCCGCGCTCGCGAGCCCAGACAATCGCCTCGCTTCGACTGTGCACATCCAGCTTCGAATACACCGTCGCCACATGATTGCGCACCGTGTTCGGCGCCAGCTTCAGCCGCGCAGCAATCTCCTTGTCCGCCAGCCCCTCACAGATCAGCGCCAGCACATCACGCTCCCGGGCCGTCAGATCGGTGAACGACACGCTCGGCAGCTGCGGCGAGTTGACCTTCTTCACATTGGCCAGCTTTTCGATCAACGTCCGACTGAACCAGGATGCATCCTTCATTACTTCTTCAATCGCCGCCACCAGCTCAAGCTCGGTGCGCTTGCGCTCGGTGATGTCCATCAGCACCAGCAGATAGCACACCGCGTCCTGGATGTTGACAGTGTCGGCGGACATCGCGCACTCCAGCAGCTCGGCGTCTTTCCTGCGGATCCGCATATCGACGCGGTCAACGCGGCCGTTTTTTTCCAGTGCCGCCAATAACCGGGCGCGTTCCGCCGGTTCATCGATGAAGTCCAGTTGCGCGACGGTCTTGCCGAGCACGTCGTCGCTCTCGTAAGCCAGGGTATCGAGAAAGGCCTGATTGACGTCGATCAGCCGCTGCTCATCGGCGCTGCAAATCAGGATCGGTACCGGCGTCAGGCGAAAGGCCTTGGCGAACCGCTCTTCACTCTGGCGCAGGGCGACTTCGGCCTTATGCCTGAGCTCCATGTCGACGAACGAAAACAGCATGCAATCCTCGTCATTGAGCACCAGCGGCTGCCCCGCGACGATCACCTGTTTACTGCCACCGTCCGGCAATCGCAGCTCGGCCTGCATCTGCGGGATCGTCGCGACATCGCGCAGGCGCTGGATCGCCAGGTCCTTGCGCTCGGCCTGTTCGAGAATGTCCAGCTCATAAGTGGAAGCGCCGATCACCTGATCGCGGGTGTAACCGGTCATTTCCAGAAAACCCGGATTGACCTTGATGTAACGCAGATCGCTGAGGCGGCAGATCACCGCCGGCGCGGGGTTGGCGTTGAAGGTTTTTTCGAAGCGCTGTTCGGCATTGGCCCAGTCGGTGACGTCGCTCATGATCAGCACCAGCGACTCGATGTCGCCGTCGCGATCGGTCAGCACCATGCTGCGCACGCTGTGCACCCAGGTGCGTTCTTCATCGCTGCGCGGGGAAACCTCCACCAGCACATCACTGAACGTTTCACCGGTCGCCACACGGCTGATCGGGTATTGCTCCGGCGTCAGCGTGTGGTTGTTGCGATACCGCAGGTTGAAGCGCTCGACGTATTCCCCGGCGTTGTTGCCCAGCTCGCCGATCCGGCTGACGCCATGCATCGCCAGCGCGGCTTCGTTGGCCCAGAGAATCGTCTGGTCGAGCTCCAGCAGAATCACCCCGTCGGACAGGCCGGCAATGATCTGCTGCAATTGACGGCGATTGGTTTCGGTGGTCAGGACGTCCCGGCTCATTGGTTCTCCACAAGTTCGCGCATGTGAAGTTTACGACCGCAGGCGGTTGTGATCGTGCCGGGCAACTTTGTCCCTGATTACCGCGATGAGTGATCGACCAGCTCGCGCAGCGTATCGAGAAACAGCTTGAGCACCGGCGAGGCATCGTCGGCCCGATACGTCGCGTACAGCGGCACTTGCGGCAACGCCGGGGTCAGGCGCCGGAACACCAGTCCGGCGGGAGCCAACTGCTCGATCGATGCGGGTAACAGCGCCACGCCAAACCCGGCGCGAACCAGACTGAGCAAGGTCTGCACCTCGATCACCTGCTGGCGGATCTGCGGGGTGAACCCGGCCTGAATGCAGCACTGATAGAGAAAATTGGCGAACCGCGACTGCTTCAATTCCAGCGCCACGAACGGTTCCTGCGCGAGGTCTGCGGGCGCCAGCACCTCGCGCCGGGCCAGCGGATGATCCTGCGGCATTACCACATGGATCGGCTCATGGATCAGCAATTCATTGCGCAACTGCGGGTCGTCATAGCCGACGCGGAATACGCAGGCGTCGATGCGTTTTTCCTTCAACGCCTTGACCTGCGCCGCCGGGGTCATCTCATGCAGACGCCAGGTCACCTGTGGATAGCGCTCGCGAAACAGGTGCAGCGCCTTGGGCAGCACGCCGACCATCACCGAACTGATCATGCCGATTTCCAGCTCGCCGAGTTGCCCGCGCCCGGTCTGGCGGGTCAGGTCCAGCGCCCGCTCGAGTTGCTCGAACACCAGCGGCGCCTGCTCTTTGAGCATCTGCCCCGCCGCTGTCAGCTCGACCCGGTGATGGCTGCGCTCGAACAGCGGCGTGCCGAGTTCTTCCTCCAGCAAACGGATCTGCTGGCTCAGCGGCGGCTGGCAGATGTGCAGCCGTTCGGCGGCGCGGCCAAAGTGCAGCTCATCGGCCAGGGCCATGAAGTACCGCAGCAAACGCAGGTCCATGGCGGCTTACCCCAGGTTCAGTGGCGTGGAACGCTGACGCACCCCGGTCAGGCTGAATAGCGCATTGGCAATCGCCGGGACCACCGAAGGACTGCCCAGTTCTCCCACACCGCCCGGTTTATCCGGCTGGCCATTGAGCACGAGGATGTCCACGGGCGGCATGTCCGACATGCGCGTGACGCGATAGTCGTGAAAATTGCTCTGCACCACCCGGCCCTGCTGGATGTCGAGACGGTCGAACAGCGCATGCCCGAGGCCCCACATCAGTCCGCCGTAAATCTGCTCTTCGACACCGCCCGGCGACACCGCCAGACCGCAATCGACCACGCAGGTCAGCTTCTCGACCCGCGCCTTGCCATCCACCTTCGCGACCCGCGCCACCACGGCGATGAAACTGGTGTAACCCTGATTGGTCGCAATCCCCAGCGCCGTGTCCGGCGGCAGCTTCTGCCCCCAACCGGCGCGTTCGGCGGCCTGCTTCAACACAGCGACATGCCGTGGCCGCTCCTGCATGCTGGCCAGTCTGAACGCCAGCGGATCTTTGCCGGCCGCATGGGCCAGTTCATCCATAAAGCTCTCCACAGCGAACACGTTGGGAATGAAACTGACCGAGCGATACCAACCGCTGGGCACGTTGCTTTCGTGCTTGACCCAGTTCAGCTCCAGGTGCGGCGGACGGTAGGCGAAGTCCCACGCGGTGATTGCTTCGGTGGTGCTGTAATCCATGTGATCCGGACGCTCGAAATAGCCCGGCTCCCACTGTTCCGGCGAGGCCGGTGACACTGCATGCAGTTGCAACGCCGTGAGTTTGCCCTGGGCATCCAGTGCACCTTTCACCCGATGCAGCGTGGCCGGGTGATAGAACAGCGCGTGCATTTCGTCTTCGCGACTGTTGAGCAGTTTCACCGGCACGCCGGTTTTCTGCGCCAGATACGCGACCTCGAACAACCAGTATTTGGCTTCCCGCGCACCGAAGCTGCCACCGGACACCAGTTCATGGATGGTGACCTTGTCCTTGGCGATGCCGCACACGGTCTGCGCCGCTTCCAGTGCCGAGGACGGCACCTGCACGCCGCCCCAATAGGTGATTGCCTTGTCCTTGACTTGCGCAGTGATGCAGATCGGCTCCAGCGGGTTTTGCACCTTGTAGGGCATGGTGTAATCGGCTTCGAGCAGCTTCGCAGCACCCGGCCATTGCCCGGCGACATCGCCCTGGGCCATGGCTTTGACGGTTTGCGTTGCCGGGTCGCTGATCGCTGCGATCTGTGCCTTGGCCAGATCGGCGCTGTCGAAGCCGGCCAGCGGCGAGTCGCTCCATTTGATCTCCAGCAACTGACGTCCCTGCTGCGCAGCCCAGAACGTTTCGGCTAGCACCGCGACGCCTTCGAGGTTGCCGCCGAGCACGTCCGGACGTCCTGGAACCGCGATCACCTTGCGCACGCCCGGCACCTGCAATGCGGCCGCCGAATCCACTGCGACAACCTTCGCGCCCACCACCGGCGCACGCTGGATTACCGCCACCAACATCCCCGGCAACTGCACGTCGATGCTGTACTTGAAGCGCCCACAGACCTTGGCCGCCGCATCGCGTTTGTGGCGCAACTTGCCGATGTATTTGAACTGCGCCGGATCCTTCAGCGTGACGTTGGCCGGTGCCGACAGATGCGCCGCCGCGCCGGCCACTTCGCCGTAGCCGAGGCTGCGCTTGCTCGACGCATGCACGACCCGGCCTTCTTCGGTGGAGCAACTGTCGGGGCTGACTTTCCACTGCTGCGCCGCCGCACTGATCAGCAGCGCCCGCGCCGTGGCGCCAGCCATGCGCAAGCGATCGTACTCCAGCGACACACTGGTGCTGCCGCCGGTGGAGAAGACTTTCCAGACCGGATGAATATAGGTTTCAAAGAACGGATCTTCCGGGGTGATGACCTGCACGGTCATCGGGTTCACATCCAGTTCCTCGGCCACGCACGCGGCCAAAGCCGTCTGGGTCCCGGTGCCGGAATCGTGCTTGTGCACCACCAGTTTCACCGTGCCGTCGGGCAGCACGCGCACCCAGGCGTTGGGTTCGAATTCCGTGGCGGTGGTTTTCGCTTCAGTCGCAGCCGCACCGGAAGGCAGGTACAGCGCAATCGCCAGACCGGACGCCACTGTCACCGCCTGTTTGAGAAACACCCGGCGCGAGGGTTCTTGAAGGGTGCCGTCGATGAGGCTCATCACGCCTCCTTCGGCGCATTCGCCGCCCGTTTGATCGCTTTGTTGATGCGCCCGTAGGTGCCGCAGCGGCAGATATTCCCGGACATCGCGTTGCGGATCGAGTCGTCGTTGACCGGTGCGCCGGTGTTGAGCAGCGCGGCTGCCGACATGATCTGCCCGGATTGACAGTAGCCGCATTGCGGCACATCTTCGGCGACCCAGGCCAGTTGCAGCGGATGGTTTTCGTTGGGCGACAGCCCCTCGATGGTGGTGATGCTGTGGCCCGCGACGGCGGCCAGCGGCAACTGGCAGGAACGTACCGCGACGCCGTTCAGGTGCACGGTGCAGGCACCGCACAGGCCCATGCCGCAACCGAACTTGGTGCCGGTGAGTTTCAACTGATCACGCAACACCCATAACAAGGGCATGGAAGGGGACGCCTCATCCAGCTCGCGTCGTTCGCAGTTTACCGTGAATGCAATCATTGTCAGGCTCCAAAAGAGCGGCCCGTCTTTGTGCGGGCCTGGTGACCGATTATTGGAACCCCCGGCAACGCGCGGCCAGCGACGATTTCTGCCAACCGGTGTAAGCAGGACTAACAACATGTACAAACGATACCCGTCGGTGCAGTCCATGAGCGCGTTCATCCACGCGGCGCGCAGCGGCAGTTTCTCCAGCGCCGCGCGCAAGCTCGACCTGACCCACAGCGCGATCAGCCAGCAGATCCGCGCCCTGGAAGACTTCATCGGCCAGCCGCTGTTCGTGCGCGAAGGCGGCGGCAGCAACCTGACCGATGCCGGGCAGCTGTTTGCCAGCGTACTGTCGGATGGGCTGGCGCAGATTGACCGGGCGTTGTCTTCGGTGAAAAACCGCAGCGTGGCCCAGCGTCTGACCCTGGACGTGGACAGCGAACTGGCGCAGAGCTGGCTCAATCCGCGTCTGCCGCAACTGCTCGACGGCTTGCCGGATTACGAAGTGACAATCCTGTCGATGCCGCGCAGTGATCGCAGCACGCTCGAACGGGTGAACCTGTTGCTGCGCTATGGCTATGGCGATTGGGACGATTGCGAAATGACGCAGATCTGTGGGGATCGGGTGTTGGCGGTGGCGTCTCCGGCGTTGCTTGAGCGGCATGGTTTGCAGGTGCCACTGAGCCCGGCGCAGATTCTTGAACTGCCACTGTTGGGGTATACGCGCAGGTCGTGGATTCCGTGGCTGGATGCGGCGGGGATGACACCGACCGAACCGCCGGCGCGGGTGATTTTCGATAATGCGGCGAATCTGATTGCGGCGGCTGAAGCCGGCGTCGGTGCGGGACTGGTGCGTGGATTGCTGGCTGCCGATGCGTTGCGCAGCGGGCGGCTGGTGGCGTTGAACCAAGCGCAGATTGCGGCGCATTACAATCTTTATGCGGTGTGGCCGCATGGGCAGGCTGAGCGAGTGGCACCTGTTGTTGAAGTGATCCAGCAGTTGGCCATGCAAACACTTCACTGACGCCATCGCTGGCAAGCCCATATCGAACAAGTATCACCACCCCACCCAATTAATATTGTACGAACCCTCCCCCGCCTTCCAATACTCGCCTCAAGCAACCACCCACCCGGGCCGGATGCGAACAGGCGAGGGAATGCGCGAGTGCTGCGCATAGAAACGGCCGATTGCCCGGGACGTGGATGCTGTGAGCCGCAAGGCTCCCTTCCCCGCTATCAGGAGATCGACTTCAATGATCATCGATATCAGTTGCTATCCCACGGATCTCGTGGACCTCGCCTGGAGGCATGACGGTGACCCGTTCACCGGCGAGCGTCTGCTGGAGATGATGGATGGCCCGTACATGGTCAACGGCAAGCCTCGCCGCATCGACAAAGCCTTCATCCAGCCACCGCAGGGCAACACCATCTACACCTGGACCGACGGCGAACTGTCGGGCCGCGAATCCATCGACGCCTACATGGCCTACACCCTGAAAATGGTTCAGACCTACCCGGACCGTTTCATCGGCTGCTTCGTCTACAACCCGCGCTGCGGCGTGGAAAACGGCGTCGAGGCGATCGAACGCTACGTCAAGGAACACGGTTTCAAGATGGTGCAGATGCAGGCCAACATGCATGCCTACCGGCCTGACCGTGCACTCGACTGGGTGCGTCCGGCCTTCGAGAAATGCGCCGAGCTGGGCATTCCGGTCAAGCTGCACACCGGCGACGGGCCTTACAGCATCCCGTCGGAATGGGTGCCGATGATCAAGGAATTCCCCAACGTCGATTTCATCATGGCCCACTTCGGCGTGCAGACCGGCGGCGTCTACGTGTTCGAACCGATGCAGTGGGCGATGGAGCTGCCCAACGTCTATTGCGAGTCTGGTTGGTGCCTGCAATCGCGGATCGTCGAATTCGCCAAGGTGCTGCCGACCCACAAGATCCTGTTCGGCACCGACACCCCGCCGAACGAACCGGGCATGTGGCTGCGCCTGCTCGAGGTGCTCTGCCACGAGCCGCCGCAGGGCCTGAACCTCGACGAGGACACCCTCGAGGATTACCTGGGCAACAACACCGCACGGATGATCGGCCTCGAGCCGTCCCCGCCGCCGCGTTCCGTTTCCGAAGCAGAGGCGCAACTCAAGCGCCCCGTCACCACCCAACTGGCCAGGAGCTGAACCGATGATCATCGACACCCATCTGCACCCCACCAACCTGGTCGACGAGGCCTGGCGCCACACCGGCGAACCGTTCACCGGCGAGCGCATGCTCAAGCTGATGGACGGCCCGTACATGATCAACGGCAAGCCGCGCCGGATCGACATGGGCTTCATCCAGCCGCCACCGGGCAACACCGGTTATCGCGACGGCAACCGCCGTGGTCGCGAGGGCGTGCGTGACTACATGTCGTATGTCGCCGAACTGTGTGTGAAGTACCCGGACCGGTTCATCGGCAACTTCAACTTCAACCCGCGCTGGGGACCGGAAAACGGCGCGGCAGAGCTGGAGTTCCACATCAAGGAATACGGCTTCAAGATGCTCAAGCTGCACGCCAACATGCACGGCTATCGCCCGGACCGGGCGCTGGACTGGCTGCGTCCGGCGATGAAAGTCTGCGCCAAGTACAACATCGTGGTGCTGATCCACACCGGCGACGGCCCGTACACCATTCCGACGATGTTCTACCCGATCATCCGCGAGTTCCCGATGGTCAATTTCATCATCGGTCACTTCGGCATCCAGACCGGCGGCAACTACTCGTTCGAGGCGTTCTGGATGGCGATGGACACGCCGAACGTGTACTGCGAATCCGGCTGGTGCTTCCAGTCGCGAATCGTCGAGTTCGCCAAGGAGCTGCCGCGCAACAAGATCGTGTTCGGCACCGACTCGCCGCCGAACGAACCGGGCATGTGGCTGCGCGAGCTGGAGGTGTTGTGCTCGCCGGCGCCGCAGGGCCTGGGGATCGACGAGGATCACCTTGAGGATTACCTGGGCAACAACATCGCCCGGTTGTGCGGGATCGAACCGACCCCGCCGCCCAAGGATCTGGCCGAGGCGGACATTCGTCTGACCACGACCTATCTCTAAACAGGGTCTGACCCGGCTTCAACCCAGCCACACAGCGACTTTACAGGCGCGAAGATGACCCGGCGTTCGCTCGACCGGCAGGCCAACGGCTTGTCGATCGAACGCCAGCCTCACCCCTGCGTGCCTGCTTTTTACGAGGTGAAACCATGACCCGTTCGACGCTCGGCGACTCTCAGGATTTTCACGTATTCATCGACGCCTATCGCCGCCAGTACCCGGACGATGTGCTGACCATCACCCAACCTCTCTCCGCCGATCAGGACGTCACCGCCCTGGTCGATGCCCTCGCCACTCAGGGCCGCGATCCGCTGCTGATCTGCGAAAACGTCGGCAACCTCGGCGTGCCGGTGGCGACCAATCTGTTCGCCTCCCGCCGGCGTATCGCCCGGCTGTTCGGCGTCAGCGCCGCGCAGCTGCACGAAACCTTTCAGATCCTCGCCAACCAACCGATCGCGCCGCGCTACGTCGAAACCGGCCCGGTGCTCGACGAAGTCTTCGAAGGCGAAACCCTGGACCTGGCGCTACTGCCGATGCTCAAGCATTTCGACAGTGATCGCGGCCCGTACATTACCAACGCGATCATCATCGCCGAGGACCCGCAGACCGGCATCGCCAACATGAGCTACCACCGCTCGATGCGTCACGCCCGTCAGGCCCTGGCTACCAGCCTGCACTCGCGCGGGCATCTGTGGCGGATGCTGCAGACCGCCCGCGAACGCGGTGAAGAATTGCGCGTGGCCATGGTGGTCGGCGCGCATCCGCTTTTCATGCTCGCCGCCGCTGCACGTTTGCCCTACGGCAGCGATGAACGCGCAGTGGCCGGCGGGCTGTTCGGTGCGCCGCTGGAACTGGTCAAGACCCCGCGCTACGGCATCGGCGTCCCGGCTTACGCCGAATTCGTGCTGGAGGGCGCGATAGACCCGACGGCCTATGCCGAAGAAGGCCCGTTCGGCGAGTTCAGCGGTTATTCCTCGGACCGTTCGACCAACAACGTGCTGCGCGTCGATACCTTGTTGCGGCGCAAGGACGCGTGGCTGGTGGACGTGATGGGCGGGCGCTACGCCGAACACCTGACCCTGGCGCGGCTGCCACGCGAAGCGGAGATGAGCGAGAAGCTCAAGGCACGCTTCCCCGCCGTCACCGCCGTGCATTACCCGAACTCCGGCACGCATTTTCATTGCTACGTGGCGCTGGATCAAAGCCGCGACGGCGAGGCGCGGCAGATCATGCTGGCCCTGCTCGGCTGGGATCCGTACCTGAAAACCGTGATCGCGGTGGACAGCGATATCGACCTCACCGACGACAGCCAGGTGCTGTGGGCATTGGCCACGCATTTCCAGCCGCACCTCGACATTTTCACCATCGGCGGTTTGCCCGGCAGCCCGCTGGACCCGTCGTCCTCGGTCAATGGCACCACCTCGCGCATGGGTCTGGATGCCACGCGCGGCTCGGCGTTCGACGGGATCAAGGCGCAGCTCGATCAGGACGTACTCGAACGCGCGCGGCAACTGCTTGAAGGTCTGCCATCGTGAACCGTCAGCGGATGGTGGTCGGCATCAGCGGCGCGTCCGGCTTCATCTACGGCGTGCGCCTGCTGGAGTTGCTGGCGGAGCTGAACATCGAAAGCCATCTGGTCATCAGCCGTGCCGCGCTGCTGACCATGGCCCACGAAACCGACTACAAACTGGCGGACGTCACCGCTCTCGCCAGCCACTATCACCGCGCCGATGACGTGGCCGCCGGGATCGCCAGCGGTTCGTTCCGTTGCCTGGGCATGGTGGTTGCGCCCTGTTCGATGAGGACGCTGGCGGAGATCGCCACCGGCACGTCATCGGGGCTGATCGGCCGCGCCGCCGACGTCACCCTCAAGGAGCGCCGCACCCTGGTGCTGATGGCCCGCGAAACGCCGCTGACCCTCGCCCACCTACGCAACATGACTGCCGTCACCGAGATGGGCGGGATCATCGCCCCGCCGGTGCCGGCCTTCTACGCCCGCCCCGACAGCCTGGCGCAAATGATCGACCACAGCCTCGGCCGCGTCCTCGACCTGTTCGGCCTCGATGCCGGCGTCGCGCTGCGCTGGGGTGAAACCCCGGCCCCGAGCCAAATCCAGCCTCACTCCCCTTCATCGTGCACCGGTCTATCAATACCAAGGAGCCTCACATGAACACGCCCTTCAACGCCCCGACCCCGAACACCAAAATCCCGGTCACCATCCTCACCGGGTTCCTCGGTGCCGGCAAAACCACCCTGCTCAATTACATCCTCAAGGAGAACCACGGCCGCAAGATCGCGGTAATCGAAAACGAGTTCGGTGAAGTCGGCATCGACGGCGATCTGGTGCTCAGCTCCGAGACCGAAGAGATCTACGAAATGGTCAACGGCTGCGTCTGCTGCACCGCCGAAGTCCGCGAAGATCTGGTGCGCATCGTCCGCGAACTGGTGGCGCGTCCGGTACGGCTCGACCACATCCTGATCGAGACCAGCGGCCTCGCCGACCCGTACCCGGTGGCCCAGAGCTTTTTCATCAACGACCCGATCGCCGAGGAAGTCGAACTCGACGCGATCGTGACCATGGTCGATGCCAAGCACATCGCCCAGCATCTGGAAGATTTGCAGCTGGACGGCGTCGACAATCAGGCGGTGGACCAGATCGTCTGCGCTGACCGCATCGTCATCAACAAGGTCGATCTGGTCAGTGCCGAAGAGGTGGAAACCCTGCGCGGCAAGATCCGGGGATTGAACGCCACGGCGGATCTGGTGACTTCGACCCACGCACAAATCGACCTGTCGAAAATCCTCGGCATCGGCGCCTTCGAATGCACGCAGAAGCTGATGGAGATCGGCGCGGATCAGCACGATCACCACGACCATGGCCACCAAACTGAAGAGCCCGACCACGAGCACGACCCAAGCGTTTCGTCCGTTGGCATCGCCGTGGACGGCGCCGTCAACCTGATGGCGTTCCACCGCTGGATCAGCGAGTTGCGCAGTTCCCAGGCCGACAACCTGTACCGCATGAAAGGCGTGCTGGCGGTGGCCAATGAAGACCAGCGCTACGTGCTGCAAGGCGTGCACAGCCTGGTGGAGTTCCGCGCCTCGACCGCGTGGGGCAGCGAGCCGCGCTCGAGCAAGATCGTGTTCATCGGCCGCGACCTGGATCGGGCGGCGCTGAACCAGGGCTTCGCCGCCTGCCTGGCCAGCTGAAACCCGGCATCGGAGCCGGTGGATGGCGGTTCCGGGCACACAGAACGAATACCCCTCTGTACCGAATAACAACAGCTAGAGGTGATTCCCCATGTCGTCAGCCAGTTCCTCCTCCACCGTCCACCCTGTCGACCGCGTCCTGCCGGTGCGACAGATGCTCACCCTCGGCCTGCAGCACATGGCCGTCTCGTACATCGGCGCCATCGCAGTGCCGTTGATTGTTGCCAGTGCCCTGAAGATGTCCCACGCCGACACGGTGGTGCTGATCAGCACCACGCTGTTCTGCTCCGGCATCGCCACCCTGTTGCAGACCGTCGGTTTCTGGAAGTTCGGCGTGCGCCTGCCGATCCTGCAAGGCGTGGCGTTCAGCAGCGTCGGGCCGGTGATCGCCATCGGCAGCAACCCGGAGGTGGGATTCGCCGGGGTCTGCGGGGCGGTGATCGGCGCTGGAATCTTCACCATGCTCATCGCGCCGTTCGTGGGCCGCTTGCGACGGTTTTTCCCGCCGGTGGTGACTGGCTGCATCGTCACGGTGATCGGCTTGCAGCTGTTCCCGATTGCCTATGAATGGGTCGGTGGCGGGCGCAACGCGAGCAATTTCGGCGCCCCGGCGTTTCTCGCCGTGGCCGTCGTGGTGTTGCTGACCATCCTGCTGGTCAACCGCTATGGCAGCCCGCTGCTGCGCAACATGGCGGTGCTGGTGGGGATGCTGGTCGGCGCCGGTCTGGCTTACGGCCTGGGCATGGGCAACTTTCACAGCGTCGAGGACGCGCCGTGGCTGACCGTGCCCTACCCGTTCTATTTCGGCTTGCCGACTTTCAGCCTGATCCCCATCGCCACCATGGTCGTGGTGATGATCGTGCAGATGGTCGAGTCCATGGGGCTGTTCGTGGCCATTGGAGACATTGTCGACAAACCGGTGGAAGACAAACAGGTCATCAATGGCCTGCGCGCCAACGGCCTGGCCAGCACCATCGCCGGGATGTTCGCCGCGTTTCCGTTCATTGCCTTCATGGAGAACGTCGGGCTGGTGATCCTGACCGGCGTGCGCAGCCGTTGGGTGGTGGCGATCAGCGGACTGTTGATGTGCTCGATTGCGCTGGTGCCGAAGGCCGGGGCGATCATCGCTTCGATGCCAACTGCTGCGCTGGGCGGTGCCGGTATCGCGATGTTCGGCGTGGTCGCGGCAGCGGGCATCCAGACCCTGGCCAAGGTCGATTACGAGCGCAATCGCTACAACGTGCTGATCGTCGGTTTCACCATCGCCGCCGCCCTGGTGCCGGTGCTCGCCCCGACCCTGTTCAAACAACTGCCCGAGTGGTCACAGCCGTTCCTGCACAGCAGCGTGGTCATCGCCTGCCTGGTGTCGGTACTGCTCAACGCGGCGCTCAACGGCGTCAGCGTGCCAGAAACCACAGCCGGCAAATCCGCCTCGCACATCCTCTGACGGGAGCTGCCCATGACTCAACTTCAAAACATCCTGATCAAGCACCCGGTCGCGGTGATGACCGGCCTGCGCGGCCCCCGTGCCCGGGCCGGTGCCGTGGACATCCGCGTGGTCAACGGCCGGATCGCGGAAATGGCCGCCAACCTTGAGCCGCAACCCGGTGAACGAGTGATCGACGCGCGAAATTCGGTGGTCTACCCGGGCTGGATCAACACCCACCATCACCTGTTCCAGAACCTGCTCAAAGCCGTGCCCGAAGGCTTGAATCAGGACCTGCAAGGCTGGCTGGCGAGCGTGCCTTATCCGCGCCTGAACCGCTTCACCCCGCAACTGGCGCGGATCGCCGCACGGCTGGGGATGGTCGAGCTGCTGCTGTCCGGCGTCACCACCTGTGCCGATCACCACTACCTCTATCACGCCCACGGCAGCACCGAGACCGGCGACTTGCTGTTCGACCTCGCCGAGGAATTCGGCCTGCGTTTCGTGCTCTGCCGTGGCGGGGCACTGGAGTCGGCCAGCGCGCATCCAGGCTTCTCGAAAACCGCGCTGCAACCGGAATCCCTGGAGCAAATGGTCGGCGACATAGAACGGCTGAAATCGCGCTACCACCAGGACACCCCGGATGCACTGCGTCGGGTGGTGGTGGCGCCGACCACACCGACCTTCTCGCTGCCGCCAACGCTGCTGCGCGAACTGGCACACACCGCACGAGGCATGGGGCTACGCTTGCACACGCACCTGTCTGAAACCCAGAACTACGTAAATTTCTGCCGCGACAAGTACAACTGCCTGCCGGTGGAATTCGTCGCCGAACACGAATGGCTCGGCCCGGACGTCTGGTTCGCCCACGCCGTGCACCTGCAACCGGGGGAAATCCGCATGCTCGCCCAGACCGGCACCGGCGTCTCCCATTGCCCGGTGAGCAACGCACGACTGGGCAGCGGTGTCGCGCCGATTCCGCAAATGTACGAAGCCGGCGTGCCGATCTCCCTCGGCGTCGACGGTGTGGCCTCCAACGAATCCGGAAGCATGGTCGGCGAAGCCAACACCGCCTGGCTGATCCACCGCGCCGAACAAGGCGCCTCGGCCACCACCGCCGAAGACGTCATTCACTGGGGCACGGCCGGCGGCGCACAAGTGCTCGGGCTCGGCGCGGTCGGCACGTTGGAGGTTGGTCAAGCGGCTGATCTGGTGATCTACAGCCTCGACCATCCACGGTTCTACGGCTTCCACGACAGCGCCGTCGCGCCGGTTGTCGCGGGTGAGCCGATTGCTGTGAAATACAGCCTGGTAGGTGGTCGGATCGGCGTCGACAACGGCGTGATTCCGGGGCTGGATATCGAGCGGATGCGGGCCGAGGCCTGGGAGGGTGTGCAGGCGATGATGAAGGTCGACGATTGATGGATGACCGGTGGGAGCGGCGGTGCGACGATTCGCCTCGCCAGCTCCCACCGACGGCATTAGCGCCCCGCGGTTTTGTCGACTAACGTTAGTACCTCATCGGATTGAGCCCCTGCCAGTTACACCGGGCTCTTGATCAAGGAGAGACTGATGACATCCAGCCGCCTCATCGAACAGACCTATCGCACCTGGTCCAGCCCCATCCTGTTGGAGCTGAAAAAGCGCGAACACCAGATGGCGCCGGCCGAACGCCAGGCGCTTGAGAAAGTCATGGTGGAACGACGGTTGCTGGATGTTGGCAACCCTGACGGACCGGATCGACGCCAGGACAAGACTTCCCGTTAAGGCCGCCATCCGGCCGCCACACCTTGTCTACACTGCCAGCCATGGAGTCCGGACTTACTCCTCTGAATGATCAGGTCTGCCACTCCAGCCATTGGGTCGTTTCAGGAAAACCTCGCGGGTTTTCCTGAACCTATGGAGAAATCGGATAGCCCATCACTCACTGGAGCAGGGACATGACGATCACATTGGGCCCGATCATCGGGCACACCACGGACACGTCGGCAAAAATCTGGATACGCGGGGAAGCTAATGATGACAAGGAGGCGAAGCGGTTTTGTGTCGGCCTGATCGATGTATTCAAGGGCAAGACCTGGGTCACGTCGTGCCGCTGTTTCCTGCGTGACTACTATGACTTCACCGGTGCGGTAGAACTCAGTGAACTGAAACCCGCCACGGCCTATCGCGTGGTCTGCAACACGACCTACGTCAGCGATGAACTGGAGGTCACCCGACTGGTCAGGGACGACAAACCCGTCCGCCCGCTCAACCGTGCGGAAGAATCCGTCGAAGGGACGTTCACCACCGACCGGGCACCCGCTGACGGCACGCTGAACTTTGTATTCGGCTCGTGCCGTTATCTGTACTGGGACAACGTCTTTCAGAGTGATGCGGAAAAAGGCGACAAGACATTCCGCTCGATTGTCGAAAAACATTCGCAGAAACCTTTCGACCTGACGCTGATGATCGGCGACCAGGTGTATCTCGATCCGCTGAATGCGCTGCGCCAGTACAGCACGCTTGAAGAAATGTTCGACATCTATCGTCAGGCCTTCGGCCTGCCCTGGATCCGGCAGATGATGAACCGGATCCCGACCTACATGATCCTTGACGATCACGAGATCCGCGACGACTGGTCGCGAGAGAAACTCGACGATGTCGGCAAAGGCTTTTACGTCAGTGCGATGCGTGGTTATGAGTCCTACCAGCATTTGCACAACCCGGCGACGCCCAAGGGCCAGTACTGGTACACCTTCCAGAAAGGTGCCTTTCCGTTTTTCGTGATGGACACCCGAACCCAGCGTATCCGTGAGCCGTCGTCGATCGAACCGCGCTCGGTGCTGGGGCGCGAACAGCTCAATGCGTTCCTGACGTGGCTGAGTGAGCATCGGGGGGCGCCGATGATCTTTGTGGTCTCGAGCGTGCCGTTTTTCCCCGATCCGAAATCCGGAGACGACAAGTGGGTGGGCTTTCCGGAGGAGCGCAGCATCATTCTGGAGTTCATCCGGGTCGAGAAGATCAGCAATGTCGTCGTGTTGTCCGGCGACGTGCACAACAGCTGCTTCGCCGGCATGCGTTGCTACCAGGACCCGACGTTCGGGCTGACCTCACTGGTCGCCTCGCCCTTCTACTGGCCCTATCCCCATGAAAATCGCAGCAACTTCTACGGCGGCCGGACACTCGAGTTCATGCAGTGGAGCGATGGCACCCGCCGCATGCGCGACCGCATAGAGTATCGCTACGAAGGCGAAGGCTTTATCGGTGAAGAGAGCTTTGTCACCGTTTCGGTAGACGCGAGCAGGAAAGGCAAGATCGGCCAGGCACGCATCTATGACCGCAAGGGCGAGCCGCAGGAAGACTACCCCGGCGTCTTCAAGTTCTAGGACCGGACGCGTGCCGGGGCGAACGCACCCGGCACGTCTCGGCGTTTCATTGCAGGTTCAAGGTAGTCGGCAACCCGGCCAGTTTCTGCGGGTTACGCATGATGAAAATCCGGTTCACCTGCCCCGCCTGATTGAACCCGAACGTCATCGAAGCAGTGATGAGGCCGTCGGCCTTGATCACTACGCCCTGCGCGCCATTGATCTCGACCGGCAGCCACTCCTGCGCCTGCCAGTAGGCGTGCAGCGATTGGCCAATGAAGTCCAGCACATGCTTCTGGCCGAACAAGGTTTCGCGGATCGCCGACGCCTTGCCGCCGCTGTCGGCGCAGAGTTCGACGTCTTCGCTCAGCAGCGCACTGAGGGCGTTGGTCGAGCCGCTGGCGATGGCCGAATGAAAGGCATCCAGCAACTGCGACTGACGCGCCGGCTCCGGCTGAAAACGGATCTGCTCGCCACCGATGCTCGCCTTGGCCCGGGACACCAGTTTGCGGCACGCGGCTTCCTGAATGCCGAGGGTTTCAGCGACCTGCGAGTAATCGAAATCGAAGATGTCGTGCAGCAGATACGCCGCCCGTTCCTTGGGCGTCAGCCGTTCGAGCATCAGCAGGAACGCGGTGGACAGCGACGCGGCGAGTTCATGCATGTGTTCAGGCGATTCGTGGTGGGTGGTGTGAATCGGCTCCGGCAACCAAGTGCCCATGTAATCGACACGGGACTTGTGCGCCGAACGCAGCAGGTCGATGCAGTGGCGAGTGCAGGCGGTGGTCAGCCACGCGGCCGGTGTGGCAATGGAGACCTGATCGGCCTCCAGCCATTTGATGAACAGCTCTTGCACCGCATCCTCGGCTTCCACGCGGGAACCGAGAATGCGATACGCCAGCCCCAGCAGAAAGGGTCGTCGCTGTTCGAACACAGCGACGGTTTTTTCAGCGAAGTTCATCGATCAGTGCCTCGACACCTGCAAACGGTTCCACAGGTTGATCATGCCGATTTCCGCCGTCAAGGCAGCGATCTGCGCGTCGTTGAAATGTTCGCGCAGGGCGCCGCGCAACGGTGCGTAGTCGGCGTGCGGATCGAGCACCGTCAGGGCTTCGGTCCAGGCCAGCGCCGCTTGTTCGGCGGCAGTGAAATCGTTGACGTGGCGCCAGACGATCAAGCGATCCAGACGCTCGTTGCTTTCATCGGCTTCGCGCGCCTCGCGGGTGTGCATTTTTACGCAGAAACCGCACTGGTTGATCTGCGAGGCACGCAGGTGAATCAGGTGCCGCAGCGACGGCGGCAAGTCGTGGTCGTTGAGGCTGACATGCACCTGGGTCAGGCTTTCGAACACTTGCGGCATGGCCTGTTGCAGGTTGACGGCTTGGGTATTGGACGACATCGCGTTGCTCCGTGTTTGAGGGATTCAACGGGATGACGATTCAGCTTTCGGGTTTGTGACGTGGGGTCTGTAAAGAAAGCTTCAGCAGTTCCTTGCGCAGCATTGATGGCTCTATAACGGCCATTCCAGCGTGCCATTCAAGTGATAACAAATGGCTCAGCTTCTGCTGGGAGACCAAGGGTTTGGCCAGCAGACAGCTTTTTTGGTCGCGGATGCTGATGAGGTTCAGCAGCCAGTCATCGCCCTGCCCGGCCATCCAGTCGTTGATCGTCGAGCGATGCCTTTCGAGCAAGGCATCGGCGTCCCAGACCGTCATTTGAGCGAAGACCTGCGGCAGGAGGCTGTCGGGTTTCATCCTTTTCAAGTCTGCTGCCAGTGCTGCGCAGATGTCAGATTCGATAGCGGTCTGACATTCGAGGAAGTATTGCCCGGGCCAGTCCGCTGTGAGTTTCCCGTGGGGTGCGAGCTCGGCATAGGCGTCGATGTCCGCTGTCGTGGTCATCTGCCCGGTGAAATTCAGCGTGTTGTCCAGAATCGCCGTGGCCAGCAGCGCGGCGCTTTGTTCGCTGATCCTCGACAGCCATCCTGCGGCTTTCCAGCGCTGGAAAACCTGCGTCGCCGCCGCGCCGATCGGGCGGATGTCGGCGGCAGATCCGAGTGTCTGTGCCCAATGCTGTTCGAAGCCCGGATGATGGTCGATGACTTCCACCACCCGATCGAGCGCGACCATTGGGTCGAAATAGTGGTAATCGGATACGTCGACCAGCACAAACTCATCGCTGGATGTCGGGCGGTAGTCGTGCAAAACAGCGCCCCAGCCGAGCACGGTTGTCGAAACGCTGGCATTGGGTTTTGCGCTGCTGACGGCGCGGGCCGAAATGCCCTGCAGGTTGAGCAGTTCGGCGTAGGCGATGCAGCAGGCGTAGGCGTCGATGTCCAGATACGCCGAGCCTGAGGTGATGACTTTGATGGGCGACATTACGCGTCCCTGACTTCCTTTTCAGGGGCGGCAACGTCGCACATTTTCATGAACGATTAATGAACGTCAGGCAGCGCGTTGTCCCCCGGCCACCGCCGCCGAAGCCGCCAGCATCGCCCGCAACAACACCGCACAGCCGGCCGCCAGATCGTCCGGCGCGGCGTTTTCGATTTCGTTGTGGCTGATGCCGCCTTCGCACGGCACGAAGATCATCCCGGCCGGGCCGAGTTCGGCGAGGAAAATCGCGTCGTGGCCGGCGCCGCTGACGATGTCCATGTGCGACAGACCCAGACCTTGGGCGGCGCCGCGCACGGCTTCGACACAGCCTTTTTCAAAGTACAGCGGCGGGAAGTCGGCAGTCGGGGTCAGTTCATAGGTCAGGCCGTGCTCCTCGCAGGTGGCTTCGATAACTTGCCTGACCTCGGCGATCATCGAGTCGAGACGCGCCGGCTCCAGATGCCGGAAGTCGAGAGTCATGCGCACTTCGCCGGGGATGACGTTGCGCGAACCCGGATAGGCTTGCAGGCAACCGACCGTGCCGCAAGCGTGGGGTTGATGGCCGAGCGCCGCGCGATTGACCGCGCCGACGATCACCGCAGCGCCGACCAGTGCGTCCTTGCGCAGGTGCATCGGGGTCGGGCCGGCGTGGGCTTCGACACCGCGCAGTTTCAGGTCGAACCACTTCTGCCCCAGAGCGCCGAGCACTACGCCGATGGTTTTCTGTTCGTCCTCAAGGATCGGTCCTTGTTCGATGTGCGCTTCGAAATAGGCGCCGACCCTGTGCCCGCTGACCTTGCGCGGCCCGGCGTAGCCGATGGCGTTCAGCGCTTCGCCGACCGTCACGCCGTCGGCATCGACCTTGGCCAGGGTTTCTTCGAGGGTGAATTTTTCGGCGAACACGCCGGAGCCCATCATGCATGGGGCGAAGCGCGAGCCTTCTTCGTTGGTCCAGACCACCACTTCCAGCGGTGCCTCGGTTTCCACGCCGAGGTCGTTGAGAGTGCGCAGCACTTCGACCCCGGCCAGCACGCCGAAGCAACCGTCGAACTTGCCGCCGGTGGGCTGGGTGTCGATGTGGCTGCCGGTCATCACCGGTGGCAGGTTCGGGTTACGCCCGGGGCGACGGGCGAAGATGTTGCCGACTTCATCGACCGTGACGCTGCAACCGGCGTCCTTGCACCACTGCACGAACAGGTCACGGGCCTGGCGGTCGAGGTCGGTCAGGGCCAGGCGACAGACTCCGCCCTTGACCGTCGCGCCGAGTTTGGCCAGTTCCATGAGCGACGCCCACAAACGGTCGCGGTTGATGTGCTGATGGGTCGATTGCAGAACGTCTACGGCTGCGTTCATGGGGATCTCCTCAGGCAGTTCTTATGGGAATTACAACGGCGATTTGACGGCCACCGGCTGCGCACGCATCGCGCACAACCCGTAATAGATCAACCCGCCCAGCGCCGAGCCGGTGAACCAGCCGTAGCTGTAGAACCAGCTGAATGCGCTGCTGCCCAGCGACAGCAGGGTCAGCACCACCGGCACGCCGAAGGCGATGAACCCGGACCAGTTCCACGCCGGGTACACGTCGTCGCGGTACAGGCCGGCCAGGTCCAGTTGCTGTTTCTTGATCAGGAAATAGTCCACCACCATGATCCCGGCGATCGGCCCGAGCAGGCTGGAATAGCCCAGCAGCCAGTTCGAATACACGGTTTCCAGGCTGACATCGGAAACGATCAGCCCAAGCTTCTTCAGCAGTTCATGACCCATCAGCGCCAGCCCGACGAACCCCGTGAGAATCACCGCTTTGGTGCGGTTGATCACCTTGGGCGCGATGTTCTGGAAGTCGTTGGTTGGCGAGACGATGTTGGCGGCGGTGTTGGTCGACAGCGTCGCGATGATGATCAGCGCCATGGCCACCGCGACCCACACCGGGCTCTGGATATGGCCGATCAGCGTCACCGGATCGGAGACGCTGACGCCCACCAGTTTCACCGAAGCGGCGGTCATCACCACGCCCAGCGCGGCGAACAGGAACATGGTCAGCGGCAGGCCGAAAATCTGCCCGAGGATCTGATCCTTCTGGCTGCGGGCATAACGGCTGAAGTCAGGAATGTTCAGCGACAACGTGGCCCAGAAACCGACCATCGCCGTCAGCCCGGCGGCGAAGTAACTGACCACGCTCGCACCTTCGGGACGCTTCGGCGGAATCGCCAGCAATTCAGTCATCGACACATTCGGCATGGCCCACACCAACAGCCCGATGCCGACCGCCACCAGCAGCGGTGCCGACAGGGTTTCCAGCCATTTGATCGACTCGGCGCCGCGGATCACCACCCACAGGTTCAGCGCCCAGAAGATCATGAAACCGATCACCTCCCCCGTCCCGCCAAGGGATTTCCAGCCCTCGAACACCGAACCGAGAAACAGGTGAATCGCCAGTCCGCCGAACATGGTCTGGATGCCGAACCAGCCGCACGCCACCAGCGCGCGGATCAGGCACGGCACATTGGAGCCGAGAATGCCGAACGACGAGCGCAGCAACACTGGAAACGGAATCCCGTACTTGGTGCCGGGAAACGCGTTGAGCGTGAGAGGAATCAGGACGATGACGTTGGCAAACAGAATCGCCAGCAAGGCTTCGCCGACGCTCAGGCCGAAATACGCGGTGAGCACGCCGCCGAGGGTGTAGGTCGGCACGCAGATCGACATGCCGACCCACAGCGCGGTGATGTGCCACTTATTCCAGGTTCGTTCGCGCACCTTGGTCGGTGCCATGTCGTGGTTGTAACGGGGACTGTCGAGGACGTCGCTGCCGGCTTCGAGTTCGAACAAGCCGTCGCGCTCGGTCACTTGCGATCTGTTCTGTTGCATGGCCGCTCCACTGTTCTTCTGATTATTTTTTTGCTCATCAGGCGGCTGCACACGCAGGTGCGAGCCGGACGATGGCCGGAGGAACTGACAACTTTCATGCACCGGCCATGGTGTCAGCGGCGGCATCAATAAACGTGCCGGGGGAACCGCCTGGCGCCAGGGCCGTGCTTTGATCTTGTTGTAACTGACTGATGTTTATCAGTTTTAATTATTCACCTGTTCAGGCCGCGAAAACTTGACTGAACACTCAGGCCAAATGCCAGGCAAGTTGTCCGAACTGTCAGGACTCAATCTGGTGCACTGCATTATTTTTCTTCAGGACGCCTCACTCTCCGCTCAACTTCAAGCGGCTGATTTCACATAGGAAATCTTGCTCATATTTCCATCCTGTCAAGTGCGTCAAAATGGTGAAGCGCCTCACCATTTTGGTGATTTTGTATTTTTATCGTTATTTTTCAACGACTTAAAATAGTCATAAGCTTATAAAAAATAATCTTGATCAATTGCTTAACTGCGACTAGCGTCTATTCCTGACAGCGCTGACAAGATTACGCATTTGGCGCTGCAGACAATAAAACACTAGAACCGACACAAGTCGGTCATGCCTGCGAGGAACTCGGAATGTCTCTGTTGATCCGTGGCGCCACCATTGTTACCCATGATGAAAGTTACCGCGCCGATGTCTATTGCGCTGACGGCGTGATCAAAGCCATTGGTGAAAACCTGGATATTCCCGCCGGCGCCGAAGTGCTCGACGGCAGCGGACAATACCTGATGCCCGGCGGCATCGATCCGCACACCCACATGCAACTCCCGTTCATGGGCACCGTGGCCAGCGAAGACTTCTACAGCGGCACCGCCGCAGGCCTGGCCGGAGGCACCACTTCGATCATCGATTTCGTGATTCCCAATCCGCAGCAGTCACTGCTCGAAGCGTTTCACCAGTGGCGTGGCTGGGCGGAAAAATCCGCGTCCGACTACGGCTTCCACGTCGCGATCACTTGGTGGAGCGAGCAGGTGCGTGAGGAAATGGCCGAACTGGTCAGCCATCACGGGATCAACAGCTTCAAGCATTTCATGGCCTACAAAAACGCGATCATGGCCGCCGACGACACGCTGGTGGCGAGTTTCGAGCGCTGCCTGGAACTCGGCGCCGTGCCGACCGTACACGCGGAAAACGGCGAGCTGGTTTATCACCTGCAACGCAAGTTGATGGCCCAGGGCATCACCGGGCCGGAAGCGCATCCGCTGTCACGACCCTCGCAGGTCGAAGGCGAAGCCGCGAGCCGGGCAATCCGTATCGCTGAAACCATCGGCACGCCGCTGTACCTGGTGCATGTTTCGACCAAAGAGGCCCTCGACGAAATCACCTACGCCCGCAGCAAGGGCCAACCGGTCTACGGCGAAGTGCTGGCCGGGCATCTGCTGCTGGACGACAGTGTCTACCAGCACCCGGACTGGCAGACCGCCGCCGGTTACGTAATGAGCCCGCCGTTCCGTCCGCGCGGGCACCAAGACGCGCTGTGGCATGGTTTGCAGAGCGGCAATCTGCACACCACCGCCACCGACCATTGCTGCTTCTGCGCCGAGCAGAAAGCCGCCGGCCGCGACGATTTCAGCAAGATCCCCAACGGCACCGCCGGCATCGAAGACCGCATGGCGGTGTTGTGGGATGAAGGGGTGAATTCGGGGCGATTGTCGATGCAGGACTTCGTCGCCCTCACCTCCACCAACACTGCAAAGATCTTCAACCTCTACCCGCGCAAGGGCGCGATCCGCGTCGGCGCCGATGCCGACCTGGTGCTGTGGGACCCGCAAGGCACCCGCACCATCTCCGCCAAGACCCACCATCAGCAGGTGGACTTCAACATCTTCGAAGGCAAGACCGTGACCGGTGTGCCGAGCCATACCGTCAGCCAGGGCCGGGTGGTCTGGGCCGACGGCGACCTGCGCGCCGAGCGTGGGGCGGGCCGGTATATCGAACGGCCGGCGTATCCGGCGGTGTTTGATTTGCTGAGCAAGCGGGCTGAGCAACATAAGCCTACTGCTGTGAAACGCTGAAAGCGGCCTTCGGCCTCATCGCGGGCAAGCCCGCTCCCACAGGTTTTTATGCGCGCCATAGATCTCTGTGGGAGCTGGCTTGCCAGCGATGAGGCCAGTTCAGACACCACAAAAAAACCACTGCCCGACAGAGGCAGAAAACCTCAATTAACCGTGAGGCAAAAAACCGTGATCGAGACCCTGAACCATCTCCCGCACCCGCACGAAAGTGCGGCCGCCCTCGCCGGCCATTTCACTGATCTGGCGCCACCGCTCAACGACCGTCAGGCGCATCTGGAAGCCTCGCGCTGCCTGTATTGCTACGACGCGCCGTGCGTGAATGCATGCCCGAGCGAGATCGACATTCCGTCGTTCATCCGCAATATCCATCAGGACAACGTGCCCGGCGCGGCGCAGAAAATCCTCTCGGCGAACATCCTCGGCGGCAGTTGCGCCCGCGTCTGTCCGACCGAAATCCTCTGCCAGCAAGCCTGCGTGCGCAACAACGCCCACGAGTGCGCGCCGGTACTGATCGGCCTGCTGCAGCGTTATGCCGTGGACAACGCGCACTTTACCGAGCACCCGTTCCAGCGCGCCGCCGCCACCGGCAAACGCATCGCGGTGGTCGGTGCCGGCCCGGCGGGGTTGTCCTGCGCGCACCGCAGCGCCATGCACGGTCACGACGTGGTGATTTTCGAAGCGCGGGAGAAGGCTGGCGGGCTCAACGAATACGGAATCGCCAAGTACAAACTGGTCGACGACTACGCGCAGAAGGAACTGGATTTCCTCCTGCAGATCGGCGGCATCGAAATCCGTCACGGCCAGAAACTCGGTGAGAATCTGACCCTCAGCGAACTGCATCAACAGTTCGACGCGGTGTTCCTCGGCCTCGGCCTGAACGCGAGCAAGCAACTCGGCCTGCCCCACGAAGACGCCCCCGGCCTGCTCGCCGCCACCGACTACATCCGCGAACTGCGCCAGGCCGATGACCTGTCGCAACTGCCGTTGGCCGAACATTGCATCGTCCTCGGTGCCGGCAATACCGCCATCGACATGGCCGTGCAAATGGCCCGCCTCGGCGCCCGCGACGTCAATCTGGTCTATCGCCGTGGCGCGGCAGACATGGGCGCCACCGGCCATGAGCAGGACATCGCCAAGGCCAATCAGGTGCGGCTGCTGACCTGGGCGCAACCGGACGAAGTGCTGCTCGACGCGCAAGGCAAGGTTCGTGGCATGCGTTTCGCCCGTACGCATCTGGTGGACGGTCGCCTGCAAACCACGGGCGAGACTTTCGAGCTGGCCGCCGATGCGATCTTCAAAGCCATCGGCCAGGCCTTCGACGGCAGCGCCCTCGCCGACCCGCTGGCCCGCGAACTCAAGCGTCAGGGCGAACGCATCCAGGTCGATGAAAACCTGCGCACCAGCATCCCCGGCGTGTACGCAGGCGGCGACTGCACCAGCCTCGATCAGGACCTGACCGTGCAAGCGGTGCAACACGGCAAGCGCGCCGCCGAGGCGATCAACGCTCAACTGATGCTCAACGTGGAGGCTGCGTAAATGGCCGATCTCTCGATAGTCTTCGCCGGTATCAAAGCCCCCAACCCGTTCTGGCTGGCCTCCGCGCCGCCGACCGACAAGGCCTACAACGTGGTGCGCGCCTTCGAGGCCGGCTGGGGCGGCGTGGTCTGGAAAACCCTGGGTGAAGACCCGGCGGCGGTCAACGTGTCGTCGCGTTATTCGGCGCATTACGGCGCCAACCGCGAAGTGCTGGGCATCAACAACATCGAACTGATCACCGACCGCTCGCTGGAAATCAACCTGCGGGAAATCACCCAGGTGAAAAAGGACTGGCCGGATCGCGCGCTGATCGTGTCGCTGATGGTGCCCTGCGTCGAAGAGTCGTGGAAACACATCCTGCCGTTGGTGGAAGCCACCGGCGCCGACGGCATCGAGCTGAATTTCGGCTGCCCCCACGGTATGCCGGAACGCGGCATGGGCGCGGCGGTCGGTCAGGTGCCGGAGTATGTCGAGCAGGTCACGCGCTGGTGCAAGACCTATTGCTCGCTGCCGGTGATCGTCAAACTCACACCGAACATCACCGACATCCGCGTCGCCGCCCGAGCCGCACACCGGGGCGGCGCCGATGCGGTGTCGCTGATCAACACCATCAACTCGATCACCAGCGTCGACCTCGAACACATGGTCGCCCTGCCCACCGTCGGCAGCAAAAGCACCCACGGCGGTTATTGCGGCTCGGCGGTCAAGCCGATCGCGCTGAACATGGTCGCGGAAATCGCCCGTGACCCGCAGACCCAGGGCCTGCCGATCTGCGGCATTGGCGGCATTGGCAGCTGGCGTGACGCGGCGGAGTTCATCGCACTGGGCAGCGGCGCGGTGCAAGTGTGCACGGCGGCGATGCTGCACGGCTTCCGGATTGTCGATGAGATGAAGGATGGCCTGTCGCGGTGGATGGACAGTCAGGGTTACGCCAGCATTGCCGAGTTTTCCGGGCGCGCGGTGGGCAACACCACGGACTGGAAGTATTTGGACATCAACTATCAGGTCATCGCGAAGATCGATCAGGAAGCGTGTATCGGATGCGGGCGTTGCCACATTGCCTGCGAAGACACTTCACACCAGGCGATCAGCAGTCTGAAACAGGCCGATGGCACGCATAAATATGAAGTGATCGATGATGAGTGTGTGGGGTGCAATCTGTGCCAGATCACCTGTCCGGTGGCGGACTGCATCGAGATGGTGCCGATGGAAACGGGCAAGCCGTTTCTGGACTGGAATCATGATCCGCGCAATCCCTATCACGTCAGCCCTTGAATGATCGTTCCCACGTCGAGGCGTCGAACCGTCCGCGTGGGAATGCAGCCCGGGACGCTCTGCGTCCCACTGGAACGCGGAGCGTCCCTTGAGGCATTCCCACGCAGAGCGTGGGAACGATCAGTTACGGTTCTAATCCGATCCCTCGCAAAATCACACTCGTCACCGTCTGCACCGCCCGCTCGAACTGCATGTCCGACAACGGCTGGTGCTCATTCAGAATATTCACCTGATGATCAAAGTCCGCATAGTGCTGCGTCGAGGCCCAGATCATGTACAGCAGGCTCGACGGCTCCACCGGCAGAATCCGCTTGTCCTCGACCCACTGGCGGATCTTCGCCTCTTTCATCTTCGCCCAGTCATACAGGCTCACATCCAGCGCCTCGCCGAGGGTCGGGGCGCCGTGGATGATTTCGTTGGCCCAGACTTTCGACCCGTAAGGCCGGCTGCGCGAGTGGTTCATCTTGGCGCGGATGTAGCTGCTGAGCACCACGCGCGGATCGTCGAACATCTCGAAGCACAGCGCGTCCTGCTTCCACACTTCCAGCAGGTCGAACAGCACCGCGCTGTACAGCTCGCTCTTGGTCGAGAAGTAGTAATGCAGGTTGGAACGCGGCAGCTGCACTTCAGCGGCGATGTCCGCCATGGCGGTGCCGCCGAAACCTTTTTCGGCGAAGACTTTTTCCGCCGCCAGCAGGATTTTGTCGACGTTGGTGCGGCGGATTTCGATCTTGTGATTGCCCATGAGGGCTCCCTGAAGACAACGTTGTTGAAGACTAGCATCCGCTCTGGGCACGGGGCGACAGCCGAGAACGATTCTTCACACACTTGGGCTTTTTTCTGGTTTAGGATCGCCCTCCTTCTCCCCGTCAGACACTGAAGGATCTGTCCATGGCCATTCGAAAGCGCGTCGCTGCGGATGATCCGCAGCTCGCCGCACTGTGGGAGCGCTCGGTCCGCGCCACCCACGATTTCCTCCCGGAAGACGACATTCACCGGCTGTTCCCGCTGGTCCGTGACGCCTACCTGCCTGCACTGGATGTCTGGGTCTTCGAGAACCCCGACCACTCCCCGGCAGGCTTCATCGCCACCGATGACGACACCGTGCAGATGCTGTTCATCGACCCGGCTCAGCGTGGCCAGGGGATCGGCCGCCGCTTGCTCGACCATGTCCGCCGCCCGCTGCTGAAGGTCGACGTCAATGAACAGAACCCGCAGGCCCACGGTTTCTACCGGCACTACGGCTTCGAAGACATCGGCCGCTCGGCACTCGACGGCGAAGGCCGGCCGTTTCCGGTCATTCACATGCGCCTGAAAGCCCTGTGATCCACGTCCTATACTCAGCCCGCCATTTCACTGAAAGGAATCGTTCCATGTCGATGAAAAAACTGTTCACCGCTGGCGCGCTGCTAGCCTCGCTGATCGTCACTTCCCAGGCCTTCGCCCACGCCCATCTGAAAAGCCAGACCCCGGCCGCCGACAGCACCGTCGCCGCACCGGCGGATCTGCGCCTGGTGTTTTCCGAAGGCGTCGAAGCCAGCTTCACCAAAGTCACCGTGACCCACGACGGCAAGCCGGTGGCGGTCAAACCGCTGACCACTGAAGGCGACAAAAAAACCCTGATCATCACCCCCGAAGCACCGCTGACCGCTGGCGAGTACAAGGTCGAATGGCACGCGGTGTCGGTCGACACGCACAAGAGCGAAGGCGCCTATCAGTTCAAGGTTGGCCAGTAATTCATGAGCGAAGCGCTGGTGCTGTGCCGGTTCCTGCATTTCATCGTGGTATTGATGCTGTTCGGGGCCTGGCTGTTCCGGCCGCTGCTGCTCAAGGGTGAAGCGCCGGCGCTGGATCGGCGGCTGGCGCAACTGTCCCGCTGGCTGGTGGCAATTGCCCTGGCCAGCGGCGTCTGTTGGGCGTTGTTGATTACCGCCAGCATGGCCGGTTCGGCGGCGGCCGCGTTTGATCCGGCCACCGTCGAGCTAGTGCTGGGGCACACGTTTTTCGGTCAGGTCTGGCGCTGGCATCTGTTGATCAACGCCTTGTTGCTGGCCTTGCTGTTTACGCCTTGGCATTCAAACCGGCCATTGCGACTGGGCCTGAGCGCGCTGTTGCTGATGACGCTGGCACCGGTCGGACACGGCGCGATGCTCGACGGCTTCAGCGGGCAGATGCTGATCCTCAATCAGGTCATTCACCTGACGTGCGTCGGCGCCTGGCTCGGCGGTCTGCCGATGCTGGTGATGATCCTGCGCCAACCTGACAAAAACATTCGCGAAATCCTGCGGCGATTCAGTGGGCTCGGTTACGGGCTGGTCGCCGGCCTGCTGATCACCGGGTTGATCAACGTGCGCGTGCTCACCGGCCAGTGGTGGCCGACACCGCTGTTCTCGGGATTCGCCCTGATCCTGCTGATCAAGGCGCTGCTGGTGTTCGGCATGCTTGCACTGGCACTGTTCAATCGCCTGCGGATCAACGATTGCGAACAGCGGATCGACACCCTCAAGCGCAGCGTCATGCTCGAATGGCTGCTGGGGATCGGCGCCGTGGCGGCGGTGTCCGTGCTCGGCACCCTGCCGCCAATGATCGCTGCCTGAGGTCAGTGTTTCTGGGTGTCGCCCGCCGCCGTATCAATGCTGACCACCACCGACATCCCCGGCCGTAAACGCTCGCTCTCCTGCTGATCAGGATCGATGGTAATGCGCACCGGCACACGCTGGGCGATCTTCACGAAGTTGCCGGTGGCGTTGTCGGCCTGCAACAACGCGAACTCGGAACCGGTGCCCGGAGAGATGTGCTGAACGTGGCCGGTGAATTTACGGTGGTTCAAGGCATCGACGGTGAAGCTCGCCGGCTGCCCCACGCGCACGTTGTCCATCTGGGTCTCCTTGAGGTTGGCGATTACCCATTTCTGGTTCGGCACCAGCGCCATCAACTGCGCCCCAGAGTTGACGTAGGCGCCGAGGCGCACGCCGATCTGCCCGAGCTGTCCGTCACGCGGGGCGATGATCCGGGTGTTGGACAAGTCGATCCGCGCCAACTGCACCGCCGCCTCGGCACTGGCCACCGCCGCCTCCAGCGAACCGCGATTGACGATCACCGTTTGCAGATCCTGCCGGGCGATTTCCAGATTGGCCTTGGCCTGCGCCACCGCTGCAATGCTTTGCGCGTTGGCGGCCAGCGCTACGTCCATCTCGCGTTTGGACACGGAGCCGTCATTGACCAGCGCTTTGTTGCGTCGCAAGTCAGCCTCGCTTTTGCGCAACTGCGCTTCGCTGTCGGCCACCACCGCCTGCCGCAGTTTTATCGTGGCTTCGGCGCTGTTGCGCTGCTGCACCACGTTGGCCAGCGAAGCCTTCTGCACCGCCAGTTGTGCCAGCGACTGGTCGAGGCGTTGCTGATAGATGCGGTCATCGAGACGTACCAGCAAATCGCCCTCCTTCACAAACTGAAAGTCCTGTACCGGCACCTCAAACACATAGCCACTGAGCTGCGGGCCGATGATCGTCACCTGCCCGCGCACCAGGGCGTTTTCAGTGGTCTCCACCGCGCTGCTGAACGGCGGCAACTGCCAGGCATAGAGCACGATCAGCACACCGACGATGGCGACCCCGGCAAAGCCCAGCGACGAGATGATCCGCACCCGCAACGACCGCGGCTCGGTATTCGGTGATGACGGCGGCGCCACGCCTTCAGGGGTGGCGGCGATGGCATTGGTGGTTGTGGTGGTCGGTTCGGTCATGAAGAGGTGGCACCGCTGGAAGGTACGGAAGATGTCGGGGCGACGGCTCGGGTGGTGCTGATCAGCCACAGCGCACGGATGGAAATCCAGATCATGGTCAGGATCGCGATCACCGCGATCAGCATGAACACATCGTTATAGGCCAGCACGTTGGCTTCGCGGGTGGCGGCGTTGGCCAGGCTGCGAATGCCTTGCAGATTGCGCAGGCTCGGGTCGGCAATCAGCGAGCCAACCGCCGACCCGCCGCTCTGCACCCGGGCGGCGACACGCGGGTCGGACATCACCAGTTGCTCGACAATGTGGCTGGAATGAAACTTCTCGCGCACGATCTGGAACGTCCCCAGCAACGCCGCGCCGATCAGGCCGCCGAGGTTGTTGCAGATCCCGAACAACACCGAAAAACTCACGAGGTTGCGCGGATTGGTCAGCACGTTGCGCGTGCCCAGCACCATGGTCGGGCCGAGGAAGAAGGTACTGCCGAACGCCAGCAGGAACTGGCTGAAATACAGGTTGCCGGGGCGGGTCAGATTGCTCGATGAGCTGTCCATGATCGAGCCGGTGGCCATCAACGCCAGCGAAACGATCAGCGGCATCAGCAGGTGTTTCGGGTCGATGGTCAGCGCACTGGTCAGCAGCCCGGCGACGCTGCCGATCAGCATCACCACATAGAGGCTATGAAGTTGCTGGCTGCTCATGTTCAGGTTTTGCATGAAGCCCACGGCGCCGGTGGATTGCTCCGAGGTCACCATGCGAATCAGGATCACCGCCAGCGCCAGGCGGATCATCACCCCGCTGCCGAGCCAGCGGGTCATCAGCATCGGGTTACTGCGGTTATGTTCGATGGCCAGCCCCGCGAGTATCAGGGCAATCGATGCGGCCAGGGCGATACCGATCCAGTCGGCCTCCAGCCACCAGTCGATCCTGCCCAGGGACAACACCGCGCACAGCAAAGCCACGCCGCTGGCAAGGATCGCAAAGGTCAGGAAATCAAGGGGTTCGAAGGTCTTGAAGCGGTCACCCGGCGGCAGTTTGAGCATCAAGACGCAGCCCAGCGACAGCAACGCCATGCCCAATTCAAACAGGTACAGGCCGCGCCATTCGGCGATCTGCAGCAGGTCTTCGGAAAACAATCGCGCCAGTGGCAAGGCCAGCTGTGAGGTGCCGAGGCCCAGCACCAGCGCCTTCATCCGCCATTTGGCCGGGAACGCCTGCACCATGTAATACAGGCCCAGCGAACTGAGCGCCGCGCCGACCATGCCGTGGGCTGCACGCACCGCGATCGCCGAATTCAGGTCATTGACGAACAGATGGCCGAAGGTCACCAGCGCATACAGCACCAGAAACACTTCGGTGAACGCCCGCAGGCCGAACTGCTGGCGAAATTTCACCAGCAGCAGGTTCATCGACACGTTGGTCATCACATACGCCGCCGGCAGCCAGGCCATCTCCGCCGTGGTCGCCCCGAGCGCGCCTTGCAGGTAAGGCAGGTTGGCGACCACCAGCGCATTGCCCAGACCACCGGTCACCGCGACAAGCACGCCCACCAGCGCATAAGCCAGGCGCTTGGGGTTTGAATGCAGCGGCGTCGAGGGGGAACCGGGCAGACTGGGCTTCTCGTGCGGCTGCCAGTTGCGCGGGGCGTATTGATCCATTGAAAGGCCTTGTCTGTTAGTCGCTCAAGTGTGCCGCAAATCCTGGCCAAACACCTATCCAGTGTGGGAGCGAGCTTGCTCGCTCCCACAAAGGAATTTTGGGTGGATTCGTAAATTCTGTTTAAAAGACATCTCGCCCGCAGCGGATTTTTCCCAAGCGTAGCGGATGCCAACCTTGCAGCACTTCTCAACCTGCAAGGTGCCCGATATGACCACTCCCCGCTGGCAACGCTCCCCGCGTCTGCTGAAAAACCTGCTGGCCGCCACGCTGTTGCTGCCCGCCCTCGCCTTCGCCCAGGAACGCCCGTGGCCGGATGGCTCGCAACTGGTGATTTCGGTGTCGATGCAGTTCGAAACCGGCGGTCAGCCCGAGGGCGCCGAAAGTCCGTTCTCCGGCACACCGCTGCCAAAAGGTTATCCGGACCTGCCGGCGCAGACCTGGTTCGATTACGGCTACAAGGAAGGCCTGTGGCGCATGCTCGATCTGTGGGATCGCACCGGCATCAAAGTCACCTCCCATGTGGTCGGCGAGGCGGCGCTCAAGCACCCGGAACTCGCCAAAGCCATCGCCGAACGCGGCCATGAACTGGCGGCCCACGGCATGCGCTGGGCCGATTCGTACAACATGAACTACGCCCAGGAAAAACAGTTCATCGGTGATGGCGTCGCCGCGGTGGAAAAAATCACAGGCCAGCGCTCGGTCGGCTACAACGCCAACTGGCTGCGCCGCAGCCCCAATACGCTGAAGGTGCTGCAGGATCTGAATTTCATCTACCACATTGACGACGTCAGCCGTGACGAGCCGTTCGTGACCATGGTTCGCGGGCGAAAATTTGCCGTGGTGCCATACACCCTGCGCAACAACGACATCGTGCTGGTTGAGGGTCGGCACTTCTCCGCCGAGCAGTTCTACCAGCAACTGGTGCTGGAATTCGATCGCCTCTACGCCGAAGGCGCGAGCAAGCGGCGGATGATGTCGGTGAGTCTGCACGATCGCATCGGCGGTACTCCGGCGATGGTCGAAGCCATGGAGCGCTTCATCCGGTACGCCCAGTCGCATCCGAAGGTGAGTTTCATGCGCAAGGATCAGATCGCCCAGATCGTGCTGACCGAAAAAAATCCCCTGATCGATAACACTGAAGCGCTCTACAACCAGTAAACGTGCCGAAAGCAGCCCTCTTCACAGCGCTTTGAGGGCTGCCCGCTCACCCAAAGTCATCGTACGACGCCCTGTTGACATTTCCGGAAAACCTCGCAAATATCCGCAACCATGTTGTACGACGACGTATAACAAATAATAAAAACAACAAATGAAACAGGGAGCGTCACAGTGAGCACACTCGTCTGCAATTCCGTCCGCACGTCCCGTTTTTCTATCCCCCGCCCGCGTTCCACCCTAAGCCTGATCGGTTGCAGCAGTCTGGCCCTCTTCTTGCCGATGAGCGCCGATGCCGAGGGCTTCATCGAAGACAGTAAAGCCACGCTGAACCTGCGCAACGCCTACTTCAATCGCAACTTCGTCAACCCCAACTACCCACAGGGCAAGGCTGAAGAGTGGACACAGAACTTCATCCTCGACGCCAAATCCGGTTTCACTCAGGGCACGGTCGGCTTTGGCCTGGACGTGCTGGGCATGTATTCGCAGAAGCTCGATGGCGGCAAAGGCACCGGCGGTACGCAACTGCTACCGATCCACGATGACGGGCGCCCGGCGGACAATTTCGGGCGCCTGGGTGTAGCGCTCAAGGCCAAGGTGTCGAAGACCGAATTGAAGGTGGGTGAATGGATGCCGGTGCTGCCCATCCTGCGCTCGGATGATGGTCGATCACTGCCCCAGACCTTTCGCGGCGGCCAGATCACGTCTACCGAAATCAATGGCCTGACCCTTTACGGTGGCCAGTTCCGCGGCAACAGCCCACGCAACGATGCCAGCATGGAGGACATGTCGATGAACGGCCGCGGCGCCTTCACCTCCGACCGCTTTAACTTTGGCGGCGGCGAATACACCTTCAACGATAAGCGCACGCTCGTCGGTGTGTGGTACGCCGAACTCAGCGACATCTACCAGCAGCAGTATTTCAACCTCAACCACAGCCAACCACTGGGCGACTGGACACTCGGCGCCAACCTCGGTTTCTTCACCGGCAAGGAGGACGGCAGCGCCCAGGCCGGCGACCTCGACAACAAAACCGCGTTCGCCATGCTTTCGGCCAGATACGGCGGCAACACGTTCTACATCGGCTTGCAAAAGCTCAGCGGCGACGATGCCTGGATGCGCGTCAACGGCACCAGCGGCGGCACCCTGGCCAACGACAGCTACAACGCCAGTTACGACAACGCGAAGGAGCGCTCCTGGCAGATTCGCCACGACTACAACTTCGTCGTCCTCGGCGTCCCCGGCTTGACGTTGATGAACCGCTACATCAGCGGCGACAACGTGCACACCGGCACCATCACCGATGGCAAGGAATGGGGTCGCGAATCGGAACTGGCCTACACCGTGCAGAGCGGCCCGCTGAAGAACCTCAACGTCAAATGGCGCAACGCGACGATTCGCCGGGACTTCAGCACCAATGAATTCGACGAGAACCGGATCTTCATCAGTTACCCGATTTCGTTGTTGTAAGCCCGTGCATGGCGTGAGCGGAAGGTAAATCCGCCTTCCGTCATTTACACCGAAAGTCGCGTTGACAAGTTCCGGAAACCCTACCGATACTTCAACGCAGTCATACGACAACCTACAACAAACCTAATAACAACGTGTAAGGGATTGCCATGACGTCCACCTCCACCGCCCCAACTCCGTTCAATCGCCTGCTGCTGACCGGCGCCGCCGGTGGCCTGGGCAAAGTCTTGCGCGAACGTCTGCGCCCCTACGCCAATGTGTTGCGCTTGTCGGACATCGCCGCCCTCGCCCCGGCCATCGATGACCGGGAAGAAGTCGTGCTCTGCGACCTCGCCGACAAAGCTGCCGTGCATCAGCTGGTCGAAGGCGTGGATGCGATCCTGCACTTCGGTGGCGTCTCGGTGGAGCGCCCCTTCGAAGAAATCCTCGGCGCCAATATCTGCGGCGTATTCCATATCTATGAAGCGGCACGCCGCCACGGCGTCAAACGGGTGATCTTCGCCAGTTCCAACCATGTCATCGGTTTCTACAAACAGGATGAGCATCTCGACGCCAGCTCCGCTCGCCGCCCCGATGGCTACTACGGTCTGTCCAAGTCCTACGGCGAAGACATGGCCAGTTTCTACTTCGATCGCTATGGCATCGAAACCGTCAGCATCCGCATCGGCTCGTCGTTTCCCGAACCGCAGAACCGCCGAATGATGCACACCTGGCTGAGCTTCGACGACCTCACCCAATTGCTCGAACGTTCGCTGTACACCCCCAACGTCGGCCACACCGTGGTTTATGGCATGTCCGCCAACAAGGACGTGTGGTGGGACAACCGCTTCGCCAGCCACCTCGGCTTCGAGGCCAAAGACACCTCCGAAGTGTTTCGAGACAAGGTCGAAGCGCAGCCGGTGCCCGCCAGCGATGACCCGGCGCGGATCTATCAGGGCGGGGCCTTCGTTGCGGCCGGCCCGTTCGGCGATTGACCGGCGCGATTCACGTCTCCAATAAAACCAAGGGAATGAGTATGCAAGCCGAATTGATCGTCGACGCCCGCAACGCGGTGGGTGAAAGCCCGGTGTGGGTGCCGCAGGAAAATGCGCTCTACTGGGTCGATATCCCCAACGGTGGCCTGCAACGCTGGGATGCCGACACTGGCCATGTTCACGCCTGGAAGGCTCCCGAGATGCTCGCCTGCCTCGCCCGACACAGCCGGGGCGGCTGGGTGGCCGGTATGGAGAGCGGGTTCTTTCAACTGCGCCCCCACAGCGATGGCAGCCTTGACAGCGACCTGCTCGCGACCGTGGAACACAGCCGCCGGGACATGCGCCTGAACGACGGCCGCTGCGACCGTCAGGGCCGGTTCTGGGCCGGCAGCATGGTGCTGAACATGGGCCTGAATCTGCCCGAAGGCCGGCTCTATCGCTACGCCGCCGGGCAAACAGGCGCGATCGAGGCACAGCTTGATGGCTTCATCGTGCCCAACGGTCTGGGCTTCAGTCCGGACGGCAAAACCATGTACCTGTCGGACTCGCACCCGAACGTGCAACTGATCTGGGCCTTCGATTACGACATTGCCAGCGGCACCCCCTCCAACCGACGGGTGTTCGTGGACATGAATCATTTTTTCGGCCGTCCCGACGGCGCTGCCGTGGATGCCGATGGCTGCTACTGGATCTGCGCCAACGATGTCGGCCTGATCCACCGGTTCACCCCGGAAGGCCGCCTTGACCGCTCGCTGCCGGTACCAGTGAAAAAACCCACCATGTGCGCCTTCGGTGGCAGCCGGATGGACACCTTGTTCGTGACTTCCATCCGCCCCGCCGACGACCAGGACCCGCATTCGCTGGCTGGCGGCGTGTTCGCCCTCAACCCCGGCGTCAAAGGCCTGCCGGAGCCATTGTTCGACGACCTGCTGTAACCCCCCTGCTGCATCGCTGTGCCTTGAACACAAAAATAACAAGACTGGAGAACCCCTCATGGACTTCAAACGCACGTTGCTCGCCGCCGCTCTCCCCCTCGCGCTCACCTTCGGCAGCGCCGCCCAGGCGCTGGAAATCAAATTCGCCGACATCCACCCCGCCGGGTATCCGACCGTGGTCGCTGAAGAACAGTTGGGCAAGACCCTGGTTGCCGAAAGTGACGGCAAGCTGACCTTCAAAATGTTTCCCGGCGGCGTGCTCGGCTCGGAAAAGGAAGTGGTCGAACAGGCTCAGGTGGGCGCCATTCAAATGGCCCGCGTCAGCCTCGGTATCGTCGGTCCGGTGGTGCCGGACGTAAACGTGTTCAACATGCCGTTCGTGTTCCGTGACCAGGCGCACATGCGCAAGATCATCGACGGTGAAATCGGTGACGAGATCCTCGACAAGATCACTCAATCCGAATTCAACCTCGTCGCTCTGGCGTGGATGGACGGCGGCACGCGCAACATCTACACCAAGAAACCGGTGCGCAGCCTTGAAGACCTCAAGGGCATGAAAATCCGTGTGCAGGGCAACCCGATGTTCATCGAAACCATCAACGCCATGGGCGGCAACGGGATCGCCATGGACACCGGCGAAATCTTCAGTGCGCTGCAGACCGGCGTCATCGACGGCGCGGAAAACAACCCACCGACCCTGCTTGAACACAACCACTACCAGAACGCCAAGTTCTACAGCCTGACCGGGCACTTGATTCTGCCCGAACCGATCGTGATGTCGAAAATCACCTGGGACAAACTCACCCCCGATCAGCAGACGCTGGTGAAAAAAGCCGCCAAGGCTGCACAGGCTCAGGAGCGCACGCTGTGGGACGCCAAGTCCGTCAGCAGCGAGGAAAAACTCAAGGCGGCCGGCGTCGAGTTCATCACCGTCGACAAGAAGCCCTTCTATGAGGCCACCGCCTCGATCCGTGAAAAATACGGCGCGCCCTACGCCGACCTGATCAAGCGCATCGAAGCCGTTCAGTAAACCTCCCAGCCCTCTGCAAAAGGCCCGGCAGCGCTGACGTCGCCTGATGTCCGCGCGTGCCCGGTTACGGTGGAACCCGATGAAGAATTTGCTGCTGCGCATCAATGACCGGATCTACATGGCCTGCATCTGGGTCGCCGGTCTGTCGGTGCTGACCATTTCCCTGATCATCCCCTGGGGCGTGTTCGCCCGTTACGTCCTCGGCACAGGTTCGAGCTGGCCGGAGCCCACCGCCATTCTGCTGATGATGGTCTTCACCTTCATCGGCGCCGCCGCCAGCTATCGCGCCGGCGCGCACATGGCGGTGGCGATGGTCACCGATCGCCTGCAACCAAAGATGCGCCGAACCATGAGCATTATTTCGCAAGTGCTCATGGGCACCATCTGCCTGTTCATGACCATCTGGGGCACCAAACTGTGCCTATCGACGTGGAACCAGTTCATGAGCGCCCTGCCGACATTGCGGGTCGGCATCACCTACATGCCGATCCCGGTTGGCGGTGCGCTGACGCTGGTTTTCGTACTGGAAAAACTGTTGCTCGGCGATCAAAGCAATCGCCGCGTGGTGCGATTCGACCTGGTTGAAGAAAACGAAGGGGCTGCCTGATGGACGCATTGATTCTGCTGGGCAGTTTTATCGCACTGATCCTGATCGGCATGCCGGTTGCCTATGCCCTCGGGCTGTCGGCGCTGATCGGCGCGTGGTGGATCGACATCCCGTTCCAGGCCTTGATGATTCAGGTGGCGGGCGGGGTGAACAAATTCTCGCTGCTGGCGATTCCGTTCTTCGTGCTGGCCGGCGCGATCATGGCCGAGGGCGGCATGTCTCGGCGGCTGGTGGCGTTCGCCGGGGTCCTAGTGGGGTTCGTGCGGGGCGGCCTGTCGCTGGTCAACATCATGGCCTCGACCTTTTTCGGCGCGATTTCCGGCTCGTCGGTGGCCGACACGGCGTCGGTGGGTTCGGTGCTGATCCCGGAAATGGAGCGCAAGGGCTACCCTCGGGAATTCTCCACAGCGGTCACCGTCAGCGGTTCGGTACAGGCCCTGCTGACCCCGCCGAGTCACAACTCGGTGCTCTACTCGCTGGCGGCCGGCGGCACCGTTTCCATTGCGTCGCTGTTCATGGCCGGCGTGGTGCCGGGCCTGCTGATGAGCGCGTGCCTGATGGTGTTGTGTCTGATTTTTGCGCGCAAACGCGACTACCCCAAGGGCGAAGTGATCCCGCTGCGCGAAGCCCTGAAGATCTGCGGCGAAGCCTTGTGGGGCCTGATGGCGATGGTGATCATTCTCGGCGGGATTCTTTCGGGGATCTTCACGGCCACCGAGTCGGCGGCCATCGCCGTGCTGTGGTCGTTTTTCGTCACCATGTTCATCTACCGCGACTACAAATGGAGTGAGCTGCCGAAACTGATGCATCGCACAGTGCGCACCATTTCCATCGTGATGATCCTGATCGGCTTCGCCGCCAGCTTCGGCTACATCATGACCCTGATGCAGATCCCGGCGAAGATCACCACGCTGTTCCTGACCCTGTCCGACAACCGCTACGTGATCCTGATGTGCATCAACGTCATGCTGCTGTTGCTCGGCACCGTAATGGACATGGCACCGCTGATCCTGATCCTCACACCGATCCTGATGCCGGTGATTCTCGGTATCGGCGTCGACCCGGTGCAGTTCGGCATGATCATGCTGGTCAACCTCGGTATCGGCCTGATAACGCCGCCCGTAGGAGCCGTGCTGTTCGTGGGTTCGGCGGTGGGCAAGGTCAGTATCGAAAGCACGGTGAAGGCGCTGCTGCCGTTCTACGCCGTGCTGTTCCTGGTGCTGATGCTGGTGACCTACGTTCCGGCGCTGTCGCTTTGGTTGCCGCATCTGGTGTTGTAACGCGATCACTGTGGCGAGGGGGCCTGCTCCCTCGCCACAGACTTCATATCAAGCCCGCAGCAACATGTAAGCCGCAACCACCAGGCACACACTGGCAAACCCCACCTGCAACGTCCTCGCCGGCACCCGCGCGCAGAGTTTGCGGCCGATGATCATGCCGACGATGCTGGCCACGATGAACGACGCGCCAAGATGATCGATCCGCACCCCGGCATGGAACGCGCCGATCACGCCGATGGCGGAAATCAGGCTGATGACCATCAGTGAAGTGGCGACGATGCCGCGCATCTGCACATCGGTCAGTTGCTTGAACGCCGGCACGATCAGAAACCCGCCGCCCACCCCCAGCAACCCGGACACCACGCCGGTGACCGCGCCCAGTGCCGCGAGGGTCGCGGTGCATTTGGCGGTCCAGTCGAAACGGCCGGTCTGCTCATTGAGCATGCAGTTCTTCTGGCCCCAACTGGCGTGGCCATGGTCGCTCGGGCCCTCTTGCTGGCGTTCGCGGCGCAGCATGCGCCACGCCACCATCACCATCAGCAGGCTGAACAGGATCATCAGGACCTTTTCCGGCAACTGATGGGCGAAGTAGATGCCCACCGGTGAAAACACCGCGCCGAGCGCCGCGATCAGCAGCGCCGCGCGATAACGCACCAGACCATGGCGCAAGCCATCGATCGCGCCGACCGCCGCTGCGCTGCCAACGGCAAACAACGCCACCGGCGCCGCCTGCGTCATCGTCCAGCCCAGCCCGAGCACCAGCGCCGGTACGGCGAGAATCCCGCCGCCGGCCCCGGTCAGTCCGAGGATCAATCCCATCACCACGCCAAACAGACTTGCCAGCAACATAGAGTGTTCTCAGTCGACCCTGGACAGACGCGTCAGCCATTCGCGGCCCTTGAGCATGCCGTTCCAGTAGAACCACGGCAGCAGCGTCGCCTTCAGCCACCACGCGGAGCGGCGCGGCACGGTCGGGTCGAGGGGAAAGGTCGGCAACATTTTTCCGCCGTAGCCGAACTCGGCGAGGATCACCTTGCCCTTCTCCACCGTCAGCGGGCAGGAGCCGTAGCCGTCGTACTTCAGCGGCAACGCCAGTTCCTTGCGCAGGGCCAGCAGGTTTTCCGCCACCACCACAACCTGCTTGCGCACTGCCGCGGCGGTTTTCGCATTGGTGGTGCCGCAGATATCGCCCAGGGCAAACACTTCGGGATAGCGCGGGTGTTGCAGGGTGTGCGGGTTGACCTCGCACCAGCCGGCGGCGTCGGCCAGCGGACTTTGTGCGATGAAATCCGGTGAGACCTGCGGCGGGACGACGTGCAACAAATCGAAAGTCTTGGCCTGACGGGTAACGTTGCCGTCCGCATCCTTGACGTCGAACCAGGCAGTTTTCGCCGGGCCGTCGACCTTCACCAGATTGGAATTGAATGCCAGCCGCGCGTTGTATTTCTCGATGTACTTCATCAGCGGCGGTACGAAGGTCGGCACGCCGAACAGCGCGGCACCGGCCAGATTGAACTCGACATCGACCTTACTCAGCACGTTGCGCTTGAGCCAGTGATCGCAGGACAGGTACAGCGCCTTTTGCGGCGCGCCGGCACACTTGATCGGGATCGGCGGCTGGGTGAACAGCGCTTTGCCGCCGCCCAGTTTCTGCACCTGATCCCAAGTGTATTGCGCGTGCTGATAGCTGTAGTTGGAGGTGACGCCGTGCTGGCCGAGACTGTCCTGCAGGCCTTCGATCTTCTCCCACGCCAGGCGCAGGCCGGGGCAGACGATCAGGTTCTGATAGGTGATGGTGCGTTGATCGTTGAGGGTGAGACGGCGCTGGTCGGGGTCGATGCCGGTCACGGCGGCCTGAATCCAGGTGGCCTGGCGCGGCAGCACCTTGTTCATCGGTCGGGCGGTGTCTTTGGCGTCATAGGCGCCACCGCCGACCAGCGTCCACGCCGGTTGGTAGTAATGCAGGGTGCTCGGCTCGATCACCGTGATTTTCAGGCCGGGATCGCGCTTGAGCAGGCTCGCGACAAAACCGATGCCGGCAGTGCCGCCGCCGATGACCACGATGTCCGCACTGATGGATGGGCCCCAGTGTTGATCGTTCATTGTTTGTTCCTTATGGCTGCACGCAAGGATAGCCGGGTCTATTGCGCCCAGCTTTTGAGCACGGCTCCGCAGTAGAGTCCGGAGAGGGTTTTCATCACCTGGATCACTTCGTGACTGGCGAGACCGTAAAAAATGTACTTGCCTTCACGACGGGTCGCGACCAGCCCTTCATCACGCAGGATGCCCAGTTGCTGGGACAGGGTCGGCTGACGCACGCCGGTCATTTTCTCCAGTTCGCCGACGTTGCGCTCGCCCTGGGTCAACTGGCACAGGATCAACAGCCGATCCTCGTTGGCCAAGGCCTTGAGCAGCGAACAGGCCTTGGAGGCCGAGGCGCGCAGTTGCGCCACTTCACATTCGGTCAGACTGGATTGCATTTGCAGGATGCCTTCAACGTCACTTAAGCTGCGGACATTATGTGTTTACATAAAGTGTTGCAACTCTGACTTTCCACCTTCTGCACAGGACCGTGTCCATGCCCGCGCTGATTGAAGCTTTCCTCGACCCCGCCTCTTCGACCTACAGCTATGTGGTCTACGAGGCCGATGGCGGGCAATGCGCAATCGTCGATCCGGTGCTCGATTACGACGGGGCCGCCGGCCGCACCTGCACGGCTCAGGCGGACAGGATCATCGCCTTCGTTCGCGCCCATAACCTGCAAGTGCAGTGGCTGCTGGAAACCCACGCCCACGCCGATCACCTGTCCGCCGCGCCGTACCTGCGCCGGGAACTGGGTGGGAAAATCGCGATTGGCGAATCGATCAGTAAAGTGCAGAACGTGTTCAAGGCGCTGTTCAACCTGGAACCGGAATTTCGCGTCGACGGCTCGCAGTTCGATCATCTGTTCGCGCCGAACGAGTCGTTCCGGATCGGCAATCTCAAGGCCACCGCCCTGCATGTCCCCGGCCACACCCCGGCGGACATGGCCTACCTGATCGATGGCGAACAAATCCTGGTCGGCGACACGCTGTTCATGCCCGACGTCGGCACCGCCCGTTGCGACTTCCCAGGTGGCAACGCCCATCAGTTGTTCAATTCGATTCACAAGCTGCTGGCCTTCCCTGCCAGCGTGAAGCTCTATGTCTGCCACGACTATCCGCCGCAAGGCCGCGACTCGCAGTGCCAGACCACCGTGGGTGAACAGCGCAAAAGCAATATCCATGTGCATGACGGCGTCGATGAGGCCGCGTTTGTCGAGATGCGTACTAAACGGGATGCCGGACTTGGAATGCCGACACTGTTGTTGCCGGCGATTCAGGTGAATGTGCGGGCGGGAAATCTGCCACCGGCGGAAGGCAATGGCGTTGTTTACCTGAAGATTCCGATCAACTCCGTGTAAGAAAAGATCAGTGAAGCAATTCGAATCAAGGGGATTCGTACCTGTCACGTCGGATCCCATGAACTGGGCGTAATCTCGGCCGACAGGCAGACTTCATGGGGTAATCAACCCATGGAGATTTGGCAATATGGATATTCGCCGCAACCACCGGGATCTATCCCGGGAGGAAAAAGCCGCCTTCATCAACGCGGTCCTGACGCTGAAAAACAACGTCAACAGCGTACTGCGTCCCGGTCAGCAAAGCCGTTACGATGACTTCGTTCAGATCCACAAAAACTCAATGGGACGTGGCAATCCGCTCGTTCCCAACCCGCATCAAAGCCCCTTGTTTTATCCGTGGCACCGGGTCCTGATCCGCCAGTTCGAACTGGCGCTGCAGGCCGCCGCCGATGACCCTCGCATCACACTGCCCTACTGGAACTGGCAAATCGGCGGCGCCGAGAATCCATTCACCTCGGACTTCATGGGCGGCAACGGTGACAATACCCAGAATCAGCTGGTAACCAGCGGACCCTTTTCCAATAACCAGTCGCCATTCATTGTCTCGGTATGGGACGAGGGTGTCGGTGATGCGGGCTTGCGTCGCAATCTAGGGGCTGCCGGCGCCTTGCCGTCACCAGAAACCGTCATCTCGGCCCTGAACAGAACGTCCTATTGGATGGAGCCGGGCGGTTGGGAAAACTTTTCCGAGCGTGAACTGCACAATCCCGTGCATGCCTGGATCGGAGGCAACATGATGGAGGCATCCTCTCCCAATGACCCGATATTCTTCCTGCATCATTGTTATCTGGATCTGCTCTGGGAGCGCTGGAAACACCAGCATCCGAACGTTCCCTCTTTCCCGCAGGAGGAACTGAGCAACTCGACACTGGTCTTTCACCCCGAAAACGAACTCGCTCCGTGGCCTCAAAGCTTCACCATTGAGCAGACTCTTTTTACCGAAGAACTGGGTTATCGATATGAATACCTGTGAACGGCACCGGATTCAGTTGCCCAGCGTCAAACCGTTCGCCGGCAGCGGCAATGCCGTCTTATAGCGCACCTGCTTGAGCGCAAAACTTGACCGAATGTTGGCCACGCCCGGCACCTTGGTCAGAAAGTCCATCATGAAGCGTTCGAGCGACTGAATGGTCGGCACCAGCACCCGGATCAAGTAGTCAGGGTCGCCGGCCATCAGGTAGCACTCCATGACTTCGGGACGATCGGAAATGGCTTCTTCGAAATGCTGCAGCGCTTCCTCTACCTGCTTCTCGAGACTGACGTGGATGAACACGTTGACGTGCAGGCCCAGCAGGTCTGCATCCAGCAGCGTCACCTGCTCGCGGATCAGCCCCAGCTCTTCCATCGCCTTGACCCGGTTGAAGCACGGCGTCGGCGACAGATTGACCGAACGGGCAAGGTCGGCGTTGGTGATGCGCGCGTTCTCCTGAAGGCTGTTGAGAATGCCGATGTCGGTACGGTCCAGTTTGCGCATGAGACAAAACCACCTGCTTTTTATGTTTATGCAGAATTTCTATCTGCAAATGATCTCCAGCGCAACGAAACAGAGAGAAATATTCTTCTTGCCCGGGCCTATGATTGTTGTAGGACAAGATTTCTTTTATCGAAGAATGACTGCCAGCTCACTACAAGAAATTCACAAGATCGAGCGTAGAAGCCATGACCCAAGCGTATGAACCGCTGCGTCTGCACGTCCCTGAACCCTCGGGCCGCCCAGGCTGCAAAACCGACTTCTCCTACCTGCATCTGACCGATGCGGGCACGGTGCGTAAACCTTCCATCGACGTTGAACCCGCCGACACCGCCGACCTGGCCCGTGGCCTGATTCGCGTGCTCGACGACCAGGGCAACGCCCTCGGTCCATGGGCTGAAAACGTGCCGGTCGAGATCCTGCGCAAAGGCATGCGCGCCATGCTCAAGACCCGGATCTACGACAACCGTATGGTGGTTGCCCAGCGTCAGAAAAAAATGTCGTTCTACATGCAGAGTCTTGGCGAAGAAGCCATTGGCAGTGCCCAGGCCCTGGCCTTGAACATCGACGACATGTGCTTCCCGACCTACCGCCAGCAAAGCATTCTGATGGCTCGCGACGTGCCATTGGTCGACCTGATCTGCCAACTTCTGTCCAACGAGCGCGACCCGCTCAAGGGCCGTCAGCTGCCGATCATGTACTCGGTCAAGGACGCCGGTTTCTTCACTATTTCCGGCAATCTCGCCACCCAGTTCATTCAAGGCGTGGGCTGGGGCATGGCCTCGGCGATCAAGGGCGACACCAAAATCGCCTCGGCCTGGATCGGCGACGGCGCCACCGCCGAATCGGACTTCCACACCGCCCTCACCTTCGCTCACGTCTATCGTGCGCCGGTGATCCTCAACGTGGTCAACAACCAGTGGGCGATCTCGACGTTCCAGGCCATCGCCGGTGGTGAAGCTACCACCTTCGCCGGACGCGGCGTTGGTTGCGGCATCGCCTCGCTGCGGGTTGACGGCAACGATTTCTACGCGGTCTACGCCGCCTCCGCCTGGGCTGCAGAACGCGCCCGCCGCGGCCTCGGCCCGACCATGATCGAATGGGTCACCTACCGCGCCGGCCCGCACTCGACCTCCGACGATCCGTCCAAATACCGTCCTGCGGACGACTGGAGCCACTTCCCGCTGGGCGATCCGATTGCCCGCCTGAAACAGCACCTGATCAAAGTCGGCCACTGGTCGGAAGAAGAGCACGCCGCTGTCAGCGCCGAGCTGGAAGCCGAAGTGATTGCTGCACAGAAACAGGCCGAACAGTACGGCACCCTGGCCGGCGGCCAGATTCCAAGCGCCGCGACCATGTTCGAAGACGTCTACAAAGAGATGCCGGAGCACTTGAAGCGCCAGCGTCAGCAGTTGGGGATCTGACATGAACGATCACAACAACAATATTCAGTTGGAAACCGCCATGACCACGACCACCATGACCATGATCCAGGCCCTGCGCTCGGCCATGGATGTGATGCTTGAGCGTGACGACAACGTGGTGGTGTTCGGACAGGACGTCGGCTACTTCGGCGGCGTGTTCCGTTGCACCGAAGGCTTGCAGACCAAGTACGGCACCTCGCGGGTGTTCGATGCGCCGATTTCCGAGAGCGGTATCGTCGGCGTCGCGGTGGGCATGGGCGCTTATGGCTTGCGTCCGGTGGCCGAGATTCAGTTCGCCGACTACGTGTACCCGGCGTCCGACCAGATCATTTCCGAGGCCGCCCGTCTGCGTTATCGCTCGGCCGGCGAGTTCACCGCCCCGATGACCCTGCGCATGCCTTGCGGCGGTGGCATCTACGGCGGCCAGACCCACAGCCAGAGCATCGAGGCGATGTTCACTCAGGTCTGCGGTCTGCGCACCGTCATGCCGTCCAACCCGTATGACGCCAAAGGCCTGCTGATCGCCTCCATCGAAAACGATGACCCGGTGATCTTCCTCGAGCCAAAACGCCTGTACAACGGCCCGTTCGACGGCCACCACGACCGCCCGGTGACCCCGTGGTCGAAACACCCGCAAGCCCAGGTGCCGGACGGTTACTACACCGTGCCGCTGGACGTTGCCGCGATTACCCGTCCGGGCAAGGACGTGACCGTGCTGACCTACGGCACCACCGTGTACGTGTCGCAAGTCGCCGCCGAAGAATCCGGCGTGGATGCGGAAGTCATCGACCTGCGCAGCCTGTGGCCGCTGGACCTGGAAACCATCGTCAAATCCGTGAAGAAAACCGGCCGTTGCGTCGTGGTTCACGAAGCCACCCGCACCTGCGGTTTCGGCGCCGAACTGGTGTCGCTGGTGCAAGAGCATTGCTTCCATCACCTGGAAGCGCCGATCGAACGCGTCACCGGTTGGGACACCCCCTACCCGCACGCGCAGGAGTGGGCGTATTTCCCTGGGCCGTCCCGAGTGGGCGCGGCGCTGAAACGGGTCATGGAGGTCTGAATGGGCACGCACGTTATCAAGATGCCGGACATCGGAGAAGGCATCGCAGAAGTAGAACTGTCGCAGTGGCACGTCAAGGTTGGCGACCTGGTCGTTGAAGATCAGGTGCTGGCGGACGTGATGACCGACAAGGCGATGGTCGACATTCCGTCGCCGGTCCACGGCAAGGTGATTGCACTCGGCGGTCAGCCGGGCGAAGTGATGGCGGTCGGCAGTATTCTGATCAGCATCGAGGTTGAAGGCGCCGGCAATCTGAAGGAGTCCGACAAACCGGCGCCTGTTGCGGCGAAAGAAACACCCGTCGCGCCAAAAGTTGAAGCTGTCGTTGAAAGCAAACCCGCCGCACCACGTACGGCTCCGGTTTGCCAGGGCCCGATGGTTGCTCGCCAAGCCGATGAGCGCCCACTGGCCTCGCCGGCCGTGCGCAAACATGCGCTGGATCTGGGCATTCAATTGCGTCTGGTGCGCGGCTCCGGCCCGGCCGGCCGCGTGCTGCACGAAGACCTCGACGCCTATCTGGCGCAGGGTCAGTCGAATGCTTCGGCGCCGGTCGCCGCTGCGTACGCCCAGCGTAATGATGAAGAACAGATTCAAGTGATCGGCATGCGCCGCAAGATTGCCCAGCGCATGCAGGACGCCACCCAGCGTGCGGCACACTTCAGTTATGTCGAAGAAATTGACGTCACCGCGATTGAAGAACTGCGCGCCCATTTGAACGAAAAACACGGCGCGAGCCGTGGCAAGCTGACCTTACTGCCGTTCCTGGTGCGCGCACTGGTCGTCGCCCTGCGCGATTTCCCGCAGATGAACGCCCGTTACGACGACGAAGCCCAGGTCATCACCCGCCTCGGCGCGGTGCACGTCGGCGTCGCCACCCAAAGCGACGTCGGCCTGATGGTGCCGGTGGTGCGTCACGCCGAAGCGCGCAGCCTGTGGGACAGCGCGGCGGAAATCTCCCGCCTGGCCAACGCCGCCCGCAATGGCAAGGCCAGCCGCGATGAACTGTCCGGCTCGACCATCACCCTGACCAGCCTCGGCGCCCTTGGCGGCATCGTCAGTACCCCGGTGCTGAACCTGCCGGAAGTGGCCATCGTCGGCGTGAACAAAATCGTCGAACGGCCAATGGTCGTCAAAGGCCAGGTGGTGATCCGCAAGATGATGAACCTCTCCAGCTCCTTCGATCACCGCGTGGTCGACGGGATGGACGCGGCGCTCTTCATCCAGGCCATTCGTGGTCTGCTCGAACAACCCGCGACCCTGTTTGTGGAGTGATGGCATGCAATCTCTGAACACCACGCTGCTGATCATCGGCGGCGGTCCTGGCGGTTACGTGACGGCCATTCGTGCCGGGCAACTGGGCATTTCGACCATTCTGGTCGAGGGTGAATCGCTGGGCGGCACCTGCCTGAACATCGGCTGCATTCCGTCGAAAGCGCTGATCCACGTGGCCGAGCAGTTTCACCAGACGCAACATCACAACCAGCATTCGGCACTGGGCATCAGCGTTTCGGCGCCTACCCTCGACATCACTAAAAGCGTCGAGTGGAAGGACGGCATCGTTGATCGCCTGACCACCGGCGTCGCCGCGCTGCTGAAGAAGAACAAGGTTCAGGTCATCAACGGCTGGGCCAAGGTCATCGACGGCAAGACCGTGGAAGTCGGCGACACCCGCATCCAGTGTGAACATCTGGTGCTGGCCACCGGCTCGAAAAGCGTCAATCTGCCGATCCTGCCGATTGGCGGGCCGATCATATCGTCCACCGAGGCGTTGGCGCCGAAGTCGGTGCCGAAACGCCTGATCGTGGTCGGCGGTGGTTACATCGGTCTGGAATTGGGCATTGCCTATCGCAAGCTCGGCGCCGAGGTCAGTGTGGTCGAGGCGCAGGATCGGATCCTGCCGGCCTACGACGCCGAACTGACTCAACCGGTGCACGACGCGCTGAAGCAACTGGGCGTGAAGCTCTACCTCAAGCACAGCGTGCTGGGTTTCGACGGTACGTTGCAGGTGCGCGATCCGAACGGTGACACGCTGAATCTGGAAACCGATCAGGTGCTGGTGGCCGTCGGTCGCAAACCCAATACCCAGGGCTGGAACCTTGAAGCGCTGAACCTGGACATGAACGGCTCGGCGATCAAGATTGACAGCCGCTGCCAGACCAGCATGCGTAATGTCTACGCCATCGGCGACCTGAGCGGCGAGCCGATGCTGGCCCACCGCGCCATGGCCCAGGGCGAAATGGTCGCCGAGCTGATCAGCGGCAAGACCCGCGAATTCAACCCGACCGCCATCGCTGCCGTGTGCTTTACCGACCCGGAACTGGTGGTCGTCGGCAAGACGCCGGACGAGGCCAAGGCGGCGGGACTTGACTGCATCGTGTCGAACTTCCCGTTCGCGGCCAATGGCCGGGCGATGACGCTGGAATCGAAAACCGGCTTCGTGCGGGTGGTCGCCCGTCGAGACAATCATGTGATTGTCGGCTGGCAGGCGGTCGGTGTCGGGGTCTCGGAGCTGTCGACTGCGTTCGCGCAAAGCCTGGAAATGGGCGCGCGACTGGAAGACATCGGCGGCACCATCCATGCACACCCGACTCTGGGTGAAGCGGTGCAGGAAGCGGCGTTGCGTGCGCTTGGGCACGCGTTGCACCTGTAAAAACCCGACACGGGGGAGTTTTTTCATAAGCAGGCTAATAAATCTGCTGCTCCCCCATCGCCCGGGCTGCGAAACCGCTCAAGAATGAAGTATTGTTGTGCCCATCCAAAAAAACGTCAGAAGCCTTGAACCGCTTCGGCGGTTGTTCAGTGATAGAGGGTGTCATGGGTAACGAAAGCATCAACTGGGACAAGCTGGGTTTTGACTACATCAAGACCGACAAACGCTATCTGTCGTACTTTCGCAATGGCGAGTGGGACAAAGGCACCCTGACCGAAGACAACGTGCTGCACATCAGCGAAGGCTCCACTGCCCTTCACTATGGCCAGCAATGCTTCGAAGGCCTGAAGGCCTATCGTTGCAAGGACGGCTCGATCAACCTGTTCCGTCCGGACCAGAACGCCGCGCGCATGCAACGCAGCTGCGCCCGCCTGCTGATGCCGCATGTCTCCACCGAGCAGTTCATTGAAGCATGCAAGCAAGTGGTACGCGCCAACGAGCGCTTCATCCCGCCTTACGGCACCGGCGGCGCGCTGTACCTGCGTCCGTTCGTGATCGGCGTGGGTGACAACATCGGCGTGCGTACTGCACCTGAGTTCATCTTTTCGGTATTCGCGATCCCGGTCGGCGCCTACTTCAAGGGCGGCCTGACCCCGCACAACTTCCAGATCTCCACCTTCGACCGCGCCGCGCCACAAGGCACCGGTGCCGCCAAGGTCGGTGGCAACTACGCTGCCAGCCTGATGCCGGGCTCCCAGGCCAAGAAAGCGCACTTCGCAGACGCCATCTACTTGGATCCGCTGACCCACAAAAAGATCGAGGAAGTCGGTTCGGCCAACTTCTTCGGGATCACCCACGACAACAAGTTCGTGACCCCGAACTCGCCGTCGGTACTGCCGGGCATCACCCGTCTGTCGCTGATCGAACTGGCCAAGTCCCGTCTGGGCCTGGAAGTGGTCGAAGGCGACGTGTTCATCGACAAGCTGTCGGATTTCAAGGAAGCCGGTGCCTGCGGTACTGCTGCGGTGATCACCCCGATCGGCGGCATCAGCTACAACGACCACCTGCACGTGTTCCACAGCGAAACCGAAGTCGGCCCTGTGACCCAGAAGCTCTACAAAGAGCTGACCGGCGTGCAGACCGGCGACGTCGAAGCGCCAGCAGGCTGGATCGTCAAGGTTTGATCTGACGGCCAGATGCACAAAAGCCCCCATCGAGTAATCGATGGGGGCTTTTTCATTCGCCTCGCTCGGTGGCCTTCATGGCAATCCGCTTGCCCGCGCGACCGGCAATCCCGCTCGCCTGTCCGTTCTGCTGCTTGCCCATTCGCGCCTGGGTAATCAATCCGGGAATCAGCTCTCCTTCCGGCAGGTTCTTCCAGAACCGCGTCGGCAAATGCCCCTGCATGACATTCTCGTTCAAACGCGCCGGGTTGAAGATGTGGCTGTAGTACGTCAGCCATAAATCACCGTGGGGATCGTCGACGTTCTGCGCCAATTGCTGCCACTCCAGCGGACACTGACGTTCATGGATCAGTTGTTCACCATCGTAATAAACCCCGTCGCGGGGCGTGGCGATCAGCCAGCGATGCCGGCCCATGCGCCCGACGAAGTGTTCGCTGGCGCTGTGCAGAATATCGTGGGCCGGTTCGTGCCACGCCACGTATTGCGGGCCCGGCAGCTCTGGCGGGCGCTCGATGAAGCGCACGAACGCATGCAGATGATGGGCTTCGCGCTGCACCTGCTTGATCCGCCGCTGCAACTCGCTGCCCAGCTTGTCGCCGGCCATCATTGCCGTGCGATCGCCGTGGCTGACTCGCCACAGCACTTCATACAGCAAACTCCAGCGCTGATCGCCACGGTATCGCGACGCTTGTTCCAGGGTGTCGAGCAACGCACGCGGAATTCGCGCCTGAAACGGCCCCTGCCCTTCGGGCACCGCCACGTCACTGGCAAACAGATCACTTACCCCTTCCGACGCCCAGCTCACCAGACTCGGATCAATTTCATGGCTGAGCAGCCAGCGCGCCTGCTGGCGCCAGGTGTCGAACAGGTCGTCGCAGTCGAGATTGATCATCCCCACAGCCCCATCTGTTGCGGCATTGGTCGGTCGCGCAATTGCTGATAAAGCATCTGGCTGGTGACTTCCGCCTGCTGAGGGTGGTAATCGCTGGTGATGATGAACGGCTTGGCTTTGGCCAGCACACAGCGCATGCGCGCCACGTCTTCGTAGCGAATGCGCCGCTGCCGACGCAGTTCCACCAGACGTTCGGTGGTGCGCAAGCCGATGCCGGGGATGCGTGAAATCAACGCCGGTTCGGCGCGATTGAGGTCCAGCGGGAACACCTCGCGGTTCTGCAGCGCCCAGGCCAGTTTCGGGTCGATGTCCAACGCCAGATTGCCCGGCCCCTGAAGCAACTCACCGGCGGTATAGCCATAACCGCGCAACAGAAAATCCGCCTGATACAAGCGGTGCTCGCGCATCAGCGGCGGTGCGGCCAAAGGCACGCTTTTCGGGCTGTCGGGAATCGGGCTGAAGGCCGAGTAATAGACCCGGCGCAGACGGAAGTTGCCGTAAAGCGCCTGCGCGCTGTGCAGGATGGTGCTGTCGTCGGTGTCATCGGCACCCACAATCATCTGCGTACTCTGCCCGGCCGGGGCGAACTTTGGTGCGCGGGGTTCGTTGAGCACGGTCTGCACACCGGTGTAGATGGTGTTCATCGCCTGCTTGATCGAACCGATGTGCTTCTCCGGCGCCAGGGTTTGCAGGCTGGCATCCGTGGGCAATTCGATGTTGACGCTCAGGCGATCGGCGTAACGCCCGGCCTCTTCGATCAGCGCGGGATCCGCATCGGGAATGGTTTTGAGATGAATGTAGCCACGGAACTCATGCTCTTCGCGCAGCAACTTCGCGACACGCACCAGTTGCTCCATGGTGTAGTCCGCCGAACGAATGATCCCCGAGCTGAGAAACAACCCGCTGACGCAATTGCGCCGGTAGAAATCCAGGGTCAGCGTCACCACTTCCTCGGGCGTGAAACGCGCACGGGGCACGTCGCTGGAACGGCGGTTGACGCAGTATTGGCAGTCGTAGAGACAGAAATTGGTCAGCAGAATCTTGAGCAGCGACACACAACGCCCGTCCGGCGTGTAGCTGTGGCAAATGCCCATGCCATCAGTCGAACCCAGCCCGTCCTTGCCTTCGGAACTGCGCTTGGGCGCGCCACTGCTGGCGCAGGAGGCGTCGTACTTGGCGGCGTCGGCGAGGATGCTGAGCTTGTCGATGATTTGCATGGCACTGACTCGATACTGTTCGCATATACAGTATAGACAGCGATTGGCTCACACAAGGTGCAATGCCGCTCTTCGTCGGAATGTCGCACCGCAGGAGTCAGGTCAATTTGACTCAGCAGCAGTCAGATTGACTCGATTCCACAAGCGTCATAATGACTATCAACCCTGCGCAGCCCTTGATATTAAAGGCTGTCCGGCATGGCCCGAAAATTGACTGGTCTCCCGTAGCCATTTGGCTGAAGACCAAAAACGGGAGTCGAACATGGATCATGTTTTTCAGGGCAAGCTTGCCGTCATCACCGGTGCCAGTTCGGGCATAGGCCTGGCCGCTACCGAGCGTCTGCTCGATCAAGGCGCGCGCGTATTGGCCATGTCGCGAAAGCTCGGCGCACTGGCCGAACTGCTTGAGCGGTATCCGCAGCAACTGGTGTGGCACTCCGGCGATGTCGCTCAAGCCGCTGACCTTGCCGCTTTGGCCGAGCAAGCTGCACGCATCGGTCCGGTAAGTTTCGTGGTGCCCAACGCCGGTATCGCAGAACTGGCCGACGGGCTCGACAGCTCGGCATTCGGTCGCCAATGGGCAGTAAACGGCGCCGGCGCCCTGAACACCTTGGCCGCCCTGCGCCCGCACCTTGCAGACAAGGCGTCAGTGGTGTTCATCGGTACTTTTCTGGCCCGAATCAGTTTCGCGGGATTGGCCGCCTACATCGCGTCAAAAGCGGCGTTGATCGCCCATGCCCGAACCCTTGCAGTCGAGCTGGCACCCCACGGTGTGCGCATCAATTGCGTTTCCCCCGGCCCGACCGCAACGCCGATCTGGTCGACATTGGGCCTGAGTGACGAAGCGCTCGGCGACGTGGCCCAAGGCGTCAACAAACGACTGCTGGGCGGACAATTCCTAGAACCTGCGGCAGTGGCCGACGTCATTCTGTTCCAGCTGGGCAATGGCGCACGCGGCGTCATCGGTCAGGACTGGGTAGTCGACAGCGGATACACCTTGAGCTAACGCGCATGCACCGATCCGGGCGTGGAATCAGCCAACTGGCGACCTGACGAATCCCGCCCGGCTTCGGGCAAAACCAGCCCCCAGCGCGATGACAATTCTCGGCGCCCCTGCACCGTCAACGTCAGCGCCCGACTGTCCAGATCCTGCGTCACCCATTTGCGCTTCAGCGCCGCCTGCAACAACGCCGCACCGAGCGAACCGCCCAGATGCGGCCGGCGCATGCTCCAGTCCAGACACGGGCAGGCGAACCGTCGGCGCAACGTCGACAGATCCTTGACCTCAATACCCAGCCCTTCAAAAAACGCCTCGCCACTTTCACTGAGGCGATAAACCTGTTCATCGGTTTCCACCAGCCATCCCGTCTCCAGCAAGCGGTCATGCAACAACACCGCCAGCGTCCCGGCCATGTGGTCGTAGCAGGTGCGGGCGAATTGCAGGCGATCCGGTGTATGCGGCTTGAAGGTCGGTGCGGAGTTCTGTCCGATCACCATCAGCGCTTCCAGCGCCTGGGCCACGCGCTTGTCGGCGAGGCTGTAATAACGGTGGCGGCCCTGCACATGCAGGCGCACCAAGGCCAGATCCTTGAGCTTGGCCAGGTGTGCGCTGGCGGTCGAGGCGCTGACTTCGGCAAGGGTTGCCAGCTCGGTGGCGGTGCGGGCGTGGCCGTCCATCAGCGAGCACAGCATTTTGGTCCGCGCCGGTTCCGCGATGGCGGCGGCCACTTGCGAGACGCCGATGTCTTGATGTTCTGCGTGCATATTTCGCTCCCGGACGAATCATCGCCCTCAAGGACTGGAGATAGTAGCAACACTTTCCCCACCGACAAGGTTGCGATCCATGGACCCGATCATCGCGGCGACTCACGCCGATCCCTACCCCTACTACGCCGAACTGCGCGCGGCGGGCGGGCTGACCTTTCATCACGGACTGAAACTGTGGGTTGCCAGCAGCGCCCGCGCGGTATGCGCGGTGCTGGCGCATCCGGATTGCCGGGTACGTCCGGTGCAGGAACCGGTGCCCAAAGCCATCGTCGATGGCATGGCGGGCAAGGTGTTTGGCCTTTTGATGCGCATGAATGACGGCGAAGCTCAGCGCTGCCCGCGTTCGGCCATCGAGCCTCCGCTGGGGTTGATTGATCGGGAAGAAGTCGGCGCACTGGTGTCCGCGCGGTTGATCACCAATGATTCCGACGGCCTCTATAAAGCCATGTTTCGCGACCCGGTGTGCGTGGTTGCATCGTTGCTCGGATTCACCCCGGCGCAGGCGCGGGTCATCAGTGAACTGACGGCGGATTTCGCGGCGTGTCTGTCGCCGCTGAGCAATGACCTGCAACTGGCGGCAGCGCATCGGGCGGCGGAGCAATTGCGCGGGTATTTCATTGAAATGTTGGCGGATCCGAATCCGTTTCTCGCCGACATTCGCCAGCGTTTTGTCGGCAATGAGGACGTGCTGCTCGCCAACCTGATCGGCCTCTGTTCGCAGACATTCGAGGCCACTGCCGGGTTGATTGGCAATGCTCTGGTGGCGTTGCATCGTCAGCCTGAATTACGCAACGCGTCAGTGGATTCGTTGTTGGCTGAAGTCCAGCGCTTCGATCCCTCGGTACAGAACACTCGCCGTTTTATGGCGAACAGCTGTGAAATCGACGGCGTGCGGCTGGAAGCCGGCGACGTGATTCTGGTGCTGCTGGCCTCGGCCAATCGTGACCCGGCACTGAATGAAAACCCGGATCGCTTTAGGGTGGATCGCCCGAACCGACGCAGCTTCACGTTCGGCAGCGGTCGGCATCAATGTCCCGGACAGACGCTGGCAATGACGATCGCCAGCGCCACGCTCACTGAAATTCTCGCCCGCAACATTGATCCGGGAAGATTCACGTGGCACTACCGGCCTTCGCTGAATGGACGAGTTCCGATGTTCAGCGAGGTGCAGCCTTAAGCGTTGCGCAATTCGATGGTCAGGTGCGAAAGTTCATGCACCGGCGCCAGGCGCTCACGGATCGCGTCGGCAGTCACGCCCGCCACCGCGACCACACTGACAATCGCCGCCCGCGCCTGCGGGCCGACCTGCCAGACGTGCAAATCGCTGATGCGCACATCATCGGAGGTTTCCAGCAGTTCGCGGATCTCCTCGGCCACGGGTTCGTCGGTGGTGTCGAGCAACACGGCGGCGCTGTCGCGCATCAGGTTCCAGGCCCATTTGGCGATGACGATGGAACCGACGATGCCCATCACCGGGTCCATCCACACCCAGCCCAGATAGCGCCCGGCCAGCAGCGCGGCAATCGCCAGTACCGATGTCAACGCGTCCGCCAATACGTGCACGTAAGCTGAACGCAGGTTGTTGTCGTGATGGTGGTGATGGCCATGATCGTGGCTGTGGTCGTGACTATGGCCGTGGTCGTGATGGCTGTGGTGACCGGCCAGCAGAAAAGCGCTGAGCAGGTTGACGCCCAGGCCGACCACGGCAATCAAGGTTGCTTCGCCGAACGCCACACTGGTTGGCTGGAACAGACGGAAAACCGATTCCCCGGCAATCCCCAGCGACACCAGCCCCAACACCATCGCCGAGGCAAAACCCGCCAGATCACCGACCTTGCCGGTGCCGAAACTGTAGCGTCGGTTGTTGGCGTTACGCCGGGCAAAACCATAGGCTGCCGCCGCGATGCCCAAGGCGCCGGCGTGGGTCGCCATATGGAAACCGTCGGCCAGCAATGCCATGGAACCGGTGAGATAACCGGCGGCAATTTCGCCGATCATCATCACGAAAGTCAGCACCACCACCCACAGGGTGCGGCGGGCGTTTTCATCGTGCGAAGCACCGAGAAACTGGTGGTTGTGGGAAAAGTCATCAACCTTGAGGGTCATGATGTCGGCGCTCACTTGGAATATCGGCGGATGGCCAGCAGCAACTCTTCCACGCCCTGGGCGCGGGCTTCATCGCTGAGGTCGGGACGGGCGACATGCTCGCGGGCGTGGGCCTCGATGAACTGCTCCATCAAGCCATTGACCGCGCCGCGAATCGCCGCCATCAGGTGCAACGTCTTGGCACAATCGGCCTCGGATTCCAGCGCTTTTTCAACAGCCTGAACCTGCCCGGCAATGCGCCGGACCCGGTTGAGCAACTCGCCTTTGTGTTCGTGCGTGTGCGACATACCTATACCCCCTACCCCTATATGGCGAGCATAGTCGCTGTTCCGATCGAGAGGGGCAAGGCCTGTTTTCGACCATCCGTCGCAGCTTGAATTTTTGACGTGAAAGGATTGAGGCGGAGCGTCAGTCGGCAACCGACTCTGGAAGGTGTTTCAGAGGCAGGATCGTTGGGAACCCTCGTCTGTCAGGCCCATTGCAGTGGCGAGGACGACGAGAAGCAGAGGTCTACGTCCAGTTGCGCTGCAGCCGACAGGTTGACCAGCGCATCCAGAGAGAACTTGTCGATTTTGCCGTTGAGTACGTCGTTAAGGCGCGGCTGGGTGATGCCTAGACGCTTGGCCGCCTCCTTCTGCGGAAGCTCCCAGGCACGAATCGTTTCGCACAACGTGCGCATCAGCTTGGCCCGCAGGCGCATGTTGGCCGCTTCCTGCGGCGTGTCTTCCAGTGCATCCCAGATGCTTGAGAAACGTTGGGGTGGGTTTTGATGATCCTTCATGGTTTCACCTGTTCCTGGCATTTGAACGTGCCACGCAGGCTATATCGAAACCGATATAAATCAAGCTCGAAGTGGCTTATTAAATATTCGGTATCACAAAGAGGATGTTCACAAGCAAGCAAGCTTCACAGGCCGGCAGCGACCTCTTGCGTGAGCCATAAAGCCTGACAAATGACGCATCATTTTGCCCCCATCCGGGAGGCTACATCGCCTTGCGCCTTTGCCTACAACTACGCCAGAATCCGCCGGCTTGTGCAGTTTGGAGCCTGCCCGTAACTTGATTCGCATCACTGAATGGTCAGTGAACGGGTTTAGTCGCTCGGTGTTCTCCAACTTCGCATGCAGTCATTCAGTCAGGTGCTTTTGCGCCTGCGCTCAATGGTAGCTGTGCGCAGGGCGCCTTCGGGTGCGCCGGTAAAGCTTGGAGTCCCGGTCGACTAACCTGCGCATAGCTGCCACCCAATCGTTTAGTCGCGAAATGGGAGCCAGCATTACTGGAGACTCTGAGCAAATGATCAAGCCAACACCCAATCCACCAGAAACAGACTTACCGTCCGAATTCGACCCAACCTCTCCCTACTCCACAACCGACTCAAAAAAACTCCACGAAGCCGCCGAGCGCGCTCTCGACCATTACCTGAAACCCGCCGCCCCGAAACAACACTGCCCCGGCCGCATGTTCCTCGTCGCCCCCGACCTGGATCAGCATGCCCTGCTAGCCCACGCCTGCGAATCGATGACTTCGGCCAGCGTGATGCTCAGCGACTTCGCCGCGCTGCTGGACCCGCCCTACCGCAACACTGTGCTGGGCATCGCCCAAGTTGTGATGTGTGGCGAACTGGCTGTGAACCGGGCGCTGGACACTCTCGATGCCACGACCTGAGGAACACCCATGGAAAGCAAATCCGATGCACACATCATCGCCGCCCTGATCTCCATCGGCCTCAACGAGAAAGACAGCCAATGGGCCCAGAAAGCCTGTCTGCTACTGCTCGAGAGCGAACGGAAATCCATTGTCAGCGCCGCCCTCACCGCCCTCGTCCAGATTGCCCGCGACCATGGCGAACTGGACCGCAACCGCCTGCTGCCGGCACTCACCAGCGTAAAGCGCAGATTTCCAAGCCTGACCGGCACGGTTGCCGCGACGCTGGATGAGATGGCGATGGCTGCGTAATACCTGGGGTACAAGGCAAGAAAAAACCCGCTGTCTCAGTGGAGGAAGGCAGCGGGTTCAGTGTTTTCCGAGCTCTCCAATAACAAGGTTGACCCCCAAGTAAATACAGGAGGCTTTTAATGTTTTTATGGATAAGTGGCTTTTTGAAAGGTGATGAAGAGGACGACTCTTTGAAGTTTGAACTGACGGTGAAGCCTGAGGCAGAAGCTGCGGTTTTAGCGTTGCTGGGTTGGGAAAGCCTGGAAGAAAGCGAGGCCGGAGAATGGTTATTGAATGACGGTCAGGTCCGGCAAATCGCGTCAGTCCTTAATGAACACCTACCAACTGAACTAGATCTTTTTATCGGGGTTCGGGAATAGTTGAGTCTTTTCTATCAAGAACCAACAGTGAACCACGATGAAGCAGTGAGGATTCTTGAAAGCGGCGTGGAAAGGAATGTTGTCGCTGGATTGATTTCTATTGGCTTGAACGAATCAGACAGAATCTGGGCTCAGCAAACCTGCCTGAAGTATTTCGCCAGCAGCAATGAGTCGGTTGTCGCATCTGCCATTACCGCTTTGGGCCACATTGCTCGAAGGCACGGCAAACTGGACAAAGACATTGCCTTCGCGGCCCTGGAAGAAGTAAAGACAAGATTCCCCTCCCTGGAAGGCGTGATCGCAGACACGCTTGACGATATTGAGGCATTCACCTGACTCATCGAGTCCTTGCATGCCGGACGTTGTGATCAGGAACGCCCCTCATCACAACGCACTCGTCCCGCGAGCTTCAATCCTCCCGCGTCAAAACCTCCAGCAACTCAATCTCGAACACCAGATTCGAATTCGGCGGAATCTTGCCCATCGTCCGTTCGCCGTAACCCAGATGCGCCGGCACCAGCAGTTTGCGCTTGCCGCCAACTTGCATCCCCATGATCCCCTGATCCCAACCCTTGATCACCCGACCGGTGCCGATCACGCACTGAAACGAATTGCCCCGGCTCCAGGACGAATCGAATTCGGTGCCGTCTTCCAGCCAACCCGTGTATTGGGTGGTGATCAACGCGCCTTTGACGGCGGCTTTTCCGTCGCCGGGCTGAAGATCGATTATCTGCAGTTCATCATTCATAACATTCACTCTATTGTTCCGCTGGCCGCCGTTTTCCCAGAAATACCGGTCATTGGCAACCGTTTGACCCTACGTCGGCCGTGATGGATGATGGCCACCCGCTACCAATCCTGATCGATAGGCCATGACAGCGACGCTTGAATGACTCAACTCTGGATCAGCTTCGCCATTGTCGTTGTGCTGTTGGTCGTGATCGCCGTTCTGATCCGCCGAGTGCGCGCGCTTCGTCAGCAACTCGCCGAGTATCGCGAACTGCTCACCCGCGCCGCCGAGGGCCAGAACATCCGTCAGGATGGCGACGCCGACCGCTTCAAGCGCAGCCAGTATTTTGCGCGGATCGGCACTTGGGATTGGGAAGTCGACACGGATCGACTCTATTGGTCCGACGCAATATTCGGCATGTTCGGCTTCAAGATCGGCGAAGTGACGCCCTCCTATGCGCTGTTCTGTTCCTGCGTACACCCCGATGACCGCGCCAGGGTGCGCGCGGGGGAATTGCGATGCCTGGAGACTGGTGAAAACCATGATGAGGAATACCGCGTGGTCTGGCCCGACGGCACAATCCGCTGGTTGCGGGAAACCGGCAATGTGGTGCGCAACGATCACGACGCGGTGATCAAGATGATGGGTGTAGTACGCGACATCACCGAAGAAAAGGCCTCGGCCAGCTACCTCCAGCACCTCGCTCATTTCGACCCGTTGACCGGCCTGCCCAACCGCCTGGTGCTGGAAGAACGGCTATCGGAAGCACTGGAACATGCGCGCATGACCGAGACGCGGGTGGCGTTGGTGTTTATCGATCTCAACGGCTTCAAAGCGATCAACGACCGCTACGGTCACGCCGCCGGCGACCGTGTTCTGATCACCACCGCCACGCGCCTGAAACGCATCCTTCGGGTCAGCGATACCGTCGCGCGCATCGGCGGCGATGAATTCGTGGTCATCCTGCAAGGCCTCGCCCCCGGTCTGAACCTGCAGGACGAAGCGCGCAGCATCTGCCAGAAAATCTTCATCGAACTGTCCCCGCCAATCCCCATCGGCAATGAACAACGCCACATCGGCACCAGCCTCGGCGTCGCCGTATTTCCCGACCACGCACCGACCATGGACCGGTTGCTGCACATTGCGGATCTGGCGATGTACGAGGCCAAGCGCAGTGGGAACAATCAGTATCGGTTGGGCGGCGGGCAGACGCTGAGTCATGGCCCGGCTGATTGAGCCCGACGCTATTTCTCCACAGGCTGAATCGCCACAATCGTCCCGTTGGTGATCATCACCATCACGTATTTGTCATTGATCTGTACCCACTGCGCCTGCGGTTCCGGCTGCTTGAGGCCTTTCTGTTTCCAGTTTTTGATGGCTTTTTCGCTGCGCTGGTAAATGTCCGGGGCGCGGTCGTTGACGTTCAGTTCGCGGTTGCCGGTCGGTGATTGTTCGACAGTGTCGTTCGAGGTTTGCGCCGCTTGAACGAGTGGGCTGATCCCGGCGATGCCGGCGACGAGGGCCAGGCTGGCGATTAGGGTCTTGTTGTTCATCGGTGAACCTCCTTCAGATGTGTGATACCTGAACTCCGACTGCGGGGTTCGGGAATCATTCCTTGTATTTTTTTGCCCGGACTGTCTGGGAGATTGTAGTCGCCGACCAGTCCGCCATCGCTGGCAAGCCAGCTCCCACAATGGTTGTGGTGTTTACAGAATCGCTGAGCACACCATCAAAACTGTGGGAGCTGGCTTGCCAGCGATAGGGCCGGCACATTCAAAACTTGCACTGTCTGACACACCATCACTTGCCTGCCAGCCCCCACAAAGTCCCCGATTAATCCGGCATACGCATCAATCCATGCCAACAATGCAATTAACAAATCGATCCCTGCGCGCCACTATCCGCCCCAATAAGAACCGTGCGCCGCCTCCCCGTCGCGCACGTCATAAAAGCGGTGGAGTACTTTTCTATGACAGCCTCAATCCCACACGGCGGCTCGCGGGCCGGCGCCATTTTCCGGGTGACCTCGGGTAACTTCCTCGAACAGTTCGACTTCTTTCTGTTCGGCTTCTACGCCACGCAAATCGCGGCGGTGTTCTTTCCGGCGAGCAGTGAGTTCGCGTCCCTGATGATGACTTTCGCAGTGTTCGGCGCAGGCTTTTTGATGCGTCCGCTGGGGGCTATCGTGCTCGGCGCGTACATTGATGACGTCGGTCGGCGCAAAGGGTTGATTGTCACCCTGTCGATCATGGCCAGCGGCACGATCTTGATTGTGCTGGTGCCCGGATACGAAACCATTGGCCTGTTCGCCCCGGCGTTGGTGTTGATCGGGCGCCTGTTGCAAGGCTTCTCCGCCGGTGCCGAACTGGGCGGGGTTTCGGTGTATCTCTCGGAGATCGCCACGCCCGGTCGCAAAGGCTTTTTCACCGCCTGGCAGTCGGCCAGTCAGCAGGTGGCCATCGTCGTCGCCGCCGCGCTCGGTTACGGTTTGAACCAATGGATGGCGCCGGAAGCTGTCGCCGATTGGGGCTGGCGGATTCCGTTTTTCGTCGGCTGCATGATCGTTCCGTTCATCTTCTTTCTGCGGCGCAATCTGGCGGAAACCGAAGAGTTCGCCGCTCGCAAACATCGTCCAAGCATGAAGGAAGTGTTCCGCACCCTCGGTCAGAACTGGGGCGTGGTGCTGGGCGGGATGCTGATGGTTGCCCTGACTACCACTGCGTTCTACCTGATCACCGTGTACGCACCGACCTTCGGCAAAACCGTGCTGCACCTGAGCACATCCGATGCGTTGCTGGTGACGTTGCTGGTGGGCGTTTCCAACTTCTTCTGGCTGCCGATTGGCGGTGCATTGTCCGATCGCGTCGGCCGCCGTCCAGTGCTGATCGCCATGGCGCTGCTGGCGCTGGCCACCACGTATCCAGCGCTGTCGTACCTGGTGCAGGCGCCGAGCTTCAGTCACATGCTGCTGTCGCTGTTGTGGCTGTCGTTTATCTACGGCCTGTACAACGGCGCGATGATTCCCGCGCTGACCGAGATCATGCCGGTGGAAGTGCGAGTGGCCGGTTTCTCCCTGGCTTACAGCCTCGCCACTGCCGTGTTCGGCGGATTCACTCCAGCGATGTCGACCTTCCTGATCCAGTACACCGGCGACAAAGCGGCACCGGGTTACTGGATGAGCATCGGCGCGCTCTGCGCATTGGGCGCGACGCTTTATCTGTATCGCCGGGCCGGCGGTCGTCTGCAACCTGTTACTGCCTGAGAACATCACCATGAAAAAACTGTTTACCGTTACCGCCCTGCTTGCCGGTCTTGCGTTCAACGTTGCGGCCCAGGCCGAAGAACTGCGGGTCATGACCTCCGGCGGTTTCACCGCCGCCTACAAGATCCTCGGGCCGAAATTCGCCGCCGCCACCGGCAACACGCTGGACACCCAACTCGGCCCGTCGATGGGCAAGGCGCCGGAGGCAATCCCCAATCGCCTCGCCCGTGGTGAAAAGGCCGACGTGGTGATCATGGTCGGCTACGCCCTCGATGATCTGATCAAGCAAGGCAAGGTTGATCCGGCTTCGCGGGTGGAACTGGCGGATTCGCGAATCGGCCTGGTGGTGCGCGAAGGCGCGCCGAAACCGGACATCAGCAACGTCGACGCTCTGAAGAAAACCCTGCTCGATGCAAAATCGGTGGCCTACTCCGACAGCGCCAGCGGCGTGTACATCGAGCAGCAATTGTTCAAGAAACTGGGTATCGAAGATCAGCTGAAACCGAAGGCGAAGATGATCCCGAAAATCCCGGTGGGTTCGGTGGTCGCAAACGGCGACTATCAACTGGGCTTCCAGCAGGTCAGCGAATTGCTGCCGGTGCCGGGGGTGAGTTTTGTGGCGAAGATTCCGGAATCGGTGCAGTCGGTAACGCGGTTTGCAGCGGGGATTCCGGTGGGCGCGCAGCACCCGCAGGAAGCCAAGGCGTTGCTCGCTTATCTGGCCGCACCTGCAGCCCAGCCTGACGTGCAGGCCACCGGGCTGGATTCGGTCAAGCGCTGACCGTCGGCGGCTGGACCTTCATTTCCACCACCAGCCGCTCCAGTTCCAGTGCCGCCGGGGTCAGCGTGCGACCCCGGCGTTTGATGATGCCGACGCTGCGCATCACTTGCGGATCGGTCAGCGGCACCCGCGTCAGAATCGGATGATCCGCCGCCGGCATCGCCATCAGCGGCACCGCCGCCACACCCAATCCCGCTTCCACCAGACCGATCATGGTCGTCACATGCCGCGTCTCGCAGATGCTCGGGCGCTGCGGCACCACTTTGGCCAGGGCCTGATCGAGCAAAAAGCGATTGCCGGAAGTCTTGTCCAGCGAGATGTAATCCTGCAGGTAGAACTCGTCCCAGGTGACGCTGCTGCGCCCGGCCAGCGGATGATCGCGGCGACAGGCGACTACGTAGCTCTCCTGCACCAGCGGCTCGAAATCCACGCCCGCCTCTTGGGTGCCCATGAAACTCAGGCCGAAATCCGCCTCGCCGTTGACCACTGCGCTCAGCACGTCGTGGGCGCTGGAGTCGAGGACTTTGACTTTGATTCGCGGAAACTGCCGGTGATAACGGGCGACGACGCTCGGCATGAAGTAGTACGCCGCCGACGGCACGCAAGCGACGGTCACGTGGCCCTGCCGATTCGAGGCGACCTCACTGATGCCGAGCAACGCGACGTCCAGATCGTCGAGCAAGCGTTCGACGCTGGGCATGAAACCGCGTCCGGCCTGGGTCAGGCTGACCTTACGCGTGGTGCGCTCGAACAGCTTCACGCCGAGAGCGTCTTCGAGCTTTTCGATGCGCCGGCTCAGGGCCGGTTGCGACAGGCGCACGGTGTCGGCGGCCTTGCGGAAACTGCCCTGCTCGACCACGGCGCGAAAGGCTTGCAGGTCGTTGAGGTCGAAGTTGATGGCCATGAAAGACTCGAAGGAATTGATTCGTTGAGGTTATAAATGTAACCAATTGATGCAAATTATTACAGAAGCACATCTGCTCAAGCAGGCTGTGCGGTAGATCTGCAATGATTTCAGCCTTTATCCTTGTCGCCCCCCGCCGTACCGCGTTACTGGAGTTCCGCTCATGCCCCATGAAGGCAATCTGTTGCAAGCCGCCGTCGTCTTTCTCCTGGCCGCCGTGCTCACCGTTCCCCTGGCCAAGCGTCTGCAACTGGGCGCGGTGCTCGGTTATCTGTTTGCCGGGGTGATCATCGGCCCGTCGGTACTGGGTCTGATCGGCAATCCGCAAAGTGTCAGCCATATCTCGGAACTGGGCGTGGTGCTGCTGTTGTTCATCATCGGTCTTGAGCTGTCGCCGCGACGTTTGTGGGTGATGCGCAAATCGGTGTTCGGCGTGGGTCTGGCGCAGGTGCTGCTGACCGGTTCGGTGATCGGTGTGCTGGCGTTGTCGGTGTTCGGCCAGCCGCTGAACAGCGCGATTGTTCTGGGCCTGGGCCTGGCGCTGTCGTCCACCGCATTCGGCCTGCAAAGCCTCGCCGAGCGCAAGGAACTGACCAGCCCCCACGGGCGGTTGGCGTTTGCGATTCTGCTGTTCCAGGACATCGCCGCGATCCCGTTGATCGCCCTGGTGCCGATGCTCGCGGGGGTCGATCACCACACCAGCACCGCCGACGATATTCGTCACAGTTTGCAGGTGCTCGGCAGTATCGCCGTGGTGGTGATCGGCGGGCGATATCTGTTGCGTCCGGTGTTTCGCGTGGTGGCGAAAACCGGTCTGCCGGAAGTCTCCACCGCCACCGCGTTGCTGGTGGTGATCGGTACAGCGTGGCTGATGGACATGGTCGGTGTGTCGATGGCGCTGGGCGCGTTTCTCGCCGGGTTGCTGTTGGCGGATTCGGAATACCGCCATGAGCTGGAAGCGCAGATCGAACCGTTCAAGGGTCTGCTTCTCGGGCTGTTTTTCATCAGCGTCGGCATGGGCGCCAACCTCAGTCTGCTGCTCAGCGCGCCAATCACGGTGCTGGGGCTGACGCTGTTGCTGATCGCCCTGAAGTTGCCGTTGTTGTTTGTAGTCGGGCGTCTGGCCGGTGGATTGAACAAGGTCAGCGCGATTCGCCTCGGCATCGTGCTGGCAGCGGGCGGTGAGTTTGCTTTCGTAGTGTTCAAGATTGGCCGCGATCAAGGCCTGTTTGAACCACGTCTGTACGACCTGCTGGTGCTGACCATCACCCTGTCGATGGCCGTCACGCCGCTGTTGCTGCTGGTCTGCGCACGGCTGGTCAGCCCGAAGGTGCAGCCGGTGGAAGTGCCGGAGAAATTCCGCCAGATCGAGACCGAATCCCCACGGGTAGTGATCGCCGGCATGGGCCGCATGGGGCAGATCGTGGCGCGGATCCTGCGGGCGCAGAACATCAAGTTCGTGGCGCTGGACACCTCGGTGGAAACCATCGAACTGTCGCGCAGTTTTGGTGGCGTACCGGTGTTCTACGGTGACCCGATGCGTCCGGAAATCCTCAGTGCGGCCAAGGTCGGTGAAGCGGAGTACTTCGTGATTGCCACGGATGATCCGGAAACCAACATCAAGACCGCTGAGATCGTGCGCAAGCTCTACCCAGACATGAAGATCATCGCCCGGGCGCGTAACCGGCAGCATGTGCATCGGCTGGTGGATGTGGGGGCCGATCCGATCCGGGAGACCTATTACTCAAGCCTGGAAATGAGCCGCCGCACCCTGGTTGGCCTTGGCTTGACCCAGGCCCAGGCCGATGCGCGGATCAAGCGCTTCAAGCACCATGACGAACAGGTGCTGGAAGCTCAACACGCGGTGTACGACGACGCGGCCAAAGTGCTGCAGACCGCCCAGGAAGCGCGGGCGGAACTGGCCCGGTTGTTCGAGTCGGATCAACTGGAAGAACAATCGGGCAAGTCCTGAGCCCCGCCATCAATCCTTCCCGCGCAATGCGCGGGAAGGTTCTGATCAGGCCATCTCCAGCGCCCGCTCCTCCTTCAGGGGCGCCTCTGCAAACCGGTCCGCCAGAAACGGCGTGATGTCCAGCGGCAGCGGTTCATCGTTGACCATTTTGTCCAGCAACACCCCGGTGATCGCCGACGTCAGCACCCCGGTGCGGAAATGCCCACAGGCGTTGAGGTAACCCTCGACCCCGGCCATCGGCCCGAGAATCGGCAATTCGTCCGGCGAGCCCGGCCGCAACCCGGCCCAGGTGCGTTTGAGGTTGATGTCCGCCAGTTCCGGCAAACAACGCACCGCGCCCTGCACCAGCCCGGCGATTTCCGGCCAGGTGGTGGTGACGTCGAAGCCCTTATCCTCGGTGGTGCTGCCGATCAGGATTTCGCCGTTGTCCTTCTGCGCCATGTAGCAATCGCTGGTGGTCAGGCAACCGTTGAGGATTTTCGGCAGACGTTCGGTGAGCAGGATCTGGCCTTTAACCGGTTTCACCGGAATGCGGATGCCCGTGGCCCACTCGCTCAAGTCCGCTGCCCAGGCGCCGGCGGCGTTGATCAGGGTTTTGCAGTGGAACACCCCGGCTTCGGCCGTCTGTACGCCAGTCACCCGGGTGCCGTGATGCAACACGCCGGTGATGTTGGTGTTGACGTACATGTCCACGCCATTCTGCCGGGCGCCTTCGGTGTAGGCGTCGGCCAGGCGGAACGGGCTGACCTGGTGGTCGCAGAGAAACTCCAGCGCCCCGCGTGCCTCATGGCTGACGCTCGGCTCGGACTCGCGCAACGCCGCCTGATCCAGCCAGCGCACCTGATCGGCCAAGTGCGGAATGCAACTGACGATGTGCTCGGCGTACAACCGGTCTTCATCGTCATAGATCACGAACTTGAGCCCGGTCTTTTCGAACTTGAAATCCATCCCGTGGTTGTCGCGCAGTTCGCGGTGCAGCGCCGGGTACAGCGCGTTGGACTGCAAGGCGAAATCGAAAAACGACGGCGGCAGAATGTGCGGCGTGCTGGCGTCCACCGCCACCGCCGCGCCCTGGGTTTCGCGCTTGCGGCTGGCCGACATCATGCGGAAGAAAATCACCCCGCAGCCCAGCCCCACTGACTCGCCAATCGCCCACAAACCGCCGGCCGAAGCGCGGGTCGCGTTGCCCGGACGCTTGGCGTCGATCAGCGCAACCTTGAGGCCTTTGCGTTTGGACAACTGATAGGCGATGGAGGCGCCGATCACACCGCCGCCGGCGATGACCACGTCATAGAACTTACTCATGGGAAACGGCCTCCGTGCCGAGGGACTGGAACGCGGAAAAAGGGATCGGATCGATCGGGAAACGCGGGCGCAGCCAGCCGACATCCTTGCGCCCGGAGGCCTGACGCAAGCGGTCGCTGCAATAGCCGACGCACATCCGCCCCTGGCAGTCGCCCATGCTTATGCGGGTGCGCATTTTCAGGCTGGCGATGTCTTGCACGCCCTGCTCCAGCGCCCGGTCGATGTCGGCGCGGGTCGCGTGTTCGCAGCGGCAGATCACCGTGTCGGCGGCCGGCAATGCGGTCTGCCCGACGCCGCGTTCGGTGTAGCGATCCACTGCGGCGCGGAAACGTACGATGGCTTTGAGTTTGCTCAGGTAACGGTCGCGACGGACCCGCGCCAGCTCTTCTTCCAGCACGCCGCGTTGCAGCAGGATCGAAGTGGCGGCGATCTTGCCGGCGAGCATCGCCGCTTCGCCGCCACGAATCCCGCCCATGTCACCGGCCAGATGCACGTGGGGCTCGCTGCTTTGCTGCCAGATATTGGCGTTGGCGCGCAGGTAACCGTCGTCGCTGAAGCCGTGATCCAGACCCATTTGCTGACTCAGTTGCGTGCGCGGGATGAAGCCGTAGCCGACGGCTAGGGTCTTCGCTTCGAAGCGTTCAACCCGGCTCAGGTCCGGCTCCCACGTTGCCGAGTACGGTGCCACGCTGACGCTTTTCAGTTCGCCTTCGCCGTGCGCTTCGACCACGCCCCAGCCGTAGTGCATCGGGATGCTGTGCAGTTTCAGGTAGGCGAGCATGCTCAAGCCATCGAGGAACAGCTGCGGCTTGTTCAGCAGTGCCAGGCTTTCCTTGGCAATCTTGCCGAATGCGCAGGCCTCGTAGACCCCCGCCACACTCACGCCCGACGCATGCAACTGGGTCGCCACCAGCGGCAACAGCGGCCCGGTACCGGCGATCACCACCGGCCCCTGCGGTTTGACCACCCCGCTTTTGATCTGCAATTGCAGACCGCCCAGCAGGATCACGCCGGGCAGCGTCCAGCCTGGAAACGGCACGCTGCGCTCGTGACAACCGGCGGCCAGCAGCAACTGCGGGTATTCGATTTCATGCAGCCGCTCGTCGCCGTCCAGTACCACCAGCGAACGCGTGCCTTCTGCGCCGACTACGCGGTGGTTGAGGCGCACGTCGATCAGCCCGGACTGCTCCTGGAAATCACCGTGCAATTTGCCCAACGCCTCGGAGTAACGCGGCCCCAGATAATCCAGCTGCACGCCGTCACGCAGCGGCCCGCGATAGACCACGCCGCCAAGGCGCGAAGCTTCTTCGAGCAAAGTGCAGCGCACCCCATGCAGGGCCAATTCGATGGCCGCGGCCATTCCCGCCGGGCCACCGCCGACGATCACCGGATGCAGGCTCATAGCACCTCCTGCCCGTGAATACGGTTGGCCTGGGTTTCGATCAGCATGCCCTCGCGCACCACGGTCTGGCAGGCTCGACGCTTGTGCCGGCCGTTGATTTTCACCAGGCAGCACTGGCACACGCCCATGCCGCAATAGGCACCGCTGATCTGGTTGTGATCGTTGCGCGCCACCTGGCGCACGCCAAGGGACTGAATGACGCTGAGCACGGTTTCGCCGATGGCGGCGGTGACCGGCTGGCCGTTGATATGGACAGTCATATCCGCCTGCGCCAAGGGCTGGATATCGAAGGTTCTTTCTAGGCAGTGCATTGCGATGATCATCCGTGAAAAGTTCAGGTGAGGTTGAAACAGCTCCTTGCTGCACTACACCTCGCCGGCTCGTGGGGGGTTATCGCTCTCTATCGGGCCGGCAGGCGGGTTTTGCTCGCGCAGCAGAGTGCGCGCAAGCAATGTAGTCGATCCAGCGGCAAGGGCCTGGAAATTTCACGTTAGGGGATATTGCATTAACGGATATTGATCCAGGCCATGGAAATGACTGTAGGGTTCTGCGACCTCGACACTGCGCAGAAAGCAAAAAGCCGCTTCAACCCGAAGATGGAAGCGGCCAAGGCATGTGCCTCAAGGAATCAGTGCACGAACAGGGCGATCAGGATGATGATCGGGATTGGAACGCCGAGGAAAAACAGCAGTAGTGAGCGCATGGTGATTCTCCTTGATTAACGGACTGGCGGCAGCGTGGTCGTGGTGTAGGTTTCGACTTCGACGTACTCGACCGCATCCCGGCGGCGACCGCCGAAGGTGGCCGAGAGGCTGGCGAAGAACGCACCGGCCAACAATGCGATGAACATCCACAGCGTGGTCCAGGCAGCGACTTTGGCGGCGGTGTCGGCGGCTTGTTGCGCTTTCACTTTGGCGTCGGCGATTGCCTTCTGGGTGCGGGCGTAGATTTCATCGACCCGACGTTCGGCGTCGGCCTGGGTCAGGTTGGTACGCTGAGCGACCAGTTGTGCGAGATAGGTACGGTCTTCGGCGCTGAGCTGACCGTTGGCCAGGCTCTGGGCGAAGATCCGGGTCACGGTGCCACGGGCGGCGTCATCGCTGACGGCGGCGGGACGATCATCGCGGAACAGGCTGTCGACGAAGTAGCCGTACTGATCAGTGTCGGTGTTGGCCGCGGCAGTACCCGCCGCCTGAGTCATCGCACTGGCTGCGCCACCGGCGACACTTGCACCGGCCTGCACGCCACCGCTGACGATGCTGCTGACCGAGCCGACCACCAGCGTTGCGGTGACCAGAGTCGCTACACACCAGGACAGGAAGCCATGGGCGGTGTCGCGGAAATAAACCTCGTCACCGTGCATGTTGGCCCACTTCACTCGCAAGCGACCAGCGATGTAGCCACCGAGCCCCGAAGCGATGATTTGCGTGGCCGCCAGCCAGATGATGGTGGAAATGCCCAGCCCCTTGGCGCTGATACCCTCCCCGGCCCACGGTGATACGGCGGAGAAGCCCAGACCGAAGCCCAGCAGCACGAGAATCAGCGACAGTGCCGCCGCAGCGGCAGCCCCTGCGAAGATCGCGCCCCAGGACACCCCCGAGACGTTGCTCGACTCTCCTTCGTAGGCAGGATAAAACCCATCAGAGGATCTATTCATTGTTGTAGTGCTCCAGGCATGAAAAATGGTGTTACAACTCGTCATCAGAGGAATTGCAGTGACCGTGCCAGTCGCCGACACTAAATAAATCGTTTGGATTCAATCAGTTAAAAAGTCTGAACTTCCCAGGACCATGCAATTTGCAACAACGGCTCAATAACAGCGGGTTTTATGCATTGGCACAAAAGCCCCGGTCATTTGCGTTTGTAGCTTTTCTTGCCACTCGGAGTCAGGCAATACACGCCGCCGCGCGGCCCGGTGCAGAATGAGCCGGTACCGCAATCACAGCCATCGTTGCTTTGCAGAAGTTGTTGCGGTCGCGCCTGTTCGCGGATGCCGAACATGGCGGCGCAGCTCTTCTTCGAGCCGCTGATGGAGCCGTCATTGCACAGGAACAGATCGCCGTCGCAGCGATCGATGCCGCCCTTTTTCCCGGAACACGGGGTGTTGGCGGCCAGTGCCGAAGCGCTCAGCAGCGCCAGCAACATCCCGGCCATCGGCATCCAGCCACCACGAATCAACCGGCTCACGGCATCACCCCTTGAAAAATATGGCCATATGATATCAACGTTTCACAAAATAATTCGGCGACTGCGACTAATGACGGCTAAAACATGAAAGTTAATTTAAAGCGCCCGCGCAAAATCTTGGCAAAATGCTGCCATTGCGTTTGAACAGACCAGCAGGCCCACCATGACTCGCATCCTCACCATCGAAGACGACGCCGTGACCGCCCGGGAAATTGTCGCCGAACTGAGCAGCCACGGCCTCGACGTGGACTGGGTCGACAACGGCCGTGAAGGCCTGGACCGCGCCGTCAGCGGCAACTACGACCTGATCACCCTCGACCGCATGCTGCCGGAACTCGATGGCCTGGCCATCGTCACCACCCTGCGCACCATGGGCGTGGCCACGCCGATCCTGATGATCAGCGCCCTTTCCGATGTCGACGAGCGCGTGCGCGGCTTGCGCGCCGGCGGCGATGATTACCTGACCAAACCGTTCGCCACCGATGAAATGGCCGCCCGGGTCGAAGTATTGCTGCGTCGGCAGAACAGCAACGGCGCCCAGCCGACCACGTTGCAGGTGGCGGATCTGCAACTCGACCTGATCAGCCACGAAGCCCGTCGCGCCGAGCAAGTGCTGACGCTGCTGCCGACCGAGTACAAGTTGCTGGAATTCCTGATGCGCAACAGCGGTCAGATCCTGTCGCGGATGATGATTTTCGAGGAAGTCTGGGGCTACCACTTCGACCCCGGCACCAACCTGATCGACGTGCACATCGGCCGTCTGCGCAAGAAGATCGACCCGCCGGGCAATGTCCCGCTGATCCGTACGGTGCGAGGCTCGGGTTATGTCATTGCCGAACCCGTCTGACGGTTGGCGCTCTTCCAGCAGCCGCTTGCTGGCGCTGTACAGTTCGTTGTTCGTGGCCTGGAGCGCGATCCTCATGGGGGTCATGTACTTCGAGGTTTCCGGTTATCTCGACAACCTGGCCAAGCATTCGCTGATGCAACGTCAGCACCTGTTCAAGCATTTTCGCGGCGATCAACTGGAAGAGGCCCTCGCCGCCAGCATGACCTTCGACATTCGCGGCATCGACGCCTACGGCCTGTTTGACGCCCAGCATCGCTACCTCGGCGGCGCGTTGCAGAAGATCCCCGAGGGCCTGCCGCTGGACGGCAAGATCCACATGCTCAGCGAATGCGCCGACTCCGACGACCCGACCCTGCCCGCCGACAGCTGCGACGCTGTCGCCACCCCGACCCGAGACGGCCGCTGGCTGGTGTTGTTGCGTGACAACGGTTCGCTGTTCGCGGTGACCAGGATCATTCTGCATGCGTTGCTCTGGGGCGTATCGCTGACGATTGTGCCGGGCATCATCGGCTGGCATTTGCTGCGTCGCCGGCCGTTGCGGCGGATCCGGGCGATCCAGGCCAGCGCCCAGTCGATTGTCGCCGGGGACCTGACCCACCGTTTGCCGCTGTCCAATCGCCGCGATGAGCTGGACATGCTCGCCGCCATCGTCAACGCCATGCTCGATCGCATCGAGCGCTTGATGAATGAAGTCAAAGGCGTGTGCGACAACATTGCCCATGACCTGCGCACCCCGCTGACCCGATTGCGCGCGCAGTTGTATCGCATGCAGCAGCAGGCCGGCGAAGGTTCGCCAGAAGCGGCGCAACTGGATCTGGTGCTGGCCGAGGCCGATACGCTGATGGCGCGGTTTCGCGGGTTGCTGAGGATTTCCGAACTGGAAGATCGTCAGCGCCGCTCGGGGTTTGTCGAGCTCGATCCGGTCTTGTTGCTGCAGGAATTGCACGAGTTTTATCTGCCGCTGGCCGAAGACGACGAGCTGCGCTTCGAGCTGAACATGCCGGAAACGCTGCCGATGTTGAACGGCGATAGGGCGTTGCTGTTTGAAGCGCTGGCGAACCTGTTGAGCAACTCGATCAAGTTCACCCCGGCCGGTGGCACGGTGGTGTTGCGCGGGGTCAATGATGCGGGGCATACGCGGATCGAGGTGCACGACTCCGGGCCCGGCATTCCAGAATCCGAACGGGAGGCGGTGTTCCAGCGCTTCTATCGCGCCGAGGGCGGGCAACCGCAGAATGGTTTTGGCCTGGGACTGTCGATCGTCGCGGCGATCGTCAATCTGCACGGGTTCAGTCTTGAGGTGGGACGCAGCGATCTGGGCGGGGCGAAGCTGGTGCTGGATTGTCGGCAGAGTCTGATTTCACAGTCTTGAAGAGATCGTTCCCACGCCGCGTGGGAACGATCAGCGATCAACTTAAGCGGGGTAGTTGGCGCGCAGTGCCTCGAGCCCACCCTGATAGATCCCGCTGAACAGCGCCACCACTTCCTCCTCGCTCACGCCCTTGGCCGTGAAGCGTCCCGACCACGTCACCTTCGCGCCCTGCCCCTGAGCTTCAACACGAATCGTCGCCAGATAATCGGTGGCCGGAAACGGTGCCTGCAGAATCGAATAACTGTAGGTTTTGCCCGCGTTATCGAACGTCTCCAGACGCTCGACCACCACGCCGCCGTCAGCGGTTTGCAAAGTGCGCACACGCCCGCCCTCGCTCAGCTCGCTGTTGGGAATGAACGGCAGCCAGTCCGGCAAGGTGTTGAAGCCGCCAATCAATTGCCAGACCTGATCGGCCGAAGCCGGGATGTCGATCGTTGCTGATGCTGTTGCCATAGATAAAAAGTCTCTCTCGATGAATTCAGATAGTCAGGCTGTCGACCACGCCACCGTCGACCCGCAACGCGGCGCCAGTGGTAGCTGAAGACAGCGGTGAAGCGATGTAGGTGACCAGGTGCGCGACCTCTTCGACATCCGCCACGCGCTGGATGATCGAGCTCGGGCGGGCCCGGCGGACAAACGCGTCAGCCTCGTCCCGCAGGCTGCGGCCAGACTCGGCGGCGGCATCCTTGAGCATTTCCTCGACACCGTCGGTGAAGGTCGGCCCCGGCAGGATCGCGTTGACCGTAACCCCGGTGCCCGCCAGGCGTTTGGCCAGGCCATGGGACACCGCGAGGTTGGCGCTTTTGGTCACGCCGTAGTTGATCATGTCGGCCGGGGTGGCTACGCCGGATTCCGAAGACAGGAAGATCACCCGGCCCCAGCCCTGCTCGACCATCGCCGGCACGTAATGCCGCGACAAGCGCACGCCGGAGATCACGTTGATCTCATAGAAGCGCGTCCACTCATCGTCCGGCGCGTCGAAGAAATCCACGGCGTTGTAGATGCCGAGGTTGTTCACCAGGATGTCGGCTTTCGGTTCGGCGGCGAACAGTTTCTGCGCGCCTTCGGCCGTGCCCAGATCCGCCGTCAGACCGCGCAGTTGCGCGCCCGGCACCTTGTCTCGAATGCTTGTAAGCGCCTGTTCGACCTTGGCCGCGTCGCGACCGATCACCACCACCGTGGCGCCCGCTTCGGCCAGCGACTGGCTGATACCCAAACCGATGCCCGCCGTGCTGCCGCTGACAATCGCCAGTTTTCCGCTCAGATCGATCTTCATGCTTTCACCTCGTCGATAGGTAATGGTGCACGTTCGGACACCAGTTTCGCTTCACGCATGGCCTGCCAGAAAACGGCCGGAATGACCGCCGACAGCGCCGCCACATCTTCAGCGATACGCCCCGGTTTGCTCGCGCCGGGAATCACGGCTGCCACGGCCGGATTGGCCAGCGAGAATTGTAGTGCAGCCGCTTTGACATCGACGCCGTAAGCCGCGGCGATGCGTTTGATCTGCTCAACCCTGGCAACGACTTCAGGACTGGCCTTCTGGTATTCGAAGTGCGCACCGCCGGCCAGGATCCCAGAGCTGTATGGACCGCCGACAACGATTTCAACGTTCTGCGCCCGGGCCGAATCCATCAAGCGCTGCAGAGCGCGGTCGTGGTCGAGCAAGGTGTAGCGGCCGGCCAACAGGAAGCCGTCAGGCTGCGCCTCGGTCAGGTCCAGCGTCAACTCGCACGGCTCGACCTTGTTCACGCCCAGGCCCCAGCCCTTGATCACGCCTTCTTCACGCAGACGGGTCAGGACTTTGAAGGCGCCGGTACGGGCCTGATTGAAGTACTCGAGCCATTGATCGCCGTAGAAATCCTGAGCGATGTCGTGGACCCAGACGATGTCGAGGCGATCGGTTTTCAGGCGCTTGAGGCTGTCTTCGATCGAACGCAGCGTAGCGTCAGCGCTGTAGTCGTTGACGATCTTGTTCGGGCGGCCGTGTTCGAACACCCCGCTTTTCTCGCCCAGATCCCGGGCGGCGGCGTCTTCGACTTCATCGAGAATCACCCGGCCGACTTTGGTGCTGAGCACATAGTCGTCGCGCTTGTAGCGGGACAGTGCTTCGCCGAGGCGGATTTCCGAGAGGCCCGAACCGTAGAACGGTGCGGTGTCGAAGTAACGCACACCGGCCTCCCACGCCGCGTGCACGGTAGCTTGGGCTTCTTCTTCAGGAATGGCGCGGAACATGTTGCCCAGCGGCGCGGTGCCGAAGCCGAGTTGGCCGGGGAGTTTGTCTTTCAAGCTCATGATGCTGTCCTCGTAGTTCGTGGTCGGTGTTGACCGTTGAGCAGATCCTAGATTGCGCCACTCAGACCGTCCAAGACATAATCCGCAGCACTTGAGTCCCTGAAGGTCTGACATGATCGACATCCGCCAATTGCGCTACTTCGTCGCCGTCGCCGAGGAAGAACACGTCGGCCGCGCCGCCGAGCGCCTGCACATTTCCCAGTCGCCCCTGAGCCGGCAGATCGCCCAGCTCGAAGAGCGCCTGGGCCTGACTCTGTTCGAACGCAGCCAGCAACGCATCCGCCTGACCCGCGACGGCCAGACCTTTCTCGCCGAAACCCGCGCCCTGCTGACCCACGCCAACCGCTTGGAATCCCTCGGCAAACGCCTGGGCCGTGGCGAAGAAGGTGGCCTGTGCATCGGCTACATCGAGAACGCGATGCACGCCGGGGTCTTGCCCAACGCCTTGCGCGTGCTGCGGGTGGATCGGCCGAACGTGCATGTCGCGCTGTACAACCTGAGTTCCGCCGAACAACTGGAAGGCCTGCGTCAGCGTAGCCTCGATATCGCGCTGGTCAGTGAACCGCCGACGATCGACGACCCTGACCTGCTGGGCTTTCAGGTGCTGGACGACCCGATGCTGCTGGCGCTGCCCGAACATCACCCGTTGGCGACGCAGGCTTCGCTAACCCCGGACCATCTGGCCGATCAGGAATGGATTGGCGTGCAACCGCGCCAAGGGGCCGACGATGAGTTCGTCAGCGCCTGCATCCGCGCAGGTTTCACCCCGGATGTGCGGATGCAGGCCACGGAACCGTTTACCGCGTTGGGGCTGGTGGCCTCGGGGCTGGGGATCGCGATGATCCAGAAAGGCCTGAGCCATAACGCACCGCCGGGCGTGGTGCTGCGGGAAGTGCCGTGGCTGGCGTTTACCACGCCGTTGTGGGCGGCTTGGCACCGAGTCAATTTACGGCCGTTGGTGGAGACGTTTCGTAAAGTGTTGACCGGGTCCGATATCTCCGCCGCCTGAATATCCGCAGGTCCTCACCCCAGCCCTCTCGAAACGTCGGACCGCCCGTAGGGAGAGGGAACCTATCGAGGGATATTGACGTGATAAATCGACCTGAAAAATCTGGTGTGAATCCATAACCAGGTTGATCCGGCACTGAGAGTTGGTCTGGTCTACAGTGAATTTTCCATTCCACTTCACAAGGACGTGAAGCATGCAAAATCGCCCTACCCTCGACCAACGCCGATTCGCCCGCCACTTACGCGCCAGCCAGACCGATTGTGAGCAACTGCTCTGGCAGAAGCTGCGGGCGCGGCAGGTGGCAGGGCTGAAATTTCGGCGGCAGGTGCCGGTTCCGCCATTCGTGCTGGATTTCTACTGTGTGGAATTGAAGCTGGCGGTAGAGCTGGATGGGGGGCAGCACTTTGAGGAGGCGGGAGAAATTCATGACCGGCGGCGTACGGCTTATCTTCAGCGACTGGGGATTGAGGTGGTGCGGTTTAGCAATCTGGAGGTGATTCAGCAGATGAGTGACGTGCTGGAGCAGATTGTGCGGGTTGCGGAGGTTTTGAGAGCGCAATCCTGATCCGAAAAGCGCCCTCACCCCAGCCCTCTCCCGGAGGGAGAGGGAGCCGATTGGGGGATATTGTCGGAATACATCGACCTGAAAAATCTGCGGTGAATCCGTAATCGACCTTGTGTTTCAGATCGATGCTTGAAATCCATAATCGACTCGGTGCATCAGGTCGACGCTTGGAATCCATAATCGACTCGGTGCATCAGGTCGACGCTTGGAATCCATAATCGACTCGGTGCATCAGGTCGATGTACCTCTCAAGACACCTCGGTCGGCTCCCTCTCCCTCCGGGAGAGGGCTGGGGTGAGGGCAAGCGGTCTACGCGGAACTCCTGAGCATTCAAGATCCCAACCGCGCCCACCCCGCCACCAGTTGCGCACTGATACTCACCCCGCCGCAAACAATGACCACCACATCATTCGCCCCCGCCAACGCCGGATGATCGAGGTACGCCACCGCCAGCGAAACCCCGCACGCAGGCTCCACCAATTGCCGCAGATCACTGGCATAACGCACCACGCCCATGATCGCGTCGTCATCTGACAGCACCAGACACTCATGATCGAACTCGCCGATATGCTCTACCGGCCAAGCCGCCACCTGGGCGGCGCCGAGGGAGGTGGCGACACTGTCGATCCGACTCAGGCGCACCGGATGGCCAGCCTGGACGGCCGCAGCGAACGAGGCGGCGCCTGTGGTTTCGCAGGTGATGATGCGGCAGTCTCGGCGGTCATGGCGCAGCAGCCCGGTGAGGATGCCCGCCAGCAAACCACCGCCGCCGACCGACGTGACCACGGTATCGACCTGCGGGCAGTCGTCGAGGATTTCGTCGACCATCGAGCTGTGCCCTTCCCACAACACCGGGTGATCGAAGGCCGGCACGTATTCGGTGTCCGCCGCGCTGGCCAGTTCTCGCGCTCGCTGATTGGCCTCGTCCCAGACTTTGCCGTGGACGATGACGTCCGCGCCGGTGCGGCGAATACGCGCGCGGGTCGCTTCAGGCGTGGTGTGCGGCACCACGATGCAGGCTTGCAAACCCAGGCTGACCGCTGCCACCGCCGTGGCCAGCCCGGCATTGCCGCCGGACGGGCATACGACCTTGCGCTTGCCCTGCGCCGCTGCCTGACTGCACAACAAGCCCATCCCGCGCAGCTTGAACGAGCCACAGGGTTGCAGGTTTTCCAGCTTCAGCCACATGCGCCGGGACGCAGTCGACAGGGTCGGATGGAGGATCAGCGGCGTGCGGATGTGCAACATGGCGGACTCCCGAAGCGGCGGATCGGATGATCGGAACGTCTCTGCCTGAAGTTTAGTCCACGCCCCTGCCAGCGGCTAAACGCCGGGGATCGTGCCGGGATCTACACTGAACGGAACAGCTGTGAGGTGCCTATGAAAATGTCTGCGCAAATGACCGTGGTCGCCGTGCTCGCCACCCTCGCCTATCTGGGCCTGGCGATGTGGGGCATCGGTGGCGTGGCGGTGTTCTTTTCTCACGGGGCGTTGGTCGTGGTGGCCCTGGCCACGCTGGCCATGGTGGTGGCGTCGTTGTTCACGGAAGTGAACCTGAGCACCGGCGAACGCGAGGACCGGGCCAATCGCTGGGTGATTCCGGCGTTCGCGGTCATTGGATTGGTCAGTGCCATTCTGCCGGCTTATTGCGACCGCATCGGTTTCTGGACCATCGGCCGCGAGGGCACCCGTTGGCTGGGCGCGCTGCTGTTTATCGTCGGCGGCGGGTTGCGTTTGTGGCCGGTGTTTGTACTGGGCCATCGATTCAGCGGGCTGGTGGCGATTCAACCGGGGCACCGGTTGGTCACCGACGGCATCTACCGGCATCTGCGCAACCCCAGTTACCTGGGGCTGGTGATCAATGCGATCGGCTGGGCCTTGGCGTTCCGCTCGGTGGTCGGCCTGTTGCTGGCGGCGCTGACACTGATCCCGCTAATCGCCCGCATCCACTCCGAAGAGGCCTTGCTGCGCACGCAGTTCGGCGCCGAATACGACGCTTATTGCGCCCGCAGCTGGCGATTGCTGCCCGGGGTTTATTGAGGTTGCAGACGCAACTGGCCGTCGCTGTCGATGCTCAGCGCAATGTCGCGGTAACTGGCGATGGTCGCGTGGGCGGTTTCAAGCGGATGCTGGTGAGTCGTGGTGATGATCATCAACGGCGCACCCGCGGCTTCAGCGGCCTGAATACCGACAGTGGCGTCTTCGAAAATCAGGCAATCCGCCGGCTCCAGCCCCAGGCGTCTGGCCGCCAGACGATAACCGGCCGGATCCGGTTTGCCAGCGGTCACATCTTCAGCGGTGATCATTACCGCCGGTTCAGGAATCCCCGCCGCGCCCATCCGCCGCAACGCCAGATCCCGTGGCGCCGAGGTCACCATGGCCCAGCGATCAGCCGGCAACGATTTGAGAAACGCTGCCGCGCCGGGGATCTCGACGATGCCTTCGACGTCTTCGATTTCCGCTTTGGTGATGAACGCCGCTTGCGCCTCGGCGTCCACGCCCGGCAGGTTCAAACGGGCGATGGTGTCGATGGCGCGCACGCCATGGATGGTCGGCAGGAACGTTTCGACGTTCACCCCGTGGCGCACGGCCCAGGCGGACCAGATCCGCTCGGCGGCGGCGATGGAATTGAGGACGGTGCCGTCCATGTCGAACAGGAACGCGCCGAACGCGCGGTTGAAAACAGCATCGTGAGCAGACAAAAGATCACTTCCTCGCAAGGGGCCGGGCAACGATGCCCGGCAATGTAGCACCTGCGGGATGCTTCAGTGCAGACGCGGCGCCTTGGATTTGAACGCACCGTCCACGCAATCGAGCAACTGGCCGATGGCCCACGGCTTCTTGATGAACGCCACCGGATGCTTCACACCCGAGGTTTCCGGTGTTTCATAACCGGACATGACCATCACCGGTTTGTCCGGCCAGCGCTCGCCGACCAGATTGGCCAGGTCCGCGCCGTTAAGCGTGCCGGGCATGGTGATGTCGGTGAGCAGCAGCGCCACTTCCGGCGCATGCTCCTCCAGATAGACCGAAGCCGCATCGGCGCTGGTCTGCGGCTCGACCTTGAAACCTTCCTCCTGAAGAATTTCGCACAGAAACTCCAGAATCAACGGATCGTCCTCGACTACCAGAATCAATCCGCCAGGAAGGTGCGCGCTCGACGTCGAAATTGGACACATGAACTGGCACTCCCTGAATTGCATGAACGATTTAGCGGCTTGATCCCGCTGCTTATCTGGTATGAGCAGCGCCTTCTACAGAAATTCATTTTTGATACAGGTCTTTTCGATAACACTCGGTTGATGGGCAGTCGCCGGTACGAAATTGCGGTTAAAATGCGCGCCCTTTTGCTGGCCGATCCCGATTGATGAACCCTCAAGCCCTCGCCGTTCTCCATGCCCACCTGCTCACCGCGCTGACGTCGGCACCGGCCGAAACCCGGCGCCTGTTCCATGGGCGCGGGCGTTGCTGGCTGGGGCTGGAGCAAGTCACCGTGGACTGGCTGCAAGGCGTCGTACTGGTGTCGCTGTTCAAGGAGCCCGAGGCTTCGCAGCTGGACGACCTCAAGCGCCTGCTGCTGGAAATCACCGGTTCGGAGCCATGGCAGCAGTCCGGCGCCCACACTTTGTTGATCCAGCACCGTTACCTGCCGCAAAGCACCGCCGAATGGCTATTGGGTGAAGAGATCGACGAAATGACCATCGTCGAGGGCGGGCTGAAATATCGGGTGGATCTGGGCCGCAAGCAGAACACCGGGCTGTTCCTCGACATGCGCTACGGCCGCAACTGGGTGCGCGAACAGGCGGCGGGCAAACGGGTGCTGAACCTGTTCGCCTACACCTGCGGCTTTTCGGTGGCGGCCATCGAGGGCGGCGCCAGCCATGTGGTCAACCTCGACATGTCCCGCGCCGCGCTGAGCCGGGGCCGCGACAATCACCGGTTGAACGGGCATGACCTGAGCAAGGTGAGTTTCCTTGGCCACGACCTGTTCAAGTCCTGGGGCAAGGTGATCAACAGCGGCCCGTACGATCTGGTGATCATCGACCCGCCGTCGTTCCAGAAAGGCAGTTTTCTGCTGACCAAGGATTATCAGCGGGTGCTGCGTCGTCTGCCGGAATTGTTGACTGCCCAAGGCAGCGTGCTGGCGTGCATGAACGACCCTTCGTTCGGCTCCGACTTCCTGATCGACGGCGTGACCCAGGAAGCACCGAGCCTGCGCTTCGAGCAGCGGCTGGAAAATCCGCCGGAGTTTCCGGATATCGACCCGGAAAGCGGTCTGAAGGCGCTACTGTTCAAGCAGATCGGCTGATTCCGGTCAGCGCGGGCGCAGCACCAACGCAAACAGCTCACCATGCCCCGTAACGTTGAGCTTGTGGTAGAGATTGCGCCGGTGCACCTTCACGGTCTCCGGCGAAATGTTCATGTGCTGGGCGATGGCCTTGCTGGAAAAGCCCTGAAGAATCAGACGCGCCGTATCGATCTCGCGCGCGGTCAGACGGGCGTCGAAGCGGTCGAGCAGCGCCGCAATATCGCCGACCGGCGCCTCGACCACCGCGCCTTGCGGCGGCATCAACTGCACATGCCGACGCATCGCTGACAGCACCCAGTCCCGCACACAGAGCAGGCGCCCCTGCTCCTGCAAACTGAACGCCGTTGAGCGGCCCATCGACAAGCCCAGCACGCCGCCATCGGTGTTGACCAGAAATTGCAGCTCATCCGCGCCGACCACCGAACGGAAGTAACTCTGGTAGTACTCGCTGTGCAGAAACTGGTCCGGAGCCACGGACGCGAGGCTGTACAAACCGTCGGCGACCCCGGCGACGGCGGCCTGGTAGAACGGATCAAGCAGGTACATGCCGGCACAGTAACCGGCCAGTTCTTCCTGCTCGTCGGCATGGCCCTGACTGTCGAAGTCGATCAGCAATTGCGGCGGCCGCCCCGTCTGCATCACCGCCACCAGCGCGTTGTCCAGCGGCACCAGCAATCGCAGCGTATCGACCAACGCCCGCCAGAAACCGTCCTGTCCGACCGTAGCGAACACCCGCGACAGGCTCTGATGCACCGGCAATTCCTGCAGCAACGCGTCCACGCACTACCCCTTTCGAGTAACCCATGATGGGAATGGGTGCGGCGCGGCCCGCCCGATAGGCTGACCACTCCTGTTCATCACCGGCCTGCCAACAGGCCAGGAGTGCCGCATCATGCGTGGTCATCGTGGGTATATCAACCTGGGTCTGATGGGCGTTTTGTCCGCGGCGCTGAGTGCGCAGGCGGCCGATGCGCCGAGCGTGCATGTCTATAACTGGTACGACTACATCGGCCCGAACACCCTGCATGATTTCAAGCGTGACAGCGGTATCGAACCGGTCTACGACACCTTCGACAGCGCCGAAGTGCTGGAAGGCAAACTGATGACCAGCCGCAGCGGCTACGACGTGGTGGTGGCGAGCAACTTCAGCCTGCCGACCCTGATCAAGGCCGGCGCCCTCGCCCCGCTGCCCCGCGACCAACTGCCGGGCTGGAAGAACCTCGACAACGACCTGCTGAGCAAACTGGCCAACAACGACCCCGGCAATCAGTACGCCGTGCCTTACCTGTGGGGCACCAACGGCATCGGCTACAACGTCGACAAGGTGCGCGCCGTGCTGGGCGAAAAGGCCCCGGTGGATTCCTGGGATCTGGTGTTCAAGGAAGAGAACCTGGCCAAGCTCGGCGAGTGCGGCGTGGCGATGCTCGATTCGCCGTCGGAAATGCTCCCGGTCGCGCTGCACTATCTCGGGCTGCCGCCGAACAGCACCAAGGCCGAGGACTACCAGAAAGCCGAAGCGCTGCTGCTGAAACTGCGCCCGCACATTGCCTACTTCAACTCCTCGAAATTCATCAGCGATCTGTCCAACGGCAACATCTGCGTGGCGGTCGGTTGGTCCGGCGCGATGCTCGAAGCCAAGACCACCGCCGAGCAGGCCGGCAACGGCGTGAAGATTCAGTACAGCCTGCCGAAGGAAGGCGCGCCGGTATGGTTCGACACGCTGGTCTTGCTCAAGGACGCACCGCATCCGGCCCAAGGCCTGGCGTTCATCGACTACCTGCTGCGGCCCGATGTGATTGCGCCGGTCAGCGATCACTTGTCCTACCCCAACGGCAATCGCGCCGCCACGGCGCTGGTCGCCCAGACCACCCGCGACAACCCGGCGGTGTACCCGTCAGCCATGGCGATGGCGACGCTGTACACCCTCGAGCCCCTGCCCAAAGCCACCGAACGGGTGCGCACGCGGGTGTGGAGCAAGGTCAAGAACGGCCAGTAACAACCCTTCAAATCACTGCCTTCCACAGAGAGAACATCAATGAAACCACGTGCCCGCGATCTCCATATCCGCATCGGTCAATTGCAGCCTGGCCCGCTCAACGCCATCACCGACGTACCCGGCGTAAGGGTCGGCCACAGCAACGTGCGCGGCCGCAGCGCCAGCGGTCGTGACATCTGCAGCGGCGTCACCCTGATCGAACCACGCGCCGGTTCGACCAACGCACAACCGTGTTTCGCCGGCGTCCACGTACTCAACGGCAACGGTGACGCCACAGGACTGGAGTGGATTCGCGAAGCCGGCCTGCTGACCAGCCCGATCGCCTTCACCAACACTCACAGCCTCGGCGTGGTGCGTGATGCCTTGATCGAGCTGGATCGCGCGCAGCAACCGGATGACGGCCGTCTCTACTGGAACATGCCGGTGGTGCTGGAAACCTTCGATGGCTTGCTCAACGACATCAACGGCTTTCATGTGAAGCCCAAACATGTGGCCGAAGCGATGAGCAATGCCGTTGACGGCCCGGTGCAGGAAGGCGCGGTGGGTGGTGGCAGCGGCATGATCTGCCATGAATTCAAAGGTGGGATCGGCACCGCATCACGTCGCTTGAGCAAGGCTCAGGGTGGCTGGACAGTGGGCGCCATCGTCCAGGCCAACCACGGGATTCGCAGCGAACTGCGGGTCGACGGCTACCCGGTCGGGCGATATATGGAACAGGTGGATTCGCCGTTCCTGCGCGCTTCGTTGCCGCATCCGGGCATGGGCTCGATCGTAGTGGCCCTCGCCACCAATGCACCGCTGTTGCCGCATCAATGCACGCGACTGGCGCAACGGGCGAGCCTCGGTCTGGCGCGCACCGGTGGCGGCAATGAGGATCACAGCGGCGACATCTTCATCGCCTTCGCCACCGGCAACGGCCATATCCCCCCCGCCGCCTATGAAGGCAAAGGTGCGTCGACCTGCGACGGCTTGCGGATGGTCAACAACGATCACATCAGCGAGTTGTTCCTGGCGGCGACCGAGGCGGTGGAAGAAGCGATCATCAACGCCTTGCTGGCCAGCGAGAGCACCGAAGGCAACGGGCATTCGGTGCCGGGGCTGGATGCCGCCACCCTGCTCGCGGCCCTGGATAAAGCCGGGTGGCCGGGTGCTCGCTGACACTCAGCGGAACAACCCAAGTCCGAGTTCGCGCGCCGCCTGCAACTGCATTGCCGGATCGCTCGACTCGGACTCCAGCAACAACGCCGAGCCCGACACCGTCGCCCCGCAGTAATCGAAAATCCCGTGATCAATCTGCGTCTTCATCGCCGCGCCGTAGCCGTGGCGTTCGTAAGTGCGCGCATCCGCTCCGCCGAGTGCAACCAGGTGCACGCGCAGTCGTCCGAGCTTCTTCAGGGTCTTATCGCCGTCGAAATCGTACGCCCAGCCATTGCTGAACACCCGGTCGATCCAGCCTTTGAGCAGCGCCGGCATCGACCACCAGAACACCGGATAGACCAGCACCAGCGCATCGGCGCGATCGATGCGTGCCTGCTCGGCCAGCACGTCCGCCGGTGGCGCGGATTCGCGGTGATGCACCGCCCAGTCGGCCACACCAAAGCGTGGGTCGAATTCTTCGGCGTGCAGTTCGGCGATTTCGAAGGTGTTGGAGGGATCGCTTGCCGACAGGCCGTTGGCAATCTGCTGCGCCAACGCGTGGGTCAGCGAACGTGGATCATCGTGATCAACAACAATCAATGCGTGCATGGGGAAATCTCCGGTTGGTGATTGCTGACCAAGGGCTTATCCTTTCGATAAGCTACGTTTAGTAAGTTACCTTCAGTAAGTTACGTTTGGTATATAAGCAATGTCAACCACTGAAACTCCGGAACCCGCACAACCTCGTCGCCGCCTGTCCCGGGAAGACCGCCAGCGCCAGTTGCTCGACGTGGCCTGGCAGCTGATTCGCGAAGAAGGCACCGATGCCCTGACCCTCGGCTATCTGGCGGAAAAGGCCGGTGTGACCAAACCGGTGGTCTACGACCACTTCACCACCCGCGCCGGTCTGCTCGCGGCGCTGTATCAGGATTTCGACCGGCGCCAGACGGCCCTGATGGACGCGGCGCTGGCCAATGCCGAAGCGACTTTGACCGGCACTGCGACGGTGATTGCCACGGCGTATGTCGATTGCGTGCTGACTCAGGGCAACGAGATTCCGGGGGTAATTGCGGCTCTGGCGAGCACGCCGGAACTGGAGAAGATCAAGCGCGAATACGAGGCGATTTTCCTGGAGAAGTGCCGCCGCGTGCTCTCGCCTTTCGCTGACGGCGCAGAGATCGGTCAGGCAGGATTACGTGCCATGCTCGGCGCCGCCGAAGCCCTGTCGCAAGCAGCCGCCACCGATGAAATCAGCGCCGTACAGGCCCGTGACGAGCTGTTCGCCACCATCATTGCGATGGTCGAAAGAGCCGCTGCCCGCACCCTCAAAGCAGGTGACTGACGGTACTTGAGCGCACCACCTCAGCTTCCTACGATGGAGCTACGCAGTCGCTTGGTCCGCCAAGACGTTGCGTAGGTGCGGGTGCTCTGAACCCCAATCAAGCCCGCACCTGGCTTCATGCGCATCTTGAGCCTCGCGGGCTCTACTTCATCCCCATCAAAGAGTCTTGAGGCTCTTTTTTTGTCTCTGAAAATCAGCGTTCGGGTTCGCGACGGATTGAGCGCCAAGTGGCCTGGGCCAGCAATTCGCGATACGCCTTCGGACTGCCTTGCACTCGCCCGGACAGCCACGCGCGGCAATAGCTGTCGGCCTGACCGACGATCAGCGACGGCAGCAGCTCCGCCGGGTACTCGTTGAGTTCAGCCGCGCGCCCAGACTCGGCCAGCCAAGTGCGCAGACTCAGATTGCGGGTCTTATTGCGCTCGGCCAGTTCTTCCTTGTGCGGGCCCCGGGTCACGGCAAAGCGCGCGTGATACTGGAACCGCGCCCACTCCGGCTGGTTCTCGACCCAATCCACGTAGCTGTAGACCAGCGCCTGAACGCCCTCTTCGGTGGTCGTCGCGTCGGCCAGATAGGCGTCGCGCAGGCGCGCCTGATCCTCCAGCGCGGTGAAGAACAACGCGGCCACCAGCCCTTCCTTGTTGCCGAAATGGTGGTAGATCGCCCCGACACTGGTGTCGCACTCGGCACGGATCATTTCGATGGTGGTGGCCTCGATGCCCTGTTCGTTGAACAGGCGCAGGGCTTTGCGAAAGATGTCGCGCTTGAGTTCGGCGCGGCGGCCGGGGTAGCTGCGTTCGAGGAGATCTGCGGTGTCCATGGGCCTTGAAAATCCAAGTAAAGGGCACGTCCGTGCCGGTGATCGAAACACGCACAGGTTGACAGATTTCCCTCGAACAGAATACCGTTCCGTTACAGAACAATATTCTGTAAATACCCTAACCGCGAGGCTTCACCCATGAGTCAGTTTCTCAGCATGTTCAACAGTGTCGGTTCCCAGGCGTTCAGCCAGATGGCCTGCCAGGTCGCGCCGTACTTCAGCACCATCAACCCGCTGGTGACCGAGTTGCGGGCAGGTTCGGCGCAGGTGCAGGTGCCGTTTCGCCGCGAGATCACCAACCACCTCGGCACCGTGCATGCCATCGCCCTGTGCAATGCCGCCGAACTGGCAGCCGGGATGATGACCGACGTGTCGATTCCCGCCGGCGCACGCTGGATTCCCAAGGGCATGACCGTCGAATACCTGGCCAAGGCCAAGACCGACGTGACCGCCGTGGCCAATGGTGAAGGGCTGGACTGGCAGACCGAAGGCGACAAGATCGTGCCAGTGGATGTCCACGACGCCGAAGGCAAGAAAGTGTTCACGGCGCGCATCACCATGAACGTGAAACTGTCCTGAAATCACCGGCACAAAAAAGCCCTTGCTGCGCAGATCGCAACAAGGGCTTTTGTCGTTTCAAAGAGAAAGAATCAGTGAACGGTCAGGCGCTGGCGGACAAATTCTTCAGTGCGGCGGGTGACCTGATCCAGATGCCGGTCGCGCTGTTTTTCGGCATCGAGCATGGCGCGCTTGCCGTGTTTTTGCAGCAGGTAGGTGTGGATCTGCTGCACTTCCAGCGAACGGTAGATCGGTGTGGTGTCGATGAAACCGCGCAGCCCGTTGCTGCGGTAAGGCCGGGTGCTCATCAGCACCTGCGTTTCGAGCTGGCCCAGCACCTCGAAACCCAGCGCCTCGAAATACGGCACCTTGCCGACGCTGCAGGTCAGCTCGGCATGGGGGTAACGCGCCACCATGTCCGCGATCAACGAACGGGCCACGCCCTGACGCCGATGCCCCTCGCGCACCGCCAGGTAGGCCACGTTGCACGCCTCCCAATCGCCCTGCACCGGCAGGTACAACAGGAAGCCGACCACCTGCTCCGGATCATCGTCGTCGGTGGCGACCAGCAGTTCCACCTCGGTGCCCTTCTCGCCGTTCAACGCCTCCAGATACAGATGCACCTCGTAGCCCACCGCGTACTGATAGACGTTGTACAGCAGATTGCTCGGACCCAGCCCGACGGCACTGATGTCGGTGAGATAGTCGACCACCATTTGCAGGATCTGACTGTTGACGCCTTCGGGACAAGGGGACTTGTAATGGGTGATGCGGGGCATGGCGGGCGGACTCCAACGGTAAAACACAAGTTGCCGGGCGGGTTGAGTGACCGGCGAACCGCGACATCATACCCTGTGCAAGCCTGACAAAAATTTCATCTGCCCGAGAACGGATCTTTCGCCGATTTGGCGTCCAATTTTTCAGCTGCGTTCATTTTCCGACGCAGGCCTTGAGGAGTTGCCATGAACGTTCTGCGTTGCGCGAAAACCATGAAATGCTTGCTCGCTGCCGCGCTGGTGGCGATCACCCTGTCGGGCTGTGTCGTCGAACCGGTTCGCCCGCATCGGCCACCACCGATCGTCGAAGTGGTTCCGGTCATGCCTGCGCCGGGTTATCACTGGGTTGCCGGGCATTACCGCTGGGCCGGCAACCAATGGCGCTGGATGCCGGGACATTGGCGGACGTATTGAGGCCGGTCACTGCGCAGGGGCAACGACCTTGAACTTGATGTCGATATCCTTCGACACCACGGTGTCCGCCCACTCCCCCGCGCCGAGGCCGAACTGGTCGCGCTTGAGCACCAGTTCGCCGTCGAAGATGCCAATGCTGCTATCGGGTTTGAGTTGCACCGGCACCTGCACCTCACGGGTGATGCCTTTGAGGGTCAGGTGGCCGTCGACCAGATAACGGTCGGCGCCGACCGGGCTGAAGCGGGTCGATTCGAACACCGCCACCGGGAATTTATCGGTGTCGAACCACGCCGGTTTCACCAGCTCGGTATTGGCATCTTCACTGCCGGCGTCGATGCTGGTCAGGTCGATGTGCAGCGTGGTGCGGGCGTTGGCGAGGTTATCGCTGTCGAAATCCAGCGTCGCGTCGAACTTGCCGAACGTGCCGTACATCCGCGAGCCCATCTGGCTGTAAGTGAAACTGATCTGGCTGGCGGTGGTGTTGACCCGGGTGTACTCCACCGCACTCGCAGCAGGGATGAAGGTCAGGCAAGACGCGGCCGCCAACAACAATCGAATCGACATGCAATGCTCCGGCGCCCGATGGGTCTCGAATGACTTAAGCAAACATCCGGCACTTGTGCCAGCCTCACCAATGTCTACCCGGATCGCTTCATCACACCAACCGCTCAATCTTCTGATGCTTCCAGACCCGTGTGTAATACAGCGTCTGCAACACCAGCATCCCCAGATACGCGATCGGAAACGCCATCCACACACCCTGCAGACCGAACTTCCCGTCCAGCCAGTAGGCCGCCGGCAACTGCACACCGAGCACGCAAATGATCGCCACACCCACCGGCACCAGCACCGTGCCGCTGGCGCGCATGATGCCGCCGATGATCGCCTGGAAACCGAAGATCAACAGGCTCCACAACATGATGTGCAACAGGTGTTCGGCCATTGCCCGGGTCGAGTCTTCGGTCAGGAACAGCCCCAGCAGCCAATGCGACAACAGGTAGCCCGCCAGGATCAAACCACCGGTCAGGCACACGTTGATCCACAGCCCGGTGCGCAGGATCGGGCCCATTCGCTCCAACCGCCCGGCACCGATCGCCTGGGCGCCGAGGATCGACGCGGTGATCGCAATCGACAGCGCCGGAAACTGCACGTAGTTGACGATCTGCGTCACCGCGCCATAGGCCGCCGTCGCCTGCGAGCCATGCTGGTTGACCAGCGCCAGGATCACCAGCTCCGACAGCGACAGCACGATCATCTGCACCCCGGTCGGCAGACCTATGCGCAACACCTTGCCGAGAATCACCCCGTCCAGACGCAACGCCGCAAAGAACTCGCGATCCGGCGCCAGCGGATGGCCCTTGCGAATCAGGCGCCATGACAGCCACGCCAACGACGTCAGCGTACCGACCAGACCCGCAATTGCCGCGCTCTGAATGCCCAGTTGCGGCAAGCCGATCCAGCCGCGAATGAACGCCGGTGTCAGCGCCAGCCCGACAACGGTCGACAGCAGCAGCGCCAGCATCGGCGACAGCGTATCGCTCACCCCACGTAACAACTGGGTGAACAGCACGTACACCAACACAACCGGCAAGGTCCACATCATCACCCGCGCATAGGCCACCGCATCATCCAGCACATCCGCCGGCGTGCCCAAACCCTGCAAGGCCTGACGCGCAAACACACTGCCCAGCACCGCCGCCACCAGCCCGATCAACACCCCCAGCAACAACGTCGCCCCGGCAATCGCCTTGACCATGTGCGACTCACGCGCGCCCCACGCCTGACCGATCAACACCCCTGCCCCGGCGCCCAGGCCGATGACCAGCGCGATGAAGAAAAAGATGATCGGAAACATGCCGGACACCGCCGCCAGCGCCTGCGTGCCGAGCATCTGGCCGATGTAAATGCTGTTGACCGTGCCCGACATCGATTGCAGGAAGTTAGACAGCACCATCGGGGCGAGGAACAGCAGGTAGGTTTTCCAGAGGGGGGATTGAGCGGGGGTTTGCATTGAGGATCCGTCTCGGGTGGGAGCTGATGACAGAGTCTAAAGTATGCGATGCCGTTCAGGTCGTACCGGTTTGCATTAAAACTTCGTAATCTGCACCTCGACCAATGTGCATAGCCTCCCCATCACGACAGGAAGTGAATCCCCCCATGCGCCGTTCCCCATTTCTGCTGAGTTGCACCTTATTGACTGTTCTGGCGACGACTGCCCACGCCGCCCCCGCCCCCTCGCCCGAGGTGGTGCAAGGATTGGTGAACACGTTGAACGAACGCCTGAACATCGGCGACCTCGTCGCCCTGACCAAATGGGACAGCGGCAAACCGATCCAGGACAGCCCCCGTGAGGCACAGGTGATCGACAACGCCCGCAAGCTGGCCGCCGAACGCAAGCTCGATCCGGAAGACGTCGCGCAGTTGATCGCCGCACAGATGGAGGCCAACAAACTGGTGCAGTACGGTTTGCTCGCACAGTGGCAGGCAGCCGGTGCCGCGCCAGACACGCCGCGCCCGGACTTGGGCAAGCAGATTCGCCCGCGTCTGGACGAGTTGCAAACCCGTCTGCTGCAGCAATACGCCGACTTCGCGCCCTACCGCCACGACCCGAACTGCCCGGCGTGGCTGGCCAAGGCTCGCGCCGGTCTGACCCGCGATGCGCTGCATGATCTGGCCCTGACCCGCGCCACCGGAGAGCTGTGCATTCGGCCGCTGGTGCCCTAGAACAAGGGTTCCGGCATTCATTGCTGGCGTCGATAGTCACCATCAGCTCAATGAAGTTCTCATAAAAAATCCGCGGCGTAACATCGGCTCCATACCCAACAAACAACACCCCTGGAGCACACGATCATGAAACGCCAAATCCTTCTCGGCATCGCTTTCTCGGTTCTTGCAGTCAACGCTTTTGCAGCCAAACCCGCCCACACCATGATCGCCGAAGGCGGTTCGGATCGGTTGATTGAAAGTCGAGTGGCTGAGGGTGGTTCGGATCGTTTGATCGAACGCCGCGTTGCCGAAGGTGGCGCTGATCGTCTGATCGAACGTCGTGTTGCTGAAGGTGGCGCTGATCGTCTGATCGAACGCCGCGTTGCTGAAGGTGGTTCGGATCGTCTGATCGAACGCCGCGTTGCCGAAGGTGGCGCTGATCGTCTGATCGAACGCCGCGTTGCTGAAGGTGGCGCTGATCGCCTGATCGAACGCCGCGTTGCATAAGTAAGCAGCGCATAAAGATAAGCCCGGCCTGATCAGCCGGGCTTTTCTTTGCGCGCGCTTTTTGCGTTTGCTGGGTAAGCTCTTAGCCCGACGCTGCGAATTCAGGTTTCCCATGGACATTGAACGACTACTGAAGAAAAAACAGCTCAACGTGCAGGAGCAAAACGCAGTCGTTGCGCATCGTTTGATGCTTTGCGCCAGTGAATGGCGCAAACAGGGTGTACCTGTCGCCCTGGCCCGATACGCAGAGTACCAAGGCATCGACTGGTCGTCGTCCATCGTGCTGGAACTGGAAATCGACTTTCCCGGCATGCCTCGCCTGTTCGGACTTTTGCTGGATCAAAACGAATGTTTCATCGCATTTGAAATCGATACGGACGCCTCCCATGAACACATTGAATCCGTGGATCGCTGGGAGGACGTCTCGTCGATGCAAAATACTTCGACATCTAATCCGGGCACAGGTAAAGGCTTTGCCTCGATCGCGCTGGACGTGAAGCGTCAGCTTGTTTGATCGCTCTTTGCGCAACGCTCACTCTTCGGCGTCTTGAAGTCGTCACTGGTTGAGTATCTACGCCTCATCAAAAGGAGCACTCATTGAACATGGGCCCGAAAACCGAAACGCTGATCAAGGTACTGAATGAGCTAATCAGTGTTCTGGAAAGCGACGGAGAAGCGCACTGGAGCGCGTGGATGCGAAAAGCTCGCGCACGATTGCTGGACTCCGATTATTCCGGAATCACGTGGCTGCTCTCGGCCTATGGCGGGATGGGGTCCTTCAATGATGTCGTGCTCGGACAAACCAGCATCAACGGTGCATTTGCCTGGAAGCGCGGCTATGGCGAACTGAATGCAAAATTTGCCGAACTCCGTGAGCAAGCCTACGAGCTGGCCAATGAAATCAGGCACATGCAGCGATAACGGCATTCATTTCTGGCGTCGATAGTCACCATCAGCTCAATGAAGTTCTCATAAAAAATTCGCGGCGTAACATCGGCTCCATACCCAACAAACAACACCCCTGGAGCACACGATCATGAAACGCCAAATCCTTCTCGGCATCGCTTTCTCGGTTCTTGCAGTCAACGCTTTTGCAGCCAAACCCGCCCACACCATGATCGCCGAAGGCGGTTCGGATCGGTTGATTGAAAGTCGTTTAGCTGAGGGTGGTTCGGATCGTTTGATCGAACGCCGCGTTGCTGAAGGTGGCGCTGATCGCCTGCAAGAACGTCGCGTTGCCGAAGGTGGCGCTGATCGTCTGCAAGAACGTCGCGTTGCCGAAGGTGGCGCTGATCGCCTGCAAGAACGCCGCGTTGCTGAAGGTGGCGCTGATCGTCTGCAAGAACGCCGCGTTGCCGAAGGTGGCGCTGATCGTCTGCAAGAACGCCGCGTTGCCTGAATAAAACGCTCTACCGCTGTACAAACAAAAAGCCCGGCCTGATCAGCCGGGCTTTTTCACGTCCAACCGGTGCTTATTGCACGGTTTTCAGTTTGACCACATCACCGGAGACCTTGGTGGTATAGCCGCTCAGGACCCATGCCCAGAACCAGTTTTCCTGAATCTGAGTATTGATCATGGCGTCGCCGCCCTTGGCCTTGATCGCGGCATCCTGTGCACGGACGAAACGGCTGTTCTGCCGGATCGGGATCACGCCGAACAGCATCAGGCCGGTGGCGCTGGCTTCGCTGTGGCCAATCACGGTGTATTGGCTGCTGTCGTAATGTCTGGTGTTCATCGGGGTGCCGGTGCAACCTGCCAGAACCACACCGAACAGTGCGGCGGCGACTACTTTGCTGAGGTATTTCACTGCGAGACTCCATGGGTAAACGCCCGGGATCCGTCTCTCGGGCGGCGCACACTTTACCGAACGCAATGGCTCATTGATATCAGTCTCGGCAGGTTTTCATTAAACGCCTTGCTGGCAGCCCGTCCGCGATGTCGCATACCATGGCGCCACTTCAATAAAAACAGACCTCGCTCATGCTCAAAGCCAGCCTGCGTAGCCACCTGACTCTCTGGTTTGCCGGTTTGTCTCTGCTGACGCTATTGAGCGTGGGCTTTTACGTCGGTGATATCGCCACTGAACAAATGAAACGCGCCAGCGGCAATGCGCTGCTGAGTACCGCGCGGTCGGCGGCGACGCTGCTGGGCGAGCAGTTGCGCGAGCGGCAACTGGAGGTCTATCTGCTCAGCCGGGCGCCGCATCTGGAACGCGGCGATCTGGACAATCCGGCAATTCTCAAATCGATGCAGCTGCGCACCGAAGCCCGCTCCGAGTATGCGTGGATGGGGGTGACCGACGCTCAGGGGCGTGTGCATCAGGCAGTCAACGGTTTGCTGGTCGGTCAGGTCGTGCAACAGCGCCCATGGTTTCAGGCCGGTCTGCGCGGGGAATACACCGGCGATCCGCACGAAGCCGTTTTGTTGGCGAAACTGTTGCCGGGTCTGCCCAACGGCGAGCCACTGCGCTTCATCGACTTCGCCGCGCCCATCCGCAACGCCGATGGCCAGGTGATCGGTGTGCTCGGCGCCCATGCGCACTGGAGCTGGGTCACGCACATCGTCGAATCGGCAGCGATGTCGCACAAGGGGGCGGAGCCGGATATCGAAGCGCTGATCATCGATCACGACGGCAAGGTGCTGTACCCGGAAGCGCTGGTTGGTCAACAAATGCCGGCCAAGGATCCGAAGTCCCCGGGCTGGGTCGTCGGCAACGGGTACCTGACCAGTGAGGTGACGGTGCCGACGCCTACGGGCACCGCGCTGTCGTGGTCGATTGCCGTGCGTCAACCACTGGACACTGCGCTGCAACCGGCGCGACTGCTGCTTTATAAACTGCTGTTGCTGGGGGTTTTCGCCGCCGTGACATTCGGACTCGTAGCGTATTACCTGGCGCTGTACCTGAGCCGACCCATCGAGCACCTCGCGCGTTCAGCCCAAAAAGTGCAGAACAACCAGCCTGGTGCGTACTTTCCGCTCCGGCATCCCGTGCGGGAAATTGCCCAGCTCGGCCAGTCCATCGATGCCATGACCCAATCGCTGCTCGCCAAGGAGCGTGAGCTGCAGGAGACCAACGCATCGCTCGAAGCCACCGTCGCCCAACGCACGGCGGCCCTGACCCTGGCCAACGCCGAGCTGCTGAACCTGGCCACCCACGATGGCTTGACCGGTGTCTACAACCGCCGCCGTTTCGACGAAAAACTCACCGAATACAGCCTGCTGTTCCGTCGTACCGGGCGGCCGTTTGCATTGCTTCTGATTGATGCCGATCACTTCAAACGCATCAACGACACTCACGGCCATGCGGCCGGCGACGACGTACTGCAGCAATTGGCGCAGCTGATCCAGATCAGCATCCGGAGCACGGATTTCGTCGCCCGTTACGGAGGCGAAGAATTTGCGGTGCTGCTGCCGGAAATCGCCAAACCCGATACGCCCGATATCGTCGCCGAAAAGATTCGATCAGCGATTGCCGAGGCGGATTTTCCAGCAGTCGGCCCGGTGACGGTCAGCATTGGTGTCAGCCTCGCCGACCCGGCCGACAACACCCCCACAGCACTGGTCAAACGTGCCGACCAGCAGTTGTATAAGGCGAAAGCGGCAGGCCGCAATCAAGTGGCCTGTCAGGCTTCTCTCGTCGAGGTGAGCGAAAATGGCTGATGCAAACTCGACGCCGCCATGATTCATTTTGGCGAAAGCCCGACCCCCTCTGCGACTCAGGGGGCGTCGATCAAAGATGTGACTGCACGATTGAGACTGGCGCTGAAGTAAACCGCTTTATTGCTGCATGTCTTTGATCAGATCGGCCATCAACAGATCAGACACGTGGGTAAACGCCTTGCGCAGAACTTCGGGATCTCTTGCATATTGCTCCGGCAGGTAAGCAAGGTTGTTGGCGTCATTGAATACGGAGATCGTTTCAAAGTTGCGCCACACCGCCGAGCCCTTGCGCTTGATCTGAGCGGTTGCGCCAATAACCGGATACAACTCGGTGCTGAAGTTTTTCAGGCTCAACCCCCATTGCGAGACGATGATCTCGATCTCGGCATCAGCCTGCTCGCCTTCTCCGACTATTGTGAACAGCCGCTCCTGCTGAACCCGGTCAACGAAACTCTGGCGGACCAGTTTGGCCAGGTCGATATCATTGGCCTTCATGTTGTTGAGGATTGCCCGGGAGATATCCCCCGTCAGCACATCACCATTTTTTGTCCCCTCCACAGACCCCGCGCCTGCCAATGCATTGACTTGTGTCGTCGATGCACCGGCCGCCATCCCGGTGGCTGCGCCGGCACCGGCACCGAGTCCCGCGCTCCAGGCTTGGGTCATGCTGGTGTATTTGAAGTTTTCGACGGCGACATACACGGGGAGCACTTTCAGGGTCTTGATTTGCTGACGATCTTCGACACTGAAATTTTTGGTGACGCATCCGCAGAGCAGCAAGAGTGAGCCAACAACAATGAGCAATTTTTTCATGGCGGGGAAAGTTCGAGGGAATGGATGTCAGACTTATCGCCCGCACTCGCCAATCCTTGAACATGGCATGACTCACTGCCACGGAAAAATTGGGGCGCGTGCCAGACTAACGCCCCGCCCCCTCAAATGCGCAGCTCCCGCACAGGCGCTTCATTGCTGAGAAAAGGTCTGCAGATACGCCAACAAATTATCAATCTTCTCCTCGTCACTCAGTCCCCAGAAAATCATCCGCGTCCCCGGCACCACGCCCTTCGGATCTTTCAGATACTTCGTCAGCGTTTCACGATCCCAGGTCAGGCCGGAGTTTTTCATCGCATCGGAGTACACGTAATTCGCCGACGTACCCGCCGGGCGGCCGATGATGCCGTTGAGTTCCGGACCGAATCCCGGCCGGGCAGATTCGCCGACTTGATGACAACCGCCGCACAGGCGCGGGAAGATTTTTGCGCCGGCCTCGGCGTCACCAGCGGCCAGAACGGGTGTACTGAGCAGGCCAGCGTTGAGGATCAGGGCGAAAGTCAGTGCAGCGTTTTTCATCAGGGATTTCCAGGTCTTCGGCGGCGCCAAGGGTAATCCTGCGCGGTCACTTGCGCTACAGGTAGGCGCCCACGACCTGGCGGACTTTGAGCAAGGCTTGACGCAGGGCAAGCATGTCCACCGAGCCCAACGCCAGCCGAATCGCGTGGGGCACATGGGTGGACACGGTGAAGGGCTCGGCGGTGGTGACGGAAACCTGTTCGTGCATCAACTCGACCACGATGTGGTCGGCCCGAATATCTTCCGGCAGCGGCAGCCAAAGAAAATACGAAGAGGGATGGCCGACAGTCGGCAGGCCTTCGAGGATCTGCGCGGCCAGAACTTGCCGGGCCTGGGCGTCGCTGCGCTTTTGCGCTTCGAGCAAGGTGACGGTGCCGTCGTCGAGCCAGCCGCAGGCGATGGCGGTCATCACGCCGGGGGTGTTCCAGGTGGTCGCACGGATGATCCGCTCCAGCGCCGCCACCCGCTCGACCGGCGCGGCGATGAAACCGACACGCAGGCCGGTGGCGATGTTTTTCGACAGGCCCGACACGTAGACCGTGCGCTCCGGCGCCAGATCAGCCAACGGCGGTGGTGGGCTATCGACCAGAAAGGCGTAGGCCGCGTCCTCGATGATTGTCAGATCATGCCGGTGGGCAATCGCGATCAAATCCTCACGTTGTTCCAAAGGCATCACCCAGCCCAGTGGATTGTGCAGGGTCGGCATGCTGTACACCGCACGCACCGGTCGTTGGCGGCAGAGTTTGTCGAGGGCCGCCAGATCGGGGCCCTGCTCATTGACGGGGATCGCCACTACTTCCAGGTGCAGCGCTTCGGCCAACACTTTGAATCCCGAATAGGTCAAGGCGTCGGCGGCAATCACATCGCCGGGTTTGAGTAGCGCCATCAACGTGACTGCCAGCCCTTGCTGCGCGCCGTTGACGATCAGCACCTGCTCGGCCTCGACACTCAAACCGCGTGTTTGCAGGTGCCGCGCCACCGAGGCCCGTTCATGCTGGCGACCGGCGTGGGGCTGATAGCGCAGCAGCGCTTCAAGGTCGCCGGACAACGCCAGCTGCCGCAACGCGGTGCGCAGCAGCTCGGCCTGCCCCGGCAATGACGGGTAGTTGAAGTTCAGATCGATCATGCCCACCGCGACGTCTTTCTGGTCGATGCCTTGCCCCGGCAACAACGACGTTTCCCGCACGAACGTGCCGCGCCCGGCTTCGCCGCTGACCAGGCCCATGGCCTCGAGCTCGGCGTACACCCGCGACGCGGTGACCAGCGCCAGCCCTTCGCTGGCTGCCAATTGCCGGTGAGTCGGCAAACGCGTGCCGGGCAACAGGCGGCCGGCGCGGATGTCAGCCGCAAAGGTGTCGACAAGAGTCTTGTAGCGAGAGCGCGGCATATCGGGCTGTATCCATGACAATTTTTTGATTGTCTTGATTCTCAGCCCTAGGATCGATTCGACGCAACCCACCTCCGAGCGCCACATCCATGGAACGAACCTCCCATCTCGGCACACCGGCCCTGGAAAAAACCAGCGGCTGGATCAATGGCTTCATCGGCGTCGTGATCTTCAGCGGCTCGCTCCCCGCCACGCGGCTGGCGGTGCTGGAGTTCGATCCGGTGTTCCTCACCGTCATCCGTGCGACCATCGCCGGCGCCCTGGCGTTGAGCCTGTTGTGGCTGTTTCGCGAACGACGGCCGGCGCGGGATCAGTGGTTCTCGTTGTTGATCGTGGCGCTGGGCGTGGTCGTGGGTTTCCCGTTGTTGACGGCCCTGGCGCTGCAATACGTGACGTCGGCGCATTCGATTGTGTTCGTAGGATTGCTGCCACTGGCGACGGCGATTTTCGGCGTGCTGCGCGGCGGTGAGCGGCCGCGTCCGGTGTTCTGGATTTTTTCGGTGCTGGGCAGTTCGCTGGTGGTCGGCTTCGCGATCTCGCAAGGCCTGACTGCCTCGCCCACCGGCGATTTGCTGATGCTGGCGGCAATTCTCGCCTGCGGCCTCGGTTACGCCGAAGGCGCCAAACTGTCGCGCACTCTCGGCGGCTGGCAGGTGATTTGCTGGGCGCTGGTGCTGTCGTTGCCGGTGATGGCCGTGCTGAGTGTCTGGCTGGCGCCCGCCTCGTTCAGCGGTATCAGCGTGTCGGCGTGGGTGTGTCTGGCTTACGTTTCGCTGTTCAGCATGCTGATCGGTTTCGTGTTCTGGTATCGCGGGCTGGCTCAGGGCGGGATTGCGGCGGTCGGACAGTTGCAGTTGTTGCAGCCATTCTTCGGTCTGGCACTGGCCGCGACGTTGCTGCACGAGCATGTCAGCATGGGCATGCTGGCGGTCACGCTGGGGGTGATCCTGTGCGTGGCCGGGGCAAAGAAATTCGCCAGATAGTCGTCAGCTCGCACCGGCCTTCCATTCACGCGGGCTGAGCCCGGTCTTGCGCCGAAACGCCCGGGCCAGCGCCGAGGGACTTTCATAGCCGACCTCTTCGGCGATCAGGGCGATCGGCCGTCCCTCGCGCAGGCGTTTCTGCGCGAGGCTGATCCGCCAGTTCACCAGATAATCCACCGGCGTCTGCCCCACCACCCGCCGGAAATGTTCGGCAAAACCGGCGCGGGACAGATTGGCCGCGCTTGCCAGTTCGGCGACGCTCCAGGCCTTGGCCGGCTGCTCGTGCATCAGGTTCAAGGCTCGGGAAATCTTCGGATCGGCCAGCCCCGCCATCATGCCCGGCTGCTGGTTTCGACTGCTGATGAGGTGGCGCAGCAGCAGAATCACCAGCAATTCGAACAACCGGTCCATCACCGCTTCTCGCCCGCAGTGGCCGTCGAAAGCTTCCTTGAACAGCCACTCCAGAGTGTTGGCCATTTCCGGCAGATCGGCGAGTTTCAGCACCAGGTAATCCGGCAGTGCCGCCGCCAGGGCATTGCCCGCGCCGCCGTCGAAGGTCAGTGAAGCGCAAACAAGTTGCGTGCCCATGGCTTCGTTGGCGAACAGGCGATGGGCCATGGGGCGCGGGAAAAAGATCAGGGTCGGTTCATTGAGCGAGAGTTCAGGATCATTGCCCGGCTTGAGCAACAATTCCCCCGCCTGCAACAGGTGCACATGCCCGCACACCTGATCGCCGCCGTAGGCGCTCACCCCGCAGAACGTGCCGCTGTGAAAGGTGCCGGCATTGACACCGAAATGGCTGAGCAAGGTGGACAGGCGATCCATTGAAGGACTCCTCCGGCGGCAGGTTTGGACGATCTGCCGCATATCCTCGACGATTTGCACCCAAAGCACCAGCCGCGCTCAATAACATGGCCTCCATCCCCGGCGCACTTCGCACCGGACTTTCGGAGAATCACCATGAGCCGCATCGCCCCTCTCAGCCTCGAAACCGCCACCGACGCCACTCGCCCGACACTTGAAGGCGTGCAGAAAAAAATCGGCTTCCTGCCCAACCTGTTCAAGACCCTGGCCACTGCGCCTGTCGCGCTGGATGCCTACGTGCAAATCTCGGCCACTCTGGGCAAGACCTCACTGAGTGCCAAGGAAAAAGAGGCGGTGTACCTGGCCACCTCGCAAGTCAACGGTTGCGACTATTGCCTGGCGGCGCACACCCTGTTTGCCAGCAAGGCCGGGCTGGCAGCAGAAGAAATCGTCGAAGCGCGTCACGGTCGACTGAATGCTTTTGCCACCCTTGCCCATCAACTGACCGAAACCCGCGGTCATCTGAGCGATGAACAGATTGCCGCCGCCCGCGCCGCCGGCATCGACGACAAGAAAATCATCGAAGTGATCGCCATCGTCGCCGCGCAAACCCTCACCAACTACCTGAACAACGCGGCACTGACCGACATCGATTTCCCTGCCATCGATGCCTGATCAGCCACCGGGGTCGACCTCAGTCGTGGTCGACCCCGGCGCGTTTCAACAACTTCTTGCAGCGCTCGGACAGGTGAAACACCTGCAACTGCTTGCCGGCCTTGGCGTAGCGTTCGCGCAGGGTTTTCAGCGCGGCGATGGCCGAATAATCGACGAAGCTCAGGTGCCGGCAATCCAGCGTCACCCGCTGCGGATCGCTGGCCGGGTCGAACTGATTGAGAAACGGCGTGGTCGAGGCAAAAAACAGAGTGCCGTGCAGGCGATACAGTTTGCTGCCGTCGGCTTCCAGGTGTTCATCGGCGTACAGCTCACGCGCTTGCTGCCAGGCAAAATTCAGCGCCGCGATAATAATCCCGCACAACACTGCCGTGGCCAGGTCGGTAAACACCGTGATGGTCGTTACCGCGATGATCACCAGCACATCGTTGAGCGGCACTTTGTTCAGCACCCGCAGTGAAGCCCAGGCGAACGTCTGCTGCGACACCACGAACATCACCCCCACCAGCGCCGCCAGCGGAATCCGCTCGATCAGCGGCGACAGAAACAGAATGAACAGCAGAATCAACACACCCGCCACGACGCCGGACAAGCGCCCGCGCCCGCCGGAACTCAGGTTGATCACGGTCTGGCCGATCATCGCGCAACCGCCCATGCCGCCGAATGCACCGGAGACCACGTTTGCCGCGCCCAGCGCCACGCATTCGCGGTCCGGATAACCACGGGTTTCGGTGATTTCGTCGGTGAGGTTGAGGGTCAGCAGGGTTTCCAGCAGGCCGACCAGCGCCATCAGAATCGCGTAGGGGGCGACGATGCGCAGGGTGTCGAGATTCCAAGGGATGTCCGGTAGCGCAAACTTCGGCAGACCGCCGGCGATGTGCGCCATGTCGCCGAGGGTGCGAGTTGGCAGGCCGAGCAGGTAAACCAGCAAACCGACGCCGAGGATCGCCACCAAAGCCGGCGGCACCGAACGGGTCAGGCGCGGCAGGATGTAGACGATGGCCATGGTCAGCAGCACCAGCCCGGTCATCAGATACAACGGTGTGCCGCTGAGCCATTGTTCACCGCTCTTGAAATGCTCCAGTTGCGCCAGCGCAATGATGATCGCCAGGCCGTTGACGAACCCGAGCATCACCGGGTGCGGCACCATGCGCACCAGTTTGCCCAGCCGCAACAGCCCGAACGCCATCATGATCAAGCCGCCGAGCAACACCGTCGCCAACAGGTACTGCACGCCGTGCTGCACCACCAGCGCGACGATTACCACCGCCATCGATCCGGCCGCCCCGGAGACCATGCCCGGCCGGCCACCGAACAGCGCAGTCAACGTGCAAATAATGAAAGCGCCGTACAGGCCCATCAGCGGATTGAGGTGGGCCACCAGCGCAAACGCAATGCATTCGGGCAATAGGGCAAACGAGGTGGTGAGTCCGGCCAGGACATCGGCGCGCAGACGAATCGGTTTCATGGCTTACCTGACAGAGCGGCCGACGGTCGCGGCCACTGATTTTCACGGAAAAAGGAGGGTTGCGGATGTTACGCAAATGCCCCGCAGCGGGCCAGTCATCGCTGACAACCTCCAGCGCGCACTCTATGCTGGCGCGCTGTTTAAGCCAGTGGAGCCCCGAATGCCGACCGAATTGACCAGCCGCGAAGTGTGCCAGCGATTGCGCGATGCCGCGCTGGGCGTGTGTGCCTTGCGGGTGATGGACGTGCAAACGGATGGGGTTGCGGTCGACATCGAAGGCTGGCGCTTGCAACTGGACTTCGACGGCCAGCGCCTGCATCACTGCGCTGATTGTCTTTGCCCGGACGGTCGCGAGTGGACGCTCGACACCCGGCAGCGCTTCGGCACCGACCCGATTAGTCTGTTGAGTACCTGGGAGCTGGCGCAGATCGAGGGCTTGTTGCAGCAACGTGAATGAGGGACGGCAAACAGAGTTGCCCAATGATGGCACTCTGCCCATAATTCGCCCCCCTCTTCTACGCGCAAGGAACTGCCGTGAAAAAATCGCTGTTGTTGATCCCGCTGTTTGCTCTGCTCCTGCAAGGCTGTGGCATGACCATGGCCCGTTACGAGCCAAGCTTCGACAATGTTCAGAAGCTCAAGCAAACCCCGCCGCTGCACGCGATCAGCAATCCACAAGTCACCGCTGAATCGGGCGAAGGCTCGTTGATGGTCCGCGCCAACCCGATCAAGTCACCGACAGGCAGCATCCCGGCGCACATCCAGGACGCGATCACCGAAGAACTGCGCAAGGCCGGTCTGCTCGATCCGCAGGCGACGCGTCATCTGCAGGTGCTGGTCGTGAAAAACCAGTTGAACGCTGGCATGGGCACCGGTGATGGCACCATCGCTGCGCGTTTCACCCTGCGCAATGGCAGCGATGTGGTGTACGACGCTACCAAAGATGTCAGCCATCAGTGGAACAGCAGCTTTTTCGGCTTTATCGCGATCCCCAACGCGACCAACGCCTACAACCCGATGCTGCAGGACTTGCTGAAAAATCTGTACAGCGATCCACAGTTCATTCAGGCCCTGAAGTAAGGGCCAAAAAAAGAGCCGCGATTGCGGCTCTTTTTTTGCGGCTGGAGTGCGTCAAATGCCCGAATATTTCGGACGGTTGTTGTCGGCCCACTCCTTGAGCAACGCATTGACCTGCCGAGTGAATGTATCGGTCACCGCTGCTTTCGGCGTATTGAACGCCAGCGGGAGGAACCAGATGCCCATCCAGGTGCCGACCGCGTCATGGTTGCTCGCAGTGGACAGCGGCTGATCTTGCTGATCGAGGGTTTCCAGGCTCATGGTGTACTGGTCGGTGGCATAGGCCGGAATGATCGTCATGCTCAGACCACTGATGAAGGCCAGCACCAGCTGACCGCCATTCGGTGGATGGTTGTACATTTTCAGGCGCAGGCTGTAGTCACCTGGCTGCTTCTCGAATTTGTCGAAGGTGACACGACCGAACAAACCGGAATCGTTGAGGACGGTTTGCAGTTGCGGTTTTAGCATGTCCCGAGCTTGTGGCATTTCCACGGCGGAAGCGCTTTTCGGCTCGCCCTGATAGAAATCGAAATCGACATAGACGTTTGGCTTGTTGGCATAGCTGGCCATCGATGGCAGCGTGACCGGGGCCACTTCGTCCTTGGTGAAGCTGGCACAGCCGCCCAGCGTGAGCACCAGACCCAGCGCAAGGATTTTCCCGAATTGCATTATGTCGTCCCTAAAGTGATATCAAAGAGCCTCCATTGCGGAGCGCCGGGGCGGATTCTAGTGATCGTCTACGTTCGGGAAAAGACCTGATTCGGGAAAACCGTGAAAAAGTTCGCGCCGATTCAGCTTTGGCGCAAATCGAGGGTGTACGTGTAATAGCCCGTATCGCGCACCCAGCCGAGTGATTCGTACAATCCCTGAGCGGTGAAATTGTCGGTGGTGGTTTCCAGCACCAGGCCCTTGGCGCCGGTTTCGACGGCGAAGTCGCGGGCGGTGTTCATCAATCGTCGCCCCACTCCACGGCCCCGAGCGGCTGGCGTGGTGAACAGGTCGCTGAGCAGCCAGGTGCGGTGGGCGTCAATCGACGAGAACGTCGGGTACAACTGCACGAATCCCAACGCCTCACCGCTTTCGTCCTCAACCAGAAAAATCGCCGATTCATTGCCGGCCATGCGTTCGGCGATAAAGGCCCGGGATTGCTCGAGATTCGAAGACTGGCCGTAAAAACCGCGATAGGCGTCGAACAGCTTCGCCACTGCGTCGAGGTGAATCGTCGTGGCGCGCAGGGCCCGGAGAGTCATTGGCCTTTTCCTGACGTTATTGAAATTGAAACCAGCATAGCGCTGACAAACGAGTTTGCTGGCCTAATCGCTATATAGTTTTGTATATTGCGAAGCCGAAATGGCCAGACCTCCATGCCGTCCATGAGCAGCATCCGCGAACGCAACCAGCAACTGATCCTGGCCGCCGCCAGTGAAGAATTCGCCGCCAACGGCTTCGACGCGACCCAGACCCGCGACATCGCCGCCCGCGCCGGTGTGCCCAAGGCCAACCTGTATTACTACTTCCAGAGCAAGGAAAACCTCTACGGCAAAGTGCTGCTCGGCTTCGTCGAACCGTTGCTGGAAGCTTCGGCGGTGCTGCGCGAAAGCGACGATCCGCTGATTGGCCTGCGCGCCTACGTCGCCGCCCGCATCCGCATCGCCCGCGAGCATCCGGCGATCGCCAAGGTTTTCAGTGGTGAGTTGCTGCTCGGCGGCCGTCAGTTGCCCGACGAATGCCGCGACCTGCTGCACGGTGAGGCCCGGCGCAATGTCGAGTGTCTGCGCAGCTGGATCGACCGCGGGCTGCTGGCGCCGGTCGATCCAGAGCATTTGATGCTGTTTATCTGGTCGGCGACGCGCACCTACACCAACATTGGCTGGCAGATGGGGCGCATCACCGGGCGGGAGGTGCCGCAGGATGAGGATTATGCGGTGGCAGCGGAGACGATTACGCGGCTGGTGCTGAGCGGTGCGGTGTCCGAGCCGGTGAGTGATGTTCGCAGGTTGATGTTTGCGACCTGAACGTGAGAGTCAGGGCATCAGGTCCAGAGGCAGTGTCGCCTCTCCCGCCAAGCGTTCACGCCACGCCAGCAGCACATCAGGCACCCGCTTTTTCCATTTGGGAACGTTGGTGTAATACCGCGCCCTGACTTTGCGTTGCTCATCGAAAACCAATAGCACCAGCCAAACTCGGCCTCCCGGCGCGCTCATCAGAATCGCCGCGTTGCTGGAAGCCAGACCTCGCAGCCAGAACTCATTGACCTCACTCCCCGGCACATCACGAGAGGTCTCGCCGGTTGCCATTGAGCCGCTATTTTGCAGCAGCGTCTGATAGTCACTTTTGAGCAACGTGCGTAATGCCTGATCTTCTTGCTGCGTACGCACGACGCCAAGGCTCAGCAAGTCGTATTCAATCGCGATCGGTTGGTCAGATGCCACATACCTTCCATCGTAGTAAACGCCCATCCCGCCACCACAAGCCCCCTCACCGCCATCGGAATCAACATCCAGCAAACCGTTGAGCGCGCTGAATTTCAGGGTGCAGTTGCCTTCAGCGAAATGCGCTACGGCACCGTCAATTGTGGCCACACCGTCCATGTCACCAGAGTTGCCACCATTTGACGCAGAAACATCAAAGGCAATATGCGTGGCGTCCAAACGCTTGGTTGTGACTTCTGCCACCGATGAAACGCCCCACGGAATCATCTGCCAGGTGGCATCCCAGCTGAAAGGCTTGGCCACGTATTCAAGCGCTTTCAGACGCATCAAATATTCACGGCGCAGGCAGGAGCTATTGGCAGCGCATTGATTGCGTTGTTTCAACCATGAACGCTGATCAGCCTTGAGCGCTTGCGGGTCAGCCACCTGCGCCAACGTTGTCTGCCAGAGCGCCCCGAGTTTCTCATCGAGACTCGAGGTATACGGATCCGCACAAACGGCTTTTTCAACGGGGCTGGAAGCGCCAGCACAGTCAAAACTGGCAGCGTGGGAGGCGGTAGCAAATACGAGACACGTCAGCTGCAAGGCGTGACGGAGATTGAAAGCGAGCATCGACAGATTCCATTCCTGAGGCGGCGGCAGTATGCCGGGCCCGGGCTATCGATGCTCTGGTTTTTTCACTGGTTGCTCGCGAGCAACCGGGCTCTTGTGCAAGCAAGCATCAGAATGTGATCCCGGCCGCCGGCTTCACATCGATCCGCGCCACGGAACCGGTCAGGTGCGCCCAGTCCTTGTTGTGTTCGGCGATGATGTCTTCGGCGCTCATGTTGCCGTTGTCGACGGTGGAATGCGCGTCGGCCGCCAGTTCCACGTCGTAGCCCAGTTGGTGGGCCTGACGCACGGTGGCGTTGACGCAGTAATCGGTTTGCAGGCCGCAGATCACCAGGCGGTCGAAGTCTTCCCGGGGAATCAGTTTCTGCAGGTTGGTCTGGTAGAACGAGTCGTTGGCGGTCTTGTCGACGCGCAGATCGCCGGGCGCGGTGGCCAGGCCGTCAGCCAGTTGCCAGCCCTCGGCACCGTGGGCGAACGGACTGTCCTTTTCGTTGTGCTGGATCAGCACCACCGGCACACCCGATTGGCGCGCGCGGGCGCTGAGGCCGTTGATGGTATCGATCACCCGTTTGATGTCGTGGCACTCGTATTCGCCTGTGCACAAGGCGCGCTGGACATCGATGATCAGCAATGCGGTGGTCATGGTGAGCCTTCCTTGATCGGTCCTTGGACAGGGGCGGACCTGTGCCCGCCCCCTTTTTACTCCGCTCAGTAACCCAATGACAACCCGGTGTTGCGCCGTGGATCGTTGGCGCCGTAGAAGCGGTTCTTGCCGACCGGTTTGCCACCCAGCGACGGTGCACCAACCAGAATCGCGGCGATGTGGTTGGCGTCCTGCGGACCCGCGAACTTGTGGCCCCAGCTCTCGAGAATCTTCTTGGTGTCGGGGCTGGCGGCGAAGTCTTCGAGGTTGGTTTCCTCCGGCATCCACTGCTGGTGGAAACGTGGAGCGTCGACCGCTTCCTGCAGGCCCATGCCGTAGTCGATGACGTTGAGCATGGTCAGCAACGTCGCGGTAATGATGCGACTGCCGCCCGGCGTACCGACCACCATCACCACCTTGCCGTCCTTGGTGACGATAGTCGGGCTCATCGATGACAATGGTGCCTTGCCCGGAGCAATGGCATTGGCTTCGCCCTGCACCAGACCGTACATGTTCGGCACGCCGACCTTGGAGGTGAAGTCGTCCATTTCATCGTTGAGGATCACCCCGGTCTTGCTCGCCATCACACCGGCGCCGAACCAGTCGTTGAGGGTGTAGGTGACCGAGACCGCGTTGCCCCATTTGTCGACGATCGAGTAGTGCGTGGTGTTGCTGCCTTCATGAGGCGCGACGCCGGGCTTGAGTTCCGCCGAAACGCCGGCCTTCTGCGGCTGGATCGCGTCACGCAGCTTGGTCGCGTAGTTCTTGTCCAGCAGGTGTTCGATCGGGTTTTTCACGAAATCCGGATCGCCCAGATAATTGTTGCGATCCACGTATGCGTGACGCATCGCCTCGATCTGGTAGTGCATGCCCTGGGCAGAATGGAAGCCCAGATCCTTCATCGGATAGCCTTCGAGAATGTTCATGATCTGGCAGATCACGACGCCGCCGGAGCTTGGCGGCGGTGCCGATACCACGTGATAACCGCGATAGTCGCACTCCACCGGGGCCAGTTCGCGGGTCTTGTACTTGTCGAGGTCGGCCTGGGTGATGATGCCCTTGTTGGCCTGACTGGAGGTGACGATGGCGTCGGCCACCCAGCCTTTGTAGAAGCCGTCGGCGCCTTTTTCGGAAATGGTGCGCAGGGTTTTGCCCAGATCCTTCTGCACCAGTTTCTGCCCGACCTGCATCGGCTCGCCGTTGCTCAAAAAGATCGCGCCGGAATCCTTGATGTCCTTCTTGAATACGTCGGTCGCGTACTCCAGAAGCTCGACGTCGCCCTGTTCCAGCTCGAAACCTTCTTCCGCCAGTTTGATCGCTGGGGCGATCATGTCCTTGCGCGCCTTGGTGCCGTACTTGCTCAGCGCCAGCTCCATGCCGGACACGGTGCCCGGAACGCCGACCGCGAGGTGACCACGGGTACTCAGATCCGGAATGACGTTGCCGTCCTTGTCGAGATACATGTTGGCCGTCGCGGCCAGCGGGGCTTTTTCGCGGAAATCGAGGAAGGTCTTGCGTCCGTCCGCCAGTTGAATGGTCATGAAACCACCGCCACCGAGGTTGCCCGCCGCCGGGTAAACCACCGCCAGTGCATAACCCACGGCGACCGCCGCATCCACCGCGTTGCCGCCACTTTTCAACACGTCGACACCCACGTGGGTGGCCAGGTGCTGGGCGGTGACCACCATGCCGTTTTCGGCAGCAACCGGGGCAACCGAGGCGGCGTGCGCCATGAGGCAGCTGAGCGCCAACGAGGTCGCAATCAGCGATTTGGCAAAAGGTTCGTACTTCATGAGTCGGTCTCTTCTTTTTATAAGGTAGGAAAGCGCTTAGAGCATCAGCCAGTATGGTCGTGATTGCGGTTTGCGCCTCCCCGATCCGGCAGTATGCTGGGCGCAGTTTTCGCGCCCCTCCCGGAGTTTTTCCCATGGCCTACACGTTCATCACCCTGCCCTCGCCCGTCGGCGAGTTGAAGCTGGTCGCGAACGGCTCACGTCTGGCCGCCATCCTCTGGGAAAACGACAAACCGAACCGAGTGCGCCTCGGGCCAATGAGCGAGGCACCGGACAACCCGGTATTGATGAAAACCGCGCGACAGCTGGAAGAATATTTTGCAGGAACGCGAAACGCGTTCGATCTGGAGCTGGACTTTGCCGGCACCGAGTTCCAGAAAAAAGTCTGGGCCGCGCTACTGACCATTCCGTTTGGCGAAACCCGGACCTACAGCCAGATCGCCGAACAGATCGGCCACCCGAGCGCGGTGCGTGCCGTTGGCGCGGCGAACGGGCGCAATCCGATTTCGATCATCGCGCCGTGCCATCGAGTCATCGGCGCCTCAGGAAAACTGACCGGGTTTGCCGGAGGCCTGGAAGCGAAGGAGCGCTTGCTGACTCTGGAGGGTGGCCAGTGGTCGGACATCGGTAAAACCGGCGATCTGTTTTAACCGCCAAACAGGTTATTCATCGCCGCATACTGCAGCAGCATGATGGTCTTGGCATCGCAGATTTCACCCCGCTGGAACGCCGCCAGCGCGTCCTCGAAACGCCACTCCAGCACTTCAAGTTCCTCGGTCTCTTCTTCCAGACCGCCCCCTTCACTGACCTTTGACGAAGCATCGTACTCGGCGATGAAAAAGTGCAGCTTCTCGGTCACCGAGCCGGGACTCATGTAGGCCTCGAACACCTTCTTCACGTCATGCACGCGGTAGCCGGTTTCTTCCTCGGCCTCGTCGCGAATGCGCTGCTCCGGCGCCGCGCCTTCAAGCAGTCCGGCCGCCACTTCAATCAGCAAGCCGTCGTGACCGTTGACGAACACCGGCAGGCGGAACTGCCGGGTCAGCACCACGGTGCGTTGCTCGCGGTTGAACAGCAGAATCGCCGCGCCATTGCCACGGTCGTAAACCTCGCGCGTCTGACGCTGCCAGTCACCGTTGTTGCGGTGGTAGTCGAAGGTGATTTTCTTCAGCAGATACCAGTCGTGGGACAACACTTGGGTATCGACGATGTTGACCCGCTCGGCTGTGTTGGACATGACGCCTGATCCTTTTTTGTCATTGGAAGATGGCCATGGTAGGTGAAATGCTGCGAACCGCCGACGAAAAAAAGCCCGGCAGCGCTACCGGGCTTTTCCTTCATTGACTACTGATGTGCCACGTTCACCGTTGCTGCATCAGCGCCCTGCGCCGCAGACGGCGCCCCGTGAATCAGCGGTCCGTAACGCCGACTGAATTCCCAGTCGTACGGCACGCGATCCTTGCTGGTGCCGTTGTCCCAGTTCACCGACCAGGTCATCAGGCCCTTGATCGGATGCCCTTTGACCGCCAGGCGTTTCATCGCGTTGCCGACCACGGTTTTGTCGATCACGTAACCGGTGGCGGCGGCATCGACGTTGGCCGGCAGGCCGATGACGAACTTGTCCGCCGGGATCTTCGTAAAACCGCGAGTGCCGGTGACCAGGCTCTCGGTCAGGTAATAGAGGAAGTCTTCTTTCATCGTGTCGTTGTTCTGGGCGATCCACGCCCCGTTGCCGTTATTGGCCTCCGGCACCCAGACCCCGTCGCCGCCCTGGTTGTAGAACTGCGGAGCGATGAAGTCGTAATAGCCTTCCAGCGCCTGCAGATAACCGACGTATTTGCCGGAGGTGGTCAGGTACGGGAACTCCGGCGCCATGCTGATGATGAAATGCTTGCCTTGGCCGGCGTAGTGATCCTTGACCAGTTTCAGCGCGGCTGGCAGGACGGTCTTGTTGGCGGCGAAATCAATCGCGCTCTGTTCAAGATCGATGTCCAGGCCATCAAAACCGTAGGTTTCCACCAGACGGATGATTTCATTGGCCAGTGGTTGCTCCTGGCCGGCGCGCAACTCGATGTGCGCATCGGCACCGCCCAGGGAAATCAGCACGGCCCGCCCCTGACTGTTGAGCACGCCGACCTGACGGCGGAACTCGGCATCGGAGACGTTGAACGGCTTGAAGGTCGGAATCCCGCTGCCCTTCATGAAGGCCACCGCGACCACGTTGTACTCCTTCGGCACGTTTTCCAGGGCGATGTTGGCGAACTGGCCGCGCTGGTAACCATCGCTCGGGCCGGCCGGCCAGTTGTGCCAGAAGCCCATGAGGATCTTCTTGCCGGCAAGGCTCGGCATCAGCGACGCCGCGTCGCTGGCCTGGTTTTTCAATAGGGTGAAGTCGATGTTTGACATGTTCTAATCCTTCAGAACCTGTGGGTTTGGCGTTGCGGGCTTATTTGAAGTCCACATCGAAGGCCTGATAGAAGGCGTTGCCGGTGTTGGCGACGATCCACATCAGGACGATGACGTGATGCCCTTGCTTGTTGCCTGGAAGTTTCACAGCGTGATTGACCTTGGCTTTCAATTCCGCCGCATGACTGTAGTACGGGACTTGCGGATAGAAATCCTCGGCGAACGGTTGCGCCTCCAGCTGCGCTCGGGTGATGCGTTGTTTCGGGTCCCAGCCATCCTTGGTGATCAGCCAGCGGTAACCGCGGGTGGTGTGCGGTGCGGTGTACTCCCATTTGACCTCAAGGGTCTGGCCGGGAGTGACATTGAGCAGCGGCCAGGAGAACGGACGCCCGAGTTTCTTGCTCATTTCTTCTGCAGTGAAGTTCACGCAGTCACGTGCATCGTTCTTGCCGCCACTGAGAATATAGCCGTCAGCAGGCGGTACGACGCTCGGGTTGTCGCTTTCGAACGGCGCCGGGAACGGACCGGCCGCGAGTGCCGGGAAGTTCTTGCCACCTTCCATTTCATTGACCTGCCAGCCGCCGAGCAATCCTTGCTCGATGGCCACCGCGCCGCGGCTTGCAGGGGAAATGACGCGACCGTGTCGCAGTTGGGTTTGAGCTTGTGGTTGGTTCATGTTTTTCACTCCGTTGATTTAAGAACTCTCCTGTCCGAGGAGAGGCCTTCAAGCTAACGGAGGGGGATTTTTTGTCCATCGGCGGTTTTGTCGCAGTCTGCCTCGACGAAACTCGAAAAACGCCGAAAATACTGTATATAAACACAGTTCATTGCGACGACGCTCACCCGTCGCATGGCAAAAAGACTACACCGCGTCATAACAAAAACCTGCATTTACCGGTTCAGGGAAGCTGTGCCTCGAACTCCTTTTGATACTGCCCGGCGAGCTGTACCTTTTGCTTGTCGTCGAGCAATTTGCCGGCCATCTGGAAGAATTTCTGCTCTTCTTCCTGCAAGTGGTGATGGACCTTCTCCGAAAGCTTTTTCGCCGTGGCCAACCAGGCCGGGCTGGACATCTCGGTCTCGTCGAGTTCTTCCATCATTTCGTCCATTTCATGGTGCTCGGCGATGGCATGCCGACTGAGGTCGATACCGTTGTCGTACTCCATCAGCGGAATATAGAAATGGCGCTCTTCAGCCGTTTCATGGGCTTGCAGCTCAGCCTTCAACTGCTTGTAGGCCTCGACCCTTTCCGGGGTGTCACCGCTGGTCTTGATCAACGATTTCGCATAGGTCCGCTGACGATCGTGGCTTTCACGCAGGGCTTCGAAAATGTTCATGGAATCTCCCAGGCAAACGCGTTCCGGATGGACGCCCTGAAGGGCTAGACCGCGGCGCAGGAGCAACGGTTCCAAGCGATTGCTTCAACCGACGGTGGCGCGATAGGCTGCCGATTCATTACTACAAGGAAGACAACATGACGTTGCGGATCGAGCTGTCACAGGACCCCACCGAAGAACAGCGCGCGGCCATCCTGGCGCCGCTGCGTGCCCATAACATCGCCAAAGCCGGACCTTCGCTGTACGAACCGGTCGCGCTATTGGTACGCGACGACAACGACGCGATCCTCGGTGGCCTCTATGGGCACACGTTCTATCGGTGGCTGTTTATCGAGTTACTGGCGGTGCCGGAAGAAGGCCGGGGACAGGGCATCGGCTCGAAGCTGATGAACATGGTCGAGGAATTCGCCCGGGGAAAAGACTGCGTGGGGATCTGGCTCGATACCTTTGATTTTCAGGCGCCCGGGTTCTACAAAAAACTGGGGTATACCGAGTGTGGCGAGATTGTGGATTATCCGCTGGGGCACAAGCGGCATTTTTTCCAGAAGCGTTTGATTGATTGAATTCAGCGACCCTCGCCCGCAGGCTGGCGAGGGTCGCGCATGCTTCAATGCATTCAACCGCCCGTTACAGACAGGTCGCCAACGCCGCCAAGCGGCGCTTGGCCACAAAATCATCCTTCTGCGCGTAGTAGTTCAACATGGTGCCGGACGCATCCGTGCTCAAGTCGACAAACGACTCAGCCGAGCGCGTGTAAACCGTTGAACCACCCTTCTTGCCCGGTTGCAGATACGCCGCCGCGTCCACGCCGAACACCGCTTCGTCCTGCCAGGCGAACTGAACGCATCGGGCCACGTCTTTTTCGGGCTTCTCCGAGCTCAGGGTCTTGTAAGGGGTTTGCGTGCGGGCGTCTTCCATCGCCGAGCCCGCGCAACCGGCCAGCAGGGTTGTCGCCAGCGCCACCATCAGCATTCGCATTGCATTCGCTCATTCGGAAAAAAGCGGACTGTATCACCGCAGCCGGAAAAATCGTTCTGCTTTACTGCATTTAAAGCGCGACACATGCCGGCCGCTGCGGCACATTAACGGTCATCAGCCTTACAAGGAAAGCCCATGGCGCCTACTGACCAGCGACACGAACAGGCCCTGAAACTGTTTCTCGATGCACGCCCCGAACTGCGCGAAGCCCTCGATCACCTCAACCCGCTCTTGGCCCAGGCCAAGGGCGAAACCCAGGCGCAGTACCGCGAAGAACGCCTGCACGAAGCCTTCGAAGCTGAGGCCGAAAGCCAGGGGCTGTTTGCCTGGGAACTGACGTTGCAACTGACTGCCGCGACGCCCGAGGAATATCAGGCGCAACGCCTGGAAGTTCATCGCGAAGTCGCGGAAATGGCCGGCATGGACTGGCTGGAATATTGCGATCTGTATGGCATAGAACCGTAAACCCTGCTCAAGGACGCTTTATCGATGCTGCCTTCGACTTCGACCCACCGCGCCAGCCCCGGACATCTTCACATACAGAAATGGCGCGGCCGTGTGGGCCTGGCGCTGGTTGCCAGCCTGTCGGTACTGGCCGGCATGACCGACGCCATCGGCTTCATGGCCAGCGGCGATTTCGTTTCCTTCATGAGCGGCAACACCACGCGGCTGGCCGTGGCAATCAGCGATGGCGACAGCGGCCTGACAATAAGGCTGATCCTGCTCGTCGCGACGTTCATTGTCGGTAATGCCCTCGGGGTTGTAGTCAGCCGACTGGGTGGACGGCGGGCGCTGCCCCTGTTGTTGTCCATCGCCGCTCTGCTCTGTTTGGCAGCCTGGCCCTTTGACACGCAACTGCCGGCCCTGTTGGCGGCGATCATTGCGATGGGCATGCTCAACGCGGCGGTAGAAGAAGTAAACGGTCTGCCGGTCGGGCTGACGTACGTCACCGGCGCCTTGTCCCGATTCGGTCGTGGATTGGGCCGCTGGGTGCTCGGCGAACGGCGAAGCGGCTGGCGGGTGCAACTGGTGCCGTGGAGCGGGATGCTGGTCGGCGCCATTCTGGGGGCGGTGCTGGAGCATCATCTGGGACTTCGGGCGATGCTGGTCAGCGGTCTGTTCGCTGGCGTTCTGGGGCTGCTGACCCTGAAAATTCCGCGGCGCTGGCAGTTGGGCTACATGCCGCGCTGACAGACACCTGATCGCATCAGGACGGACACGGGAAACATCGACTTCGCCGCCCCGCCGAGAAAGCTTTATCATGGCCGCAGTTTTGCTGATCGAGTCCGTCATGAAGTTCGCCATTGCGCTGTTTTCCGCCGCCCATGCGCCCTCCTCGCGCCGCGCCCTGCTGTTCGCCCAGGCTGCGCTGGCCGGCGGGCATGAAATTGTCCGGCTGTTTTTCTATCAGGACGGGGTCCACAACGCGTCCGACGCCGTGGTCACGCCGCAGGACGAGCTGGACCTGCCCAAGCAATGGCGCAATTTCATCACCGAACAAAACCTCGACGGCGTGGTGTGCATCGCCGCCGCCCTGCGCCGTGGCGTGTTGAATGCCGAGGAAGCCGGGCGTTATCAGCGTGATGCCGTGGCCGTCAGCGCACCGTGGGAATTGTCCGGCCTCGGCCAGTTGCATGACGCGGTGCAGGATGCCGACCGCCTGATCTGTTTCGGAGGCGCCTGACATGGCCAAATCCCTTCTGATCATCAGCCGCCAATCGCCGTGGTCCGGCCCCGGCGCCCGCGAAGCGCTGGACATCGTGCTCGCCGGCGGCGCCTTCGATCTGCCGATCGGTCTGCTGTTTCTCGACGACGGCGTGTTGCAACTGGCGGCCGGGCAAAACGCCAAGGCACTGCAGCAGAAAGACCTGAGCGCCAACCTGCAAGCGCTGCCGATGTTCGGCGTCGAAGAGCTGTTCTACTGCGCCGACAGCGCCAGGGTTCGCGGCCTCGGCGATCGTTCGCTGGACGAGGCGCAGCCCTTGGCCGCCGATGAAATCACCGCCCTTATTGACCGTTACGACCAGGTGATCACCCTCTGATGTCGACTCTGCATGTGTTGTCCCATTCCCCGTTCGGCGACGAACGCCTGACCAGTTGCCTGCGCCTGCTGGGTGCCAGCGATGCGCTGTTGCTGTCGGGCGATGCCGCTTATGCGTTGCAACCCGGCACTGCGCCGTTCAGTGCGCTGGAATTCCGTAAAGTGAAATTGTTCGTGCTGGCCGAAGACGCGCAAGCCCGTGCCGTGCAGGTTCCGGACTGGGCCGAAGCCATCGATTACCCCGCCTTCGTCGAGTTGTCGATCCACCACGACAAGGTCAACTCCTGGCTATGAATGCGCTGACCGTCGGCACCCGCGCCATCGAACTGGACAAGGACGGCTTCCTGGTCGACCTCAACGACTGGTCGGCCGAAGTCGCCAGCGCCCTCGCCGCTGCCGAAGACATCGAGCTGAGCCCGGAACATTGGGAAATCCTCGAACTGCTGCGCAGCTTCTATGCCGAATTCCAGTTGTCTCCGGCCACCCGGCCGCTGATCAAGTACACCGCGCTCAAGCTCGGCGCGGAGAAAGGCAACAGCCTGCACCTGAACCGACTGTTCAAAGGCACCCCTGCCAAACTCGCCGCGAAACTGGCGGGCCTGCCCAAACCGACGAATTGCCTATGACCGACTATCCAGCGCTGACCCTCGAAACGCCCGCCGAACATCCGTTCGCCCAGTTCGTGCGCATCCTCGGCAAGGGCAAGCGCGGCGCCCGCGACCTGACCCGCGAGGAAGCGCGGGAAGCCATGGGCATGGTGCTCGACGAAGCGGTCGAAGAAACCCAGCTCGGCGCCTTCCTGATGCTGCTGCGGCACAAGGAAGAAAGCGCCGAGGAAATGGCCGGGTTCACCGAGGCCCTGCGCGAGCGCTTGCAGGCGCCAGCACTGAACGTCGATCTGGACTGGCCGACCTATGCCGGCAAGAAGCGTCACCTGCCATGGTATCTGCTGGCCGCCAAGTGCCTGGCACAGAACGGCGTGCGTATCTTCATGCACGGCGGCGGCGCCCACACCGCCGGGCGCTTGTACTCCGAACAACTGCTCGGTGAACTGAACATCCCGCTGTGTCGCAACTGGCAACAGGTTGGCGTGGCGCTGGATAACGGTGGCCTGGCGTTCATGCCGCTGGTGGACTGGGCGCCGCAATTGCAACGGATGATCGACCTGCGCAACACCCTCGGCCTGCGCTCGCCGATTCACTCACTGGCGCGGATTCTCAATCCGCTGGGAGCGCGTTGTGGCCTGCAGAGTATTTTCCACCCCGGCTATCAGGCAGTGCACCGCGATGCCAGCGGCCTGCTTGGCGACACCGCAATCGTGATCAAGGGCGACGGCGGCGAAATCGAGATCAATCCGGATGCCGACAGCCACTTGTACGGCACCACTGGCGGCGAGAGCTGGGACGAGGAATGGCCGCAGCTGTCGGCGCAGCGTCACGTCAAACCTTCTTCGCTGGATATCGAGCATTTGAAGGCCGTCTGGCGTGGGGATGTGATCGACAGTTACCCGCAAATGGCGCTGATTTCGACCATGGCGTTGGCACTGCGTGGCCTCGGTCAGAGCCGTGAGCAGGCTTTCGAAACTGCCGAGCAATACTGGGCCGCGCGGGATAAATCGATTTAACCGATCATTAACGCCCGAACTTTGCGCTTTTTGTTCGAACTCATGGGAATAGACTCGGCTCCAACGAATATTGGTTTTTGGAGTCTTGATCATGGGTTCACTCGTCGACGGCCGCTGGCAGGACAAGTGGTACGAAAGCAGCAAGGACGGCGCCTTCCAGCGCGAACAGGCGCAGCGCCGTAACTGGGTCACTCGCAACGGCGAGCCGGGCCCGAGCGGTGAAGGCGGTTTCGCCGCCGAGGCCGGGCGTTATCACCTTTACGTCTCCCTGGCGTGCCCGTGGGCTCATCGCACGCTGATCCTGCGCAAGCTCAAGGGCCTGGAAAGCCTGATCGACGTTTCTGTCGTCAGCTGGCTGATGCTGGAAAACGGCTGGACCTTCGATCAGAACCTCGGTTCGACCGGCGACAAACTCGACCACTTCGATTTCATGCACCAGCGCTACACCGCTGACACCGCCGACTACACCGGGCGCGTCACCGTGCCGGTGCTATGGGACAAGAAGCTCAAACGCATCGTCAGCAATGAATCGGCGGAGATCATCCGCATGTTCAACAGCGCCTTCGATGACTTGACCGGCAACGATCTGGACTTCTATCCAGCGCCATTACGCGGCGAAATCGATGCGTTGAACGAGCGGATCTACCCCGCCGTGAACAACGGCGTGTACCGCGCCGGGTTTGCCACCTCGCAGAACGCCTATGAAGAAGCATTCGATGACGTATTTGCCGAACTGGATCATCTGGAGCAGGTGCTCGACGCCAACCGTTATCTGACGGGCGAATACCTCACCGAGGCGGACGTGCGGTTGTTCACCACGCTGATCCGTTTCGACGCGGTGTACCACGGGCACTTCAAATGCAATCTGCGGCGGATCAGCGATTATCCGAACCTGTCGAACTGGCTGCGTGAGATGTACCAATGGCCGGGCGTTGCCGAGACCGTGGATTTCCAGCACATCAAGCATCACTACTACGGCAGCCACAAGACCATCAACCCGACCGGGGTTGTGCCGAAGGGGCCGAAGCAGGATTTCACTGTTGCCCATGACCGGGACCGGTTGGGCGGGAAAGGGGTTTGGCGCCGAGGTTGAGAGCAGGATCGTTCCCACCGCGTGGGGACGATCCTCTCAGAGCCGTCAGATTTGACCCTGAGCGCCCTCGAACCACGCCAGTTTCTCGCGCAGTTGCACCACTTCGCCGACGATCACCAGCGTCGGCGCATGCACTTCATGCTCCGCCACCAGACGCGGCAAGTCGGCCAGCGTGCCGGTGAAGACCCGCTGATTGACCGTGGTGCCCTGCTGGATCAGCGCTGCCGGGGTATCGGTCGCGCGACCATGTTTGATCAACTGCTCGCAGATGATCGGCAACCCCACCAACCCCATGTAGAACACCAGCGTCTGAGCCGGCGCGACGAGGTCCGACCACGGCAGATCGGTGGAACCGTCTTTCAAGTGCCCGGTGACGAAACGCACCGATTGCGCATAATCGCGATGAGTCAGCGGAATCCCGGCATACGCCGCGCAACCGCTGGCCGCCGTGATGCCCGGCACCACCTGAAACGGAATGCCATGGGCCGCCAGTTCCTCGATCTCTTCGCCGCCACGGCCGAAAATGAACGGATCCCCGCCCTTCAACCGCACCACACGCTTGCCGGCTTTGGCCAGATCCACCAGTTGCTGGTTGATCTGATCCTGCGGCACGGCGTGATCGGCGCGACGTTTGCCGACGTAGACACGCTCGGCATCGCGGCGGCACAGCTCAAGAATCGCCGGAGCCACCAAGCGGTCGTACAGCACCACATCGGCTTGCTGCATCAGGCGCAAGGCGCGGAAGGTCAGCAGATCCGGATCGCCCGGTCCTGCCCCAACAAGATACACCTCGCCGGTCGTGACCATGGCTTCGCCGTCAATCTTGGCTTGCAGCAAACGTTCGGCTTCGGCGCCCTGTCCTGCCAGTTGCCGATCAGCAATCGGCCCCTGGAACACGTCTTCCCAAAAACCGCGACGCTGCTGAACATCCGGAAACAGGCCTTTGACCTGCTCACGAAACCGCGCAGCCAGACCGGCCAGGTGGCCGTAGGTCGAAGGAATCCAGGTTTCGATCTTGGCGCGGATCAGCCGGGCCAGCACCGGCGCATCGCCGCCGCTGGAAACCGCAATGATCAGCGGTGAACGATCGACAATCGCCGGGAAGATCACGCTGCACAGCGCCGGCGCATCGACCACATTGACCGGCACACAGCGCCGGTGGGCATCGGCGGAGACCTGCGCGTTCAACGCTTCGTCATCGGTGGCGGCAATGATCAGCCCGCAACCGTCCAGATCCGTTTCGGCATAGCCACGCAGCAGGCATTCGCCACCGCTGGCGGTAACCAGTTCGCGCAGTTGCGCTTCGATTTCAGGTGCGACCACCCGCAGCAGCGCACCGGCATCGGCCAGCAGGCGGGACTTGCGCAAGGCAATCTCCCCCCCACCGACGACCAACACACGACTGCCGCGCAGGTTGTGAAACAGCGGCAGATATTTCATTTAGCCGATGACCTCAAGGCCACCCATGTACGGTTTCAGCACGTCCGGCACACGGATCGAACCGTCGGCCTGCTGGTAGTTTTCCAGCACGGCCACCAGGGTACGACCGACTGCCAGACCGGAACCGTTCAGGGTGTGCACCAGCTCGGGCTTGCCGGTTTCCGGATTGCGGAAACGCGCCTGCATGCGGCGGGCCTGGAAGTCGCCGCAGTTGGAGCACGACGAGATTTCGCGGTATTTGTCCTGGCTCGGGATCCACACTTCAAGGTCGTAAGTCTTGACCGCGCTGAAGCCCATGTCGCCGGTGCACAGCGCCAGGGTACGGTAAGGCAGACCCAGCAGTTGCAGAACTTTCTCGGCGTTGGCGGTCAGGCTTTCCAGCGCTTCCATCGACTTCGACGGCTCGACGATCTGGACCATTTCAACTTTGTCGAACTGGTGCTGACGGATCATGCCGCGAGTGTCACGACCCGACGCGCCGGCTTCGCTGCGGAAGCACGGAGTGTGAGCGACGAACTTGATCGGCAGCTGTTTCGAATCGACGATTTCACCAGCCACGATGTTGGTCAGCGACACTTCGGCGGTCGGGATCAGGTACAGATCGGCTTCGCCTTCGCGGGCGATCTTGAACAGGTCTTCTTCGAACTTCGGCAGTTGACCGGTGCCTTGCAGCGCCGGGGCCTGAACCAGATAAGGCGTGTAAGCCTCTTCGTAGCCGTGCTCGGTGACGTGCAGGTTGATCATGAACTGCGCCAGTGCTCGATGCAGACGAGCAATCGGGCCGCGCAGCAGCGCAAAGCGTGCGCCGGACAGCTTGGCGGCGGTTTCGAAATCGAGCCAGCCGAACTTCTCGCCCAGGGCCACGTGGTCCTGAACCGGGAAATCGAAGGCTGTCGGGGTGCCCCAGCGACGGACTTCGACGTTACCGTCTTCGTCTTCGCCGACCGGTACCGATTCGTGCGGCAGGTTCGGGATGCCCAGCAGAATCGAATCCAGTTCGGTCTGGATCGCGTCCAGCTCGACTTTACCGGCGCTCAGTTCGCCCGCCATGCGCTCGACGTCCGCCATCAGCGGCGCGATGTCTTCGCCGCGCTGCTTGGCCTGACCGATGGATTTGGAACGCGCGTTACGCTCAGCCTGCAGTGCTTCGGTGCGGGTCTGGACGGTCTTGCGCTGTTCTTCCAGCGCTTCGATGCGCGCGACATCCAGGGCAAAGCCACGGGAAGCCAGGCGGTCCGCTACGTCCTGAAGGTTGCTACGTAACAGTTTGGAATCGAGCATGTCGGTTTCTCGTTATCAAAGTTTGGTCAGGGACAGGCCGGCCCACGTCGCGAGCAGCCCGCCGAATACGCTGATGGCCGCATAGCCCAGGGCCAGCGGCACTTGCCCGCTTTCCAGCAGGCGCACCGTATCCAGTGAAAAGGATGAAAATGTCGTCAGCCCCCCTAGGAAGCCGACCATCAACCCGGCACGCACCTCGATCGGTACTTCCGGGCGTATCAAAAACAGGCCGTACAACACGCCAATCAGCAGACAGCCCACGATATTAACGGCCAGCGTCGCGGTATAGAAGTGCCGCGGCCAATTGGCGTTGACCCAATTGCCAGTGGCGAAGCGCAACAAGGTGCCGGCAATCCCGCCGACGGAGACTGCAACGATCAGTGGAACCACTATTTTCTCCGCTGCCGGGGGCTTAAACGATCAAGTTGGGCGAGGTGGTTGAGCTTTTCGCCGATCTTCAACTCCAGGCCACGGGGCACCGGCTGGTAGAACGGAATCGGGTCGAGTTCTTCCGGGAAATAGTCTTCGCCGGCCGCATAGGCGTCCGGTTCGTCGTGGGCGTAACGGTATTCGTCGCCATAACCCAATTGCTTCATCAATTTGGTCGGCGCATTGCGCAGGTGCAGCGGCACCTCCAGCGAGCCGTGTTCGGCGGCGGCTCGCAGTGCGGTCTTGAAGCCCATGTACACCGCATTGCTTTTCGGCGCACAGGCCAGATAAGTGATGGCCTGAGCCACTGCCAACTCACCTTCCGGGCTGCCGAGACGTTCCTGCACTTCCCACGCGGCCAGGCACAGGCTCAAGGCACGAGGGTCGGCGTTGCCGATGTCTTCGCTGGCCATGCGCACCACGCGCCGGGCCAGATACAGCGGATCGCAGCCGCCGTCGATCATTCGCGCAAACCAGTACAGCGCGCCGTCCGGATTGGAGCCGCGCACCGATTTGTGCAGTGCGGAAATCTGGTCGTAGAACGCTTCGCCGCCCTTGTCGAAACGCCGGCGAGTGTCGCCGAGCAGGCTTTGCAGCAGCTCGGTGCCCATCTCACTGTGGTCTTCGGCCAGGTCCGAGGCGTTTTCCAGCAAATTCAGCAGGCGCCGGCCATCGCCATCGGCGGCGGTCAGCAGCATCTGGAAGCCTTCATCGCTGAGGGTCAGATGACGCTTGCCCAGACCACGTTCTTCGGTGAGCGCGCGGTGCACCAGTTTGCGCAACGCCGCTTCGTCGAGGCTCTTGAGCACGTAGACCCGCGCCCGCGACAGCAATGCGTTGTTCAGTTCGAACGAAGGGTTTTCGGTGGTGGCGCCAATGAAGATCAGCGTGCCGTCTTCAACGTACGGCAGGAAGGCGTCCTGTTGAGACTTGTTGAAGCGGTGTACTTCATCGACAAACAGAATCGTGCGCTTGCCGTATTGGCCGGCCTGCTGCTTGGCGATTTCCACCGCCTGACGGATCTCCTTGACCCCGGCCAGCACCGCCGAAACCGTTTCGAAGTGCGCATCCGAGACTTCCGCCAGCAACCGCGCCAACGTGGTCTTGCCCACGCCCGGCGGCCCCCAGAAGATCATCGAATGCAGGGCACCCTGCTCCAGCGCCTCGCGCAGAGGCTTGCCGCGAGCGAGCACGTGTTCCTGACCGACGTACTCATCCAGATTGGTCGCCCGCAAACGGGCGGCCAGTGGCTGGGCAATCGGTGCACTGCGAAACAGATCCATCACGTACCGTTGAAACCTCTGTATTTATTCCTGGATCACATCGGCACCCTTCGGGATGTCGAACTTGAACTTCGATGCCGGGACCGCTTCGTTGGCCTTCACACCGGTAAACAGGATGTTGGTGCGCTGGCCGACGCTATCGATCAGTTGCATGTCATTGACCAGACCGTTGCGGAACGACAGACGCAGGCTGTCGAACAGGGTGTCCTTGGTTTTCGGCTTCAGGGTGAAGTCGATCACGCCGCCGGCCTCTTTGGCGGTGATGTCGAAACTCTGGCTGATTTTCGATACGTCGCCGGACAGCAACAGAGCCGGGGTCTGGGTCAGACGCTCATCGAGCTTCTTGATAGTGGCCTGTTCCAGGTCCGGGTCCCACAGGGTGACCTTCTTGCCGTCGGAGACCATGGTCTGCTCGGCGGGCGCATTGGTGTGCCAGTAGAACAGGCCCGGACGCTGCAGGGTCATGTCGCCGGTGGTTTCCTGCAACTGGGTGCCGCTGCCGTCGAGGGTCAGTTGGGAAAAATTGGCGGTCAGGGTCTTGGATGTTTCCAGCAATTGGGTCAGGCGAGCCACATCCTTGTCATCGGCGTGAGCCGTGAGGGTGGTCAGAGCCAGTACCGGCAGCAACATGCGGATAAGACGCATGGGAGTCCTCTTGAATACTCGTGGGAAAGTGGACGGCGCTTCATGCACCGCCCATTGCATTTGGATCAGGGTATCGAATCAGTCGCGTACCGGGCCAGGGGCCAGGACTTCGCGGGAACCGTTGGTGTTCATCGACGTCACGACCCCGGCCATTTCCATGGCTTCGATCATGCGCGCGGCACGGTTGTAACCGATCTTCAGCTTGCGCTGTACAGCGGAGATGGAGGCGCGACGGCTTTCCAGTACGAACTGCACGGCTTCGTCGTACAGCGCGTCGGCTTCCGGATCATCGCCGTCACCGCCGCCGCTGCTGCCTTCGAAACCACTGCCCGCCTCTTCGACACCGTTGAGGATGTCGTCGTTGTATTCCGGCGCGCCGCGCAGTTTCCAGGCTTCAACCACCCGGTGAACTTCATCGTCGGACACGAAGGCGCCGTGGACCCGAATCGGCAGGCTGGTGCCCGGCGGCATGTAGAGCATGTCACCGTGGCCGAGCAGTTGCTCGGCGCCGCCTTGGTCGATGATGGTCCGGGAGTCGATCTTGCTCGACACCTGGAACGCCATCCGGGTCGGGATGTTGGCCTTGATCAGACCGGTGATCACGTCCACCGACGGCCGCTGGGTCGCGAGGATCAGGTGGATACCGGCCGCACGCGCCTTCTGGGCGATTCGGGCGATCAGTTCTTCGACCTTCTTGCCGACGATCATCATCATGTCGGCGAATTCGTCCACGACCACGACGATGGTCGGCAGCTTCTGCAACAGTGGCGCTTCGTCGTGGATGCTTTCGCGTTTGTACAGCGGATCGCTCAGCGGCTCGCCGGCGTCCTGGGCTTCCTTGACCTTGGCGTTGAAGCCGGACAGGTTTCGCACGCCCATCTTCGCCATCAGCTTGTAGCGACGCTCCATCTCGGCCACGCTCCAGCGCAGGGCGTTGGCGGCGTCCTTCATGTCGGTCACGACCGGGCACAGCAGGTGCGGAATGCCTTCGTAGATCGACAGCTCGAGCATTTTCGGGTCGATCATGATCAGCTTGGCGTCGTCCGGGCCGGACTTGAACAGGATAGACAGAATCATCGCGTTCACGCCCACCGACTTACCGGAACCGGTGGTACCGGCCACCAGCAGGTGCGGCATCTTCGCCAGGTCGGTGATGACCGGCTTGCCGCCGATGTCGTGGCCCAGGGCCAGTGTGACCGGCGACTTGAAGTTGTCGTACTCAGGCGTCGACAGCACTTCGGAGAAGCGCACGATCTGCCGGTCTTCGTTGGGAATCTCGATACCGACCGTGGTCTTGCCCGGAATCACTTCCACCACCCGCACGCTGGTCACGGCCAGCGAACGTGCAAGGTCTTTCGCCAGGTTGGCGATACGACTGACCTTCACGCCCGCAGCAGGCTGGATTTCGTAACGGGTAATGACCGGACCGGGGTGAATCGAATCCACGGTGACTTCGACGCCGAATTCCTTGAGCTTGATCTCCAGCAAGTGGCCGACCGCCGCCAGGGATTCGGGCGAATAATTGAGTTGTTTCTTTTCTGCAGGATCGAGAATCGAGATCGGCGGCAAGGTGCCTTCCACGGCGCTGTCGACGAACAACGGCACCTGCTTCTCTTTCTGCACGCGCTTGCTTGGCTCCGGCGCCTTGACCGGGGCCGGGGCGATGACCGGCGGCACCTGTTTCTCGCGCTCGGACATGTGCTTGCTCAGGGCCTGCTCGCGCTCGATCAGACGTTCCTTGACCTTGGCCTGCTCGCGTTTGTCGGTGACCGTTGGTGCAACCACGTCATGCACGCGATCGTCGACTTCACGCAGTTGCGCGACCAGTTGCTTGCGCTCGGTACGCGCCGACCACCAACGGTTGACCGCGCCCTGGAACAGTTCGAACAGGTCGAGGGTGATCTTGCCGGTGATGTCCATCACCTTGAACCACGAAAGGTCGGTGAACACCGTCAGGCCGAACAGGAAGAGCGCAATGAACAGCAACGTGCTGCCCTGAATGTTCAGGGCATTGCGGGCCAGGTCACCAAGGCTTTCACCCAGCGCACCACCGGCGCCAGCCGGCAGGCCGGTGGCAGCATGGAAATGGATATGCGCCAGCGCGGCGCCGGACAACACCAGGAACACCAGTCCGATCAGGCGCCAGGAGAACAGCCAGCCGCTCCACTGCCACGGCTCGTGACGCTGACGGAAGATCTGATACGCCTTGATCGCCAGCAGCAACGGGAAGATATAGGCGAAGTAACCCAGCACCATGAACAGGATGTCGGCGCTGTAGGAGCCGGCCGGACCGCCGAAGTTCTGCACGTCGTCGATCTTGCTGTTGTGGCTCCAGCCCGGATCGTCCTTGCCGTAGGTCAGCAACGCCATCATCAGGAACAGGCACAAGGCGCCGATGGCGATCAATGCACCTTCCTTGAGCCGGTAGTGCAACTGTTGACGCCAGAGCGGAACGACTGTTTTTGGTGCTTCCGTGGATTTCTTCAAAACGCTTCTTTTCCTGCGCCAGAGGCGCGTCCATCTATTGAATGACGATAAAAAACTGCCCAATCCAGGCAGGTAAAAAATTGACGGGCGCAACGGAGACTAGTTTTAACACTGCGCCCCGCCTTTTATAAACACGGCACGCGGCGAATATTCTGTAACAGCCCGGCATTGTACGGGTTTGCGCGTTCGATGCCATGCTTCACGGCCGCTGGTTCAAGCATAGCCAAATGCACAACGCCCGGCGTTCAATTTGAGCATGCATTGTCTTTTGTGACAAAGGCTTATGAGGTGTATTTGATGAACGTAGCGAAGCATTCGCGCCTCATCTCCCCTGAGCGCTGCACATTGGCATCGGTGACCTTGCCCGCAGCGGTGTTGCGCCGGATTACGACCGCATCTGGATGCTCAAGTTGCAGCGGCACACACGCAGCACCGCAATGGAGGACATTCGCGTCATTTCCCGGCACACTTTACCGCGGGCCCAGCGCCCACCGCCCTCCCCTTCTGCAAGCCTGGACGCCATGCTGACTTGGTTACAACGCAATTCACTGACTTTCCCGCCACTGGAAAAGGCCATGCGCGATCCCAACGGACTGCTGGCGGCCGGAGGCGACCTGTCCGCCGATCGCTTGATCCAGGCCTATCGCCATGGCTGCTTTCCATGGTTTTCCGAAGGCCAGCCGATTCTCTGGTGGTCGCCGGATCCGCGCACCGTGCTTTTTCCCGACGAACTGCACGTCTCGCGCAGCCTCGGCAAACTGATGCGTAAACAACGCTATCGAGTGACCTTCGATCAGGATTTCGACGCCGTGATCCGCGCTTGCGCCGCTCCCCGGGAATACGCCGACGGCACCTGGATCACCGAAGCGATGCAGGACGCCTATATCGAATTGCATCGACGCGACTTTGCCCATTCGGTGGAAGTCTGGGATGAGGGCGAACTGGTCGGCGGCCTGTACGGCCTGGCGATGGGGCAACTGTTCTTCGGCGAGTCGATGTTCAGCCGCGCGGACAATGCCTCCAAGTACGGCTTTGCCACACTGGTGCAACATCTGAGAGAAGCCGGGTTCGTCCTGATCGACTGCCAGATGCCAACCGACCACCTGCACAGCCTCGGCGCCCGGGCCATTTCACGGCAGACATTCGCCGACTATCTGGCCCGACACCTCGATCAACCCAATCATGCGACCTGGGTTTGCTGAGCGACTTTTGCGCGCGTGGCTTACACTTAATTCACCAGCTTACCCTTGAGGGTTGATCATGACCGAGTTGGCGCGGTTGAAGTTTTATGCCACTCAGCCTCACTCTTGCAGTTATCTGCCCGAGGAACAGGCGACGACCCTGTTTCTCGATCCGAGCCAGCCCATGGATGTGCATGTCTACGCAGACCTGTCAGAAATGGGCTTTCGTCGCAGCGGCGATCACCTGTACCGCCCGCATTGCCAGAACTGCAATGCCTGCGTGCCTGCGCGCATTCCTGTTGCGCAGTTCAACCCCAACCGGCAGCAGAAACGCATTTTCAAGCGCAACGTCGATTTGCAGGTGCGCCCGGTCAAGCCGGCGTTCAGCGAAGAGTACTTCGACCTCTATCAGCGCTACATCGAACAGCGCCACGCCGACGGCGACATGTACCCGCCGAGCCGCGATCAATTCTCGACTTTTCTGGTACGCGACCTGCCCTTCTCACGCTTTTACGAGTTCCGGCTCGACGGACGGTTGCTCGCAGTTGCCGTGACCGATCTGCTGCCCAACGGCCTGTCGGCGGTCTACACCTTTTACGAACCGCAGGAAGAACGCCGCAGCCTCGGACGCTACGCGATCCTCTGGCAAATCGCCGAAGCCCAGCGGCTGGGGCTTGAGGCGGTGTACCTGGGTTACTGGATCAAAAACTGCAAAAAGATGAACTACAAGACCCAATATCGGCCTATCGAACTGCTGATCAATCAGCGCTGGGTCGTCCTGAACTGAATGCAAACCCTAAACCCCTTGGCGTAAACCCCATTTTTCGGGCACAATGCACGCCGCTTTTGCCTGGCGCAGTTGCACCGGGCCATTCATTGGATACCGAGGGCTTTACTGCATGTCGAAAGAAGACAGCTTCGAAATGGAAGGCACTGTCGTCGACACCCTGCCCAACACCATGTTTCGTGTGGAGTTGGAAAATGGGCACGTCGTAACCGCGCATATTTCCGGCAAGATGCGCAAGAACTACATTCGTATTCTTACCGGTGACAAAGTGCGCGTCGAGCTGACGCCCTATGACTTGAGCAAAGGGCGTATTACTTACCGCGCTCGCTAATCAAGTCAATACAAGACGCCCGGCTTAATGCCGGGCGTTTTTGTTTGTCTGGGTTTTGGGCTTGTGCTTGAGTTTTGGGTGTATATCCGTTGCTTCGGGAGCTGCCGCTGGCGGTTTCACTCTTACAGCGAGTCACTTTTTCAAACGCCAAAAAGGAACCAAAAGGCTTTTGCCCCGGCGTACGGCACTTCGCTTAGGCTCAGTGTTCCCTCGCTACGGTGTCCATCAGGGGGCATCGCCTACGGTTTGCTTCGCTGCACCT
>NZ_JAERRE010000016.1:0-85849 GCF_016735645.1 Pseudomonas sp. B7
AAGTGAAACGATGCATCGCCGATGGTAGTGTGGGGTTTCCCCATGTGAGAGTAGGTCATCGTCAAGATTAAATTCCGAAACCCCAATTGCGAAAGCAGTTGGGGTTTTGTTTTGCCCGCAGGAAAGTGCCTGGAGAAACCTCCAGCCGTCTCGACCGGAACCATTGGGGAAATCCTTCTGAAATGACCGCCCGGTTTTTGGTATGGTGCAGCTCGTTTTTTAACGGACTGATGTCATGCCCAAGGATCGGCGCTTATTTTTTGTCAAAGAGTGGCTGCAGAAATGCCTGAACCCATCCCTATCAAGGACCACGAAAAAGAAACGCGGCTGGTCAACAAACGCCTGATCGCCTGTGCCTTGTTCGTTTTCGCCATCAGTTGTGCCCTGGTGGTACGCCTGTACATCCTGCAAGTCGTCGAGTTCGATTACCACTCGACCATCTCTGAAAACAATCGCGTCCATGTCCTGCCGATCCCGCCGACACGCGGCCTGATTTACGATCGCAACGGCGTGTTGCTGGCCGATAATCGTCCCAGCTACAACCTGACCATCACCCGCGAACGGGCGACTGACGTCAATCAAGAGCTGGATGAAGTCATCAACCTCCTGCACCTGCCCGCCGAAGACCGCGCAGTCTTTGACAAAGCCATGAAGCAGTCGCGTCATCCGTTTACACCCGTAACGCTGTTCTATGAGCTAACCGAAGAACAGATCGCCGTGCTGGCAGTTAACGAGTTCCGTCTACCGGGCCTGGATGTCGAGCCACAATTCGTTCGTAACTACCCGTTGGGTGCGCACTTCGCACACTCGATCGGTTACGTTGGCCGTATCAACGAAAAAGAATCCAAAACCCTCGACTCCGTCGAATACCGTGGCACCCAATCCATCGGCAAGACGGGTATCGAACGCTTCTACGAGCCACAGCTGCACGGCCACGTCGGTTACGAGGAGGTAGAGACCAACGCACAAGGTCGAGTACTACGGGTCCTGAAACACACCGATCCAATACCAGGCAAAAACATTGTCCTGAGCCTCGACGTCAAACTCCAGGAAGCCGCCGAAGCCGCACTGGGCGACCGTCGCGGCTCGGTCGTTGCACTGGACCCCTCTACCGGCGAAGTGCTGGCCATGGTCAGCAACCCGAGCTTCGACCCCAATCTGTTCGTGACCGGTATCAGCTCCAAGGAATATTCCGCGCTGCGCGACTCCATCGACCGTCCGCTATTCAACCGCGTGCTGCGCGGTCTGTATGCACCCGGTTCGACGATCAAGCCGGAAGTGGCCATCGCTGGCCTCGACGCCGGTGTCGTCACTCCACAAACCCGAGTCTTCGATCCGGGCTACTACCAACTGCCGGATTTCGACCACAAGTATCGCAACTGGAACCACAGCGGCGACGGTTGGGTAGACATGGATGCAGCGATCATGCGGTCCAACGACACCTACTTCTACGACCTGGCGCACAAGCTCGGCATCGATCGCCTTCACGACTACATGGCGATGTTCGGCCTTGGCGAGAAAGTCTCGCTCGACATGTTCGAGGAGTCACCGGGCTTGATGCCGTCCCAGGCGTGGAAGCGCGCCACCCGGCGTCAGGCCTGGTTCCCCGGCGAAACCGTGATCCTCGGCATAGGCCAGGGCTATATGCAAGTCACGCCGCTGCAACTGGCTCAAGCCACCGCACTGATCGCCAACAAGGGCGTCTGGAACCGTCCGCACCTGGCCAAGACCGTCGACGGTGTGGCGCCGGTGGACGAGCACCCGATGCCGAACATCCTGCTCAAGGATCCGCGTGACTGGGAGCAGGTCAACCACGGCATGCAGATGGTGATGCACGATGCCCGCGGCATTGCTCGTGCGGCAGCGGCCGGTGCGCAATACCGCATCGCCGGCAAGAGTGGTACGGCGCAAGTGGTGGCGATCAAGCAGGGTGAGCGCTACAACCGCGAGAAAACCCTCGAACGTCACCGTGACAACGCCTTGTTCGTTGGCTTTGCGCCCGCCGAACATCCGAAAATCGCGATCTCGGTAATGATCGAAAACGGCGAGGCTGGTGGCCGAGTCGCAGGTCCGGTGGTGCGGCAGATCATGGACGCCTGGCTACTCGACCAGGACGGTCACCTCAAGCCGCAATACGCGGCGCCGACCAAAGCGCCGGGCGATCCTCACGTGTAACCCGCTAAAGCTTCACAGCACAGGCTCACGCAAGCTGAGCATGTGCTGGAAGCTGTCGAGGAATACCGTTTCCGCCTGAGTCATCTTCTGCTCGCGGTTCCACAGCAGCTGAATATCGAAATCCACCACCCCATCCTCCGGCGGCAAGCGCCACAGCAAACCCTGTTCGACATCCCGTCGCACCAGGTGAATCGGCAAGCAACCAATCCCGAACCCCGCACAGATCAGGCGATAAATCTCTTCGAAACTGGTGGAGGAAGCAACGATCTTGCCGGTAAACCCCTGCTGGTCACGAAACAGCGTCAATGGCGAAAGATTGCCACCGAGCTGATCGCTGGTGAAGCTGACGAAGTTCTCCGCCGCCAGTTGCTCCAGCGTCAGATTCTGCTGCCCGAACAATCGATGTCGCTGTCCGCAAAAGTACGCATAGCGCTCACGAAACAGTACCCGTTGCTCCAACCTTGGTTGGGGCAATCGACACAGTCCGACCCCCACCGTAGCAGTCTTTTGCAGCAATGAACTGATGATGTTCGAGCTGCCCATCACCTCGACTTCCAGCTCGATTTTCGGGTGAGTTTCGTGGAAGTCCGCAAGAAACTCATCGTAATGCCGCGCCTGAACGCCACTGACGGTGAGGATACGGATCTTGCCCACCACGTCGTCATGGCGATTCTCGACCACGGTGCCCAGACGGGAAATATCCCCATAGATGTCCGCCGCAATCCGCAGGACTTCCTCCCCGGTTTCCGTCAGATCAAAGCGCCGTCCGCTGCGCGCAATCAACACACAATCCAGTTGTTCCTCGAGACGTTTCAACGCCTGGCTGACGGCTGATTGGGTGATGTGCAATCGCGCAGCAGCACGGCTCATGCTGCCTTCCTGACCGATCACCAGATACGTGCGCAGCAGGTTCCAGTCCAGCCGGTCATTGAGAAAACGCCGACCGACCCAAGGATTAGCAGTAGAAGTCATGTAGTAGTCACGCTAATAGTAAAGATAAGTTTTTGAAAATTGACTAATCCTGTCACGGAAGCGATAAAGCCCACAAGCGCCACAGAGCGCGACCGTCAGCCGCCTCGATACCTGCCCAAAACTATAAATACACAGGGTTCTTGCATGCACACCACCGCTCAGCCGCGTCGCGCCGCGGCCGCTGCCTTCATTGGCACGACCATCGAGTTTTACGATTTCTACATCTACGCCACCGCCGCCGCACTGGTGCTCGGGCAAGTGTTCTTTCCCAGCAGCGATCCGGTGACCAGCACACTCGCGGCGTTCGGCAGTTTCGCCGTCGGCTTCATCGCCCGCCCGATGGCCGGCATGGTGTTCGGACATCTGGGTGATCGCCTCGGTCGCAAGAAAATGCTGCTGGTGACCATGGCACTGATGGGCCTCGCCACCGCCGGTATTGGTCTATTGCCGAGCTACGCCAGCGTCGGCATCTGGGCGCCGATCGGGTTGATCGTATTACGCCTGATCCAGGGCATCTCCGTCGGCGGCGAGTGGGGCGGGGCGGTGTTGATGGCCAGCGAACACGCCCCGGCCAAACGCAAAACCTTTTACGCCTCGTTCGCCCAGCTCGGCAGCCCGGCGGGTTTGCTGCTGGCGTTGATCGCGTTTCGACTGGTGACGTCGCTGTCCCCGGAAGACTTCCTCGCCTGGGGATGGCGTCTGCCGTTTCTTGCCAGCGGCGTGCTGATGATGGTCGGTCTGATGATCCGTTCCGGGGTGCATGAATCGCCGGAATTCGCCAAGGCCAAAGACAACAACGAAACCGCCAAATACCCGGTGAAAGACGTGATCCGTCAGTGCTGGCGGCAGATCCTGTTTGCTGCCGCCGCCGTCACCATCGGCTCGGCCGGGTTCTTCTTCACCAACACCTTCATGATCACCTACGTCACCCAATATCAGGGCATCCCAAGGGCGACCATTCTCGACAGCCTGTTCCTGGTGACGATCATTCAATTGCTCTCGCAACCGTTGTCGGCACTGCTCGCCGAGCGCATCGGCGAGGGCCGATTCCTGATGCTGGTGGCGTTGCTGTGCACGGTCACGCCGTACCCGATGTTCCTGCTGGTCGGCACTCAGAACATTCTGTTGATGACCCTCGGCATCGCCGTCGCGGTGGTGATTCTCTCGGCCCTGTACGCGGTGATCGCCGGGTACATGACCCAGGCCTTCCCGGTGCATCTGCGCTATTCGGGCATCTCCATCGCTTACCAACTGAGCTGCGCAGTAGCCGGCGGCACCACGCCGCTGATCGGTACGCTGCTGGCCAGCAAGTTCTCCGGGCAGTGGCTGCCATTGGCGGTGTTCTTCACGTTGCTGTCGGCCCTGTCTCTGATCGGTGTCTGTGGCCTCGCACGTCTGCGGGCCAACCCGGTCACCCTTCATACCAACAAAGAGGTGTATTCGTGAGTAAGCCCGCCCACATTGACCCGATCGAATGGCAAGCCCGTTGCGAGCTCGCGGCGCTGTACCGCCTGATCGCGCACTTTCGCATGACCGACCTGATCGACACCCACATCACGCTGCGGATTCCGGGGCCGGAGCATCATTTCCTGATCAATCGCTACGGGGTGATTTTCGACCGCATGCGCGCTTCCGATCTGGTGCGCATCGATCAGGACGGACGCATCGTCGACCCTGAATACGCCGGGCATCGGGTCAACGCTGCCGGCTTCGTGATCCACTCGGCGATCCACATGGCGCGCCCGGATCTGAACTGTGTGATCCACACTCACACCGCCGCCGGCATGGCCGTCGCTGCGCAGAAACAAGGCCTGCTGCCGATCAGTCAGCACGCGCTGAAGTTCTACGGAAAACTCGCTTACCACACCTACGAAGGCATCGCCTTGTCGCTGGATGAGCGCGAGCGGTTGATCGCCGACCTCGGCCCGCATCGGGCGATGATCCTGCGCAATCACGGTTTGCTGGTCGGTGGTTCTGGGGTGGCCCAGGCGTTCCAGGAAATCCACTTTCTGGAGCGCGCCTGCCAGGCCCAGGTGCAAGCGCTGGCCGGCGGTTGCGAGCTGCATTTCCCGTCGCCGGAAGTCTGCGCCCACACCGCCGAACAGTTCGACCGCGATGAGCAGGACAACATCATCGACCTGGCCTGGGAGGCCGCACTGACCCTGATCGAATCCCAGCGCGAGTCCTATCTGTCATGAACACCGTTGCACTGATGTCCCGCGATACGCTATTGCTCAAACAATTGCAGGAAGCCTTTGCTCGCCGTGCGCCGCAGCTTTCGGCGGTGCTGGCTGACGATCCCCGGGCGGTGAATGCGCAGATCGCAGCGTGCTGGTTTCCGTTGTCGGACAGCCTCGCCGCGTTGCCCAATCTGCAAGTGATTCACTCGGTCGCCGCCGGCATCGATCACCTGGAGCACGATCCGTCATGCCCGGATCTGCCGGTGTGCCGGGTGGTCGATCCCGGCCACCGCCAAGGTATGACCGAGTACGTACGCTGGGCGGTGATTCATTTTCATCGCGGCTTCGATCAAGTGCTGGAGCAACAACGCCAACAGCATTGGGAGCGACCGCTGCAACGCCCGGCCCATGAGTTCCGGATCGGTGTGATGGGGCTCGGCTCGCTCGGCAGCGCGATCGTCCAAGACCTGGCCAGTGCCGGTTACGACGTGCGGGGCTGGGCGCGGAGTAGCAAGAATTTGCCGGGCGTGCAGACCTACGCCGGCATCGACGCCTTCAATCCGTTCCTCGAAGGCGTGGAGTTGCTGATCAACCTGTTGCCACTGACTCACGAGACGCGCGGCATCCTTAATCGCCAGACGTTCGAGCGTCTGGGCAATGGCGCGGCACTGGTCAACGTCGGACGCGGCGGTCATTTGAATATCGACGATCTGCAACAAGCGCTGGCCCGTGGAAAACTGCGCGGTGCGCTGCTCGATGTCTTCGAACAGGAACCGCTGCCCGCCGATCATCCGTTGTGGAAAACTCCGGGCGTGACCATCACCCCGCACATGGCTTCGGCGGCGTCTCATGACTGCATTGCGGAGCAGATCGCCGAGAACTTCCGCCGTCTGAATGCCGGTGAGCCTTTGCTCAACAGCGCGGATCGGCTACTCGGTTACTGATCCGCCAGACAGGCCTGCAAGCGTTCGATGAACAGCGTCTCGGCGCGGCTCATGCGCTGCTCGCGATTCCACAGCAGATGAATGTCGACATCGGCAATCCCCTCGTGGGGCGGCAGGCGCCAGAGCAATCCGGCCTCGACGTCCGCCGCCACCACATGCTCCGGCAAACAACCGATACCGAACCCGGCGATCACCAGTCGCCGCACCTCTTCCAGGCTTGGCGAGGAGGCAACGATGCGTCCGCTGAAGCCCTGTTGATCGCGAAAAATCGTCAGCGGCGAGAGCATGCCGCCAATCTGGTCGCTGGTGAAACTGACGAAGTTCTCACGCTGCAGATCGCCTTCGCCGATGTCCTGTCGGCCAAACAGCGCGTGGTGTTTGCCACAGAAAAACGCATAGCGTTGACGCAGAAACAGACGCTGTTCCAGACGCGGTTGCGGGCGGCGATTGAGGCTCAGGCCGAGGGTCGCGGTTTTCTCCTGAAGGGCGCTGACGATGTCCGAACTGCGCATCACGTCGACCTCCAGATCGACCCGTGGATACAGCCTATGGAAGTCGGCGAGGAAGTCATCGAAGCGATCGGAAAAGATCCGACTGATGATCAGCAGTCGCACCTTGCCGATCACTTCGTCGGCCGGTTGCTCCAGCAGGCTGCTGACCTGGGACATCTGCCCGTAGATCTCGCCGGCCAGTTCGAAGATCTGCTCGCCGACTTCGGTAAGGGCAAAGCGCGGGCCGCGCCGGGCGATCAGCTGGCGACCCAGTTGCTCCTCAAGACGCTTGAGCGCCTGGCTCACCGCCGGTTGCGTCAGGTGCAGACGCGCGGCGGCGCGGCTGATGCTCAGCTCCTGACCGATCACCCGAAAGGTGCGCAACAGGTTCCAGTCGAGGCGGTCGTTGAGCAGGCGCTGGACGTCGCGTTCGGCCATGGGATTTCTCGATTATAAGGAAGGGTAATACTCGGAATAATAAATAGAAAATTGACTAATCATAGCCCCGGGACGATAAATCACCCCACGACAGGCGCCGCCAGAGCGCCTTGGATTTACGTTTTCCTCCTGCCAAAAAAACAATCAAAGGAGCCCGACCCATGAAGCCCCACGCTTCGAACCAGCCGCGCCGTGCGGCGGCCGCAGCCTTCATCGGCACCATGATCGAGTGGTACGACTTTTACATCTACGCCACCGCCGCCGCGCTGGTGTTCGGCGCGCTGTTCTTTCCCTCCGACGATCCGCTGTTCAGCACCATGGCCGCGTTCGGCACCTTCGCCGTGGGCTTCTTTGCCCGGCCATTGGGCGGGATCATTTTCGGTCATATCGGCGACCGCATCGGCCGCAAGAAATCCCTGATCATCACGCTGTTGATGATGGGCGTGGTCACGGTGTGCATCGGTCTGCTGCCGACCTACGCGCAGATCGGCGCGACGGCTCCGGTGCTGCTGATTCTGCTGCGTATCGTCCAGGGCATCGCCGTCGGTGGCGAGTGGGGCGGGGCGGTGTTGATGGCTGGCGAACATGCGCCGAAGGGCCGGCGCAATTTCTTCGCTTCGTTCGCGCAACTGGGCAGTCCGGCGGGTTTGATTCTGTCGCTGCTGGCCTTCAGCGCGGTGACCCGTTTGCCGGAAGAAGACCTGATGAGCTGGGGCTGGCGCCTGCCGTTTCTCGCCAGTGCGCTGTTGCTGCTGGTGGGCCTGGCGATCCGACTGGGCGTGAACGAATCGCCGGAATTCCTCGCCAGCCGCGAGCAGGCCAGCAAGCAAATCAAGAATGAACAAGCGCCGGTGATGGAAGTGTTGCGCACCGCGTGGCGTCCGCTGTTGCTGTGCATCGGTGCCAACACGCTGGGCATCGCCGGGGTGTATTTCACCAACACCTTCATGATCGCCTACACCACTCAGCAACTGGCACTGCCGCGTTCGTTGATTCTCGAATGCCTGTTCTTCGTCGCGATCATCCAGTTCTGCGTCCAGCCGCTGGCCGCGTGGACGGCGGAGAAGATCGGCGCGACGCGTTTCCTGTGCCTGGTGTCGCTGCTGGCGATGGCCTCGCCGTACCCGATGTTCGTGCTGGTCAGTTCGGCCCAGGCGCCGCTGATCATCCTCGGCATCGCGCTGGCGGTGGTGTGCATGGCCTCGTTCTACGCAGTGATCGCCGGCTACGTCAGCGGCATGTTCGAGACCCGCGTGCGCTACACCGCGATCTCGCTGGCCTATCAGATTTGCGGCGCGGTGGCCGGTGGGCTGACGCCGCTGATCGGCACGATGCTGGCGCACAAATTTACCGGGCAGTGGTGGCCGATGGCGGTGTTCTACAGCCTGATCGCCGGCATTTCGCTGGTCTGCGTGCTGTCTCTCGCTCGTCGTCACGCCAACGTCCATCGCGCGGAAATGGCCCGTGCCTGACCCGGAATCTCAGGAGAACCTCATGTTGAAAATCAATGGCGAACGCCTGTGGGCGAGCCTGATGGCCATGGCCGAAATCGGTGCGACAGCCCGAGGCGGCAGCTGCCGTCTGGCATTGAGCGACGAAGACAAGGCCGGTCGCGAACTGTTCGCCCACTGGTGCCGCGAAGCCGGCATGACCCTGAGCGTGGACGCCATCGGCAACCTGTTCGCCCGTCGCGCCGGCACCGATTCGGACGCCGCGCCGGTGATGATGGGCAGCCACCTCGACACCCAGCCCGAAGGCGGGCGTTTCGATGGCGTCTACGGTGTACTCGCCGGTCTGGAAGTGGTGCGTTGCCTAAACGACCAGAACATCCAGACCCGCAAACCGCTGGAAGTGGCGGTGTGGACCAACGAAGAAGGCGCGCGCTTCACCCCGGCCATGTTCGGCTCGGCGGTGTTCACCGGGATCATGGATCTGAACGCCGCGCTGACGGTACGCGATATCGATGGCATCAGCGTCGCCGATGCTTTGCAGCGTACCGGTTACGCCGGTGAGCGTCCGTTGGGCGGCGCGGTGGACGCGTATTTTGAAGCGCACATCGAACAAGGCCCGATCCTCGAAGACAACGCCAAAAGCATCGGCGTGGTCACGGGCGGTCAGGCGATCCGCTGGCTCGACGTGCGCGTGGAAGGCATGGCTGCCCACGCCGGTACCACGCCGATGCCGCTGCGCAAAGATGCGCTGTACGGCGTGGCGCGGATGATTCAGGCGATTGAAGGTCTGGCGGCGGATTTTGCCCCCGAAGGTCTGACCACGGTCGGCGAGTTGAGCATCAATAAATCCTCGCGCAACACCATTCCGGGGCTGGTGAATTTCACCGTCGATCTGCGTCATCACCGCGACGACGCCATTGCCGCCATGGAGCAACAGGTCCGCGCCCGGTTGCAGGCCATCGCCGATGGCCGAGGCCTGAACCTGACGATCACCCAGCACTGGAACAGCCCGGCCACGCCGTTCGACGCCGAATGCGTGGCAGCCGTGCAAGAAGCGGTGGATGCGCTGGGCTACGCTCAGCAGTCGATTGTCAGCGGCGCCGGGCATGACGCGATTCACCTCGCGCGCTACTGCCCGACGGCGATGGTATTCATCCCGTGTGTTGGCGGCCTGAGCCACAACGAAGCCGAAGACGTGTTGCCCGAAGACGTGAAGCAGGGCACCGATGTATTGCTCAACGCCGTGCTGGCCCGCGCCGGTCGAATCGAACAGGAAGCCTGAACCATGCGCAGTTTTTTCCACCCCGAACAATTGCTCCACCATCCACGCAGCTATTACTCGCGCGGGCAGATGCGTACGCCGCAGGAAGTTCCCGAGCGTGCGCAACGTCTGGTGCAGGCCGCCCACGGTCTGGGCTTCAGTGTCGAGCAACCCGCCGATGCCGGTCTCGCGCCGTTGCTGGCGGTGCATGGCGCGCCGTATCTGACCTTTCTTCAGGAAGCGCACGCACGCTGGAAGGAAATCCCCGAAGACTGGGGCGATGAAGTGATGTCGAACATTTTCGTCCGCGAGCCCAACGCTTTGCGCGGCATTCTCGCCCAAGCGGCGCGCTATCTGGCGGACGGCAGTTGCCCGGTCGGCGAGCAGACCTGGCGCTCGGCCTACTGGTCGGCGCAAAGCGCAGTGGCCGGGGCGCAGGCGTTGATTGATGGCGAGCCGGCAGCCTACGCCCTGTGCCGTCCGCCGGGGCATCATGCCCGGGCCGAAGCGGCGGGCGGTTTCTGCTACGTGAACAACGCAGCGGTGGCGGCGCAGGTGCTGCGCGACAAGTTTGAAAAAGTCGCGGTACTCGACACCGACATGCACCACGGCCAGGGCATTCAGGAGATTTTCTACGACCGCGATGACGTGCTCTACGTCTCGGTGCATGGCGATCCGACCAACTTCTATCCGGGCGTCGCCGGGTTCGCCGACGAACGTGGCAGCGGCGCGGGGGAGGGCTTCAACCTCAACCTGCCGATGGCCCATGGTTCAAGCGAAGCGGATTTCCTTGGGCAACTGGAAGTCGCTTTGGCTGCCGTGCGCGAGTTCGGCGCTGAGGTGCTGGTGCTGTCGTTGGGCTTCGATATCTATGAGCTGGACCCGCAAAGCAAGGTCGCTGTGACCCGCGAAGGTTTTGCAGCACTGGGCGAGCGGATCCGCAGCCTGGACCTGCCATGCCTGATCGTGCAGGAGGGCGGCTATCACCTGGAAAGTCTCGAAGACAACGCACGGGCGTTTTTCGTGAATGCTGAGGTGTGGCAGATCTGAAATTGATGTGATCCGACAGGTCGCCATCGCTGACAAGTCAGCTCCCACAGGGGTTTGTGCAGTTGCAGTTTTTTGTGATCGACACAAAAACTGTGGGAGCTGGCTTGCCAGCGATGAGGCCTTCAATAACTCTGGAAGATCAGGCTCCGGGCACCGGGCAGCTCATGTCACCTTCCTCACACTTCAAATACTGCTTGAGCGCCTCGGTTCGCGTCTTTGTCACTGAGGTGATGCAATTGTTGTAGATCAACGGATAAACACTCCCGCCTGCCACCCCGGATGCCGAAAACTTGCACTCGGTATCGCGAAAGCCGATCCACGCCCGTTGCGCGCTCACCAGCAGTTTCTTGCCATCAGGGTTGTCCTTCAACCGAGCGGTAATCTGCTGATAAACCGTATTCAACTCCTTGTCCGCCGCCTTGTTTTCCTGCGCGGCGCACTGGTTCATGGTGGCCTGATCGCTGGCATTAGCGCAGTCCACGGCAGCGTGAGCAACGGAAGTGAAAAGAAAAGGCGTCAGGGCCAGAAGCAGGCGTGGGGACATGAGTCATCTCGCTTTGATGAATGAACGTGCCGGGCAGTTTAGCGACTTCATGGCGCTAAGAAGGTGTGCGATGTCTGGATGCGTTGAGCAACCGTTCGGCAGTCGCGGCGATCTCTTCTCCGTCATGCAGCTTTTCCAGCCACCCGGACGGGATTCCCTGCACACCATAATGGGCGCCGGCCAACTGGCCGACGATGGCGGCCGTGGTGTCTGCGTCATCGCCCAGATTGGCCGCTCGCAGGACGGCTGCGGCAAAACTGTCGGTGTGGTGGAAGCACCATAACGCCGCTTCCAGGGATTCGACGCAGTAACCGCTGCCGCGAATGTCGCGCTCGGTCTTGTGCAGGTACTCGCCCTGGGCAATCGCCGCCACCTTGGGCTGACTGAAGGCTGTTGGCGGCAGGGTGCGCAGTTGCGCTTTCGATGCGCCTTCCAGGGCCTTGCCGAGCAGTTCGGCAAACAGCTGGCAGCATTCGATGGCCTCAGGCGCCGCGTGTGTGGTGCGTGAACTCTCGGCGGCGAATCGCCTGATTTTCCGGGCATCGGGGAAATAAAACAGAACCACGGGGACCAGGCGCATCAACGAGCCGTTTCCGGCGCTGTAGGGATCGGTGGCGCCGGCAAACGGCTCTCCAGTGTGTTGATAGCGATCCAGCGCCTGACTCACGGTCATGCCGATATCGAAGCATTCGCCGGTCGAACTCAGATAACCCCATTGCCACCAGTTCAGATAGCGACCCATCTGGTCAGCGGCGTCGAAGCCGTTTTTGTTAAGCAGACTTTCCGCCAGGCACAACGCCATCGAGGTGTCGTCGGTCCATTGTCCGGGCTTCAGGCGAAACGGCCCGCCACCGGCCATGTCGGTCAGGGGCTGGAAGCTGCCGCGAGGCTGGAATTCGACGCTGGTTCCCACGGCATCGCCGCAGGCCAGGCCGAGCAGGGCGCCACGGTAACGTTCGGGGAGGGAGGGCTGCATGATGACGTCCTTGTGTCGTTCAGTTCGCTGCGAACGTTATCAGTTTCGCAACGCTGATCCGTGCGCATTCTGACGAACCGGCGCCGCAAAATACTGCCGGATATTTCAATCAGAGCCGACCTTTGCACTGGATTGATACAACTTCGGATTGGACATGTGGTCATACAAGCCTACTGTTCAAAACAGGAGGTGACGTATGAAACCAGTACCCAACAGCTTTGAACGCAAGATCATGCTCAGGTCGCCGCGCTCCCATGTCTGGCGCGCCCTGGTCGATGCCGAGGCGTTCGGCCAGTGGTTCGGCGTTGCGCTGGAGGGCCGGCGGTTTATCGCCGGCGAATGGACGCAGGGGCAGGTCACTTACCCCGGTTATGAACATGTGCTCTGGAACGTGCTGGTGGAGCGGGTCGAGCCGCAGCAGCTGTTCTCATTTCGCTGGCACCCGTACGCGGTGAACCCGAAAATCGACTACTCCCAGGAACCGACCACGCTGGTCAAATTCGAACTGCAGGACTACGAGAACGGCACGCTGCTGAAGGTCTCCGAATCAGGCTTTGCGCACATCCCCGACGTGCGCCAGAAAGAGGCCTACTACATGGACAGTCGGGGCTGGGAGGAACAGTTGAGTCGACTTGAGCACTTCCTCACGGAGAGCGACCGGGCCCGTGAGCGTGAAGGTGGCTGATCTCGACCTGTTCGCGCCGTGGCTGGGACGCTGGGCGCTGGCGCCGGACGGCGAGCCGATCATCACCCCGGGCAGCCGCCTGTTGCCGGTGCGTCAGGACGATACTCCGGCGATGCTGAAAGTCGCGGTGGACGACGAAGAAAAGTACGGCAACCTGCTGATGACCTGGTGGGACGGCGACGGCGCCGCCCGGGTGCTTGCCCATCACGACGAAGGCCTGTTGCTGGAGCGGGCGATGGGCCAGCGTTCGTTGATGCACATGGCGCTCAACGGCGAGGACGACGAGGCCTCGCGGATCATGTGCCGATCCTTGGCCCGGCTGCACGCACCGCGTCTGACGCCGCCACCGCCGTTGGTGGAACTCGCGCCGTGGTTCGCATTATTACGAGTGGCGGCGACCCGATACGGCGGCCAATACGCCGAATGCCTGCAAACCGCCCAGACCTTGCTTGCCGAGCCGCATGACGTAGTGGTGCTGCACGGCGACATGCACCACGACAACGTCCTCGATTTCGGCCCACGGGGCTGGCTGGCCATCGACCCCAAGCGGGTGCAGGGCGAGCGCGGTTATGACTACGCCAACCTGATCTGCAACCCGGAATTGCAGACGGCCACCGATCCGGAGCGCTTTCGGCACCAAGTCAATGTGATCTGCGAAGCAGCGGCAATTGAACGCAAGCGCCTGCTGCAATGGGTACTGGCCTTCGCCGGACTGTCTGCCGCGTGGTTCATGGAAGATGACGAGCGAAAAGCCGCCAACGGACAGCTGAAAGTCGCGCAACTGGCGGCTTCTGCACTTGATGCCTGACACGCCTAAGGGTTTTCGGAAGGCCTGCTATGGCGAATGTCTTACACGCGCTGGTAGCTTTTTCGACTATTGCCGATTGGATCCAGAGCGTAATCTAGCCTCATCAACTGAAGCACAGGGAGTGTTTCAGGATCACGGATGATCGACCATTAGCAAGGATCGCTGCCGACAGGGAGTCGATAATGGTCTTGGGAAAAACCCGCTTCGGCGGGTTTTTTTTCGCCCGCAGAAAAGTGCCGTGCCCAAACAGAAACACCGCCAATCGGCGGTGTTTCTGCATCTGCAGGTTTTACGAAGCAATCAACTGGCGCAACACGTAATGCAGAATCCCGCCGGACTTGAAGTACTCCACCTCGTTCAAGGTGTCGATGCGGCACAGCACTTCGATTTTCTCCTGACGCCCGTTTTCACGGGTGATGACCAGGGTCAGGTTCATCCGTGGCGTCAGCTCGACACCGCTCAGGCCCTGAATATCCAGGGTTTCCTTGCCGGTGAGGTTCAGGCTCTTGCGGTTCTGATCGAGCTTGAACTGCAACGGCAGCACGCCCATGCCCACCAGGTTGGAACGGTGGATGCGCTCGAAGCTTTCGGCGATCACCGCTTTAACGCCCAGCAGGTTGGTGCCCTTGGCAGCCCAGTCACGGCTGGAACCGGTGCCGTATTCTTGCCCGGCAATCACCACCAGCGGCGTGCCTGAGGCTTGATAACGCATGGCCGCGTCGTAGATCGCCAGTTTCTCGCCGGTCGGAATGTAGATCGTGTTGCCACCTTCTTCGCCGCCGAGCATTTCGTTGCGGATACGGATGTTGGCAAACGTGCCGCGCATCATCACTTCGTGGTTGCCCCGGCGTGAGCCGTAGGAGTTGAAGTCCCGTGGCTCGACGCCTTGCTCGCGCAAGTAACGTCCGGCCGGGCTGTCGGCCTTGATGTTGCCGGCGGGGGAGATGTGGTCGGTGGTCACCGAATCGCCCAGCAAAGCCAGCACTCGAGCACCTTTCACATCGGCGATCACCGGCAAAGGCCCGGCAATGTCATCGAAGAACGGCGGATGCTGGATGTAGGTCGAATCCGCTTGCCAGACATAGGTCGCCGCTTGCGGGACTTCGATGGCTTGCCACTGTTCGTCGCCGGCAAACACTTCGGCGTATTCCTTGTGGAACATCGCCGTATTGACCTGATTTACCGCGTCGGCGATTTCCTTGCTGCTCGGCCAGATGTCTCGCAGGTAAACCGGATTGCCCTGCTGGTCGTTACCCAGCGGCTCGCTGCTGATGTCGGTGCGCACACTGCCGGCCAGGGCGTAAGCGACGACCAGCGGTGGCGAGGCCAGCCAGTTGGTTTTCACCAGCGGATGCACCCGGCCTTCGAAGTTGCGGTTGCCGGACAGTACCGAAGCCACGGTCAGGTCGGCTTTCTGGATGGCTTTTTCGATCGGTTCCGGCAGCGGCCCGGAGTTGCCGATACAAGTGGTGCAGCCATAGCCGACCAGCGAAAAACCGAGCTGATCGAGGTACTGCGTCAATCCGGCGGCCTTGTAGTAATCGGTGACGACTTTCGAACCCGGAGCCAGCGAACTCTTCACCCACGGCTTGCGGGTCAGGCCTTTTTCCACGGCTTTTTTCGCCAGCAGCCCAGCCGCCATCATCACACTCGGGTTGGAGGTGTTGGTGCAGGAGGTGATCGCGGCAATCACCACCGCGCCGTTTTTCAGGCGATAGGTGTGGCCGTCGTACTCGTAGTCCGTTTCGCCGACCAGATCGGCATTGCCCACCGCCACGCCACCACCGCCTTCGCTTTCCAGACGTCCTTCTTCTTTGCTGGTAGGTTTGAACTGCAAGTCGAGGAAGTCACTGAACGCCTGGCCGACATTCGGCAGCGAGACACGGTCCTGCGGACGTTTAGGCCCGGCGAGGCTGGCTTCGACGCTGCCCATGTCCAGCGCCAGGCTGTCGGTGAACACCGGTTCCTGACCGGGCAGGCGCCACAGGCCCTGAGCCTTGGTGTACGCCTCGACCAGTTTCACCACTTCAGGCGGGCGGCCGGACAGGCGCAAGTAGTCGAGGGTCACGTCATCCACCGGGAAGAAACCGCAGGTCGCGCCATATTCCGGGGCCATGTTGGCGATGGTCGCGCGGTCGGCCAGCGGCAGGTCGGCGAGGCCGTCGCCATAGAACTCGACGAATTTGCCGACCACGCCTTTCTTGCGCAGCATCTGGGTCACGGTCAGCACCAGATCGGTGGCGGTGATGCCTTCCTTGAGCTTGCCAGTGAGTTTGAAACCGATCACTTCCGGAATCAGCATCGACACCGGTTGCCCGAGCATGGCGGCTTCCGCTTCGATCCCGCCGACGCCCCAGCCAAGTACGCCGAGGCCGTTGATCATGGTGGTGTGGGAGTCGGTGCCGACCAGCGTGTCGGGGAAGGCATAGGTGCGGCCGTCTTCGTCCTTGGTCCACACCGTGCGGCCGAGGTATTCGAGGTTGACTTGGTGGCAGATCCCGGTGCCCGGCGGCACCACGCTGAAGTTATCGAAGGCGCTCTGGCCCCAGCGCAGGAAAGCATAGCGTTCGCCGTTGCGCTGCATTTCGATGTCGACGTTCTGTTCGAAGGCGCTGGCGCTGGCGAATTTGTCGACCATCACCGAGTGGTCGATCACCAGATCCACTGGCGACAGCGGGTTGATTCGCTGCGGATCACCGCCGGCCTTGGCCATGGCGGCGCGCATCGCGGCCAGATCGACCACGGCCGGTACGCCGGTAAAGTCCTGCATCAGCACGCGGGCAGGGCGGTACTGGATTTCGCGGTCGGAGCGGCGCTCCTTGAGCCACGCGGCAAGCGCCTTGAGGTCGGCGCCGGTGACGGTTTTTTCATCTTCCCAGCGCAGCAGGTTTTCCAGCAGGACTTTCAGCGACATCGGCAGCTTGTCAAGATCGCCCAAGGTCTTGGCGGCATCCGGCAGGCTGAAATAGTGGTAAGTCTTGTCATCGACTTTGAGGGTTTTCAGAGAATTCAGACTATCGAGGGACGGCATTACGATCACTCCTTTGAGTCCGCACGGCTACGGACTGAGGGGACGGGCAGAGCTATCAACGTAGCCCTGTTTTCAGTAGCTGGCTAATAACTGGACTCTATGGGCAAGTCCAAGGTTCCGACATGGGCTATCATGCGCCGGTTTTCGTGACAGGCTTTGCTTCAATGCAGGTCTGGGCATCGCGCAGGGGATGAATGATCGCCCTCTGCCCAGGAGTAAGAATGAACACCCTATTCATGCATTGCCGGCCAGGCTTCGAAGGCGAAGTCTGCTCGGAGATTTCCGACCTCGCCGCCCGACTGAATGTGGCCGGCTACGCCAAGGCCAAACCGGCCACCGCTTGCGCCGAGTTCGTCTGCACCGAAGAAGACGGTGCCGAGCGCCTGATGCGCGGTCAGCGTTTCGCCGAGCTGATCTTCCCGCGCCAATGGGCGCGCGGGTTTTTCATCGATCTGCCGGAAAACGACCGTATCAGCGTGATCCTCGCTCACATGAGTGAATTCCCGGTGTGCGGCAGCCTGTGGCTGGAAGTCGTCGACACCAACGACGGCAAGGAGCTGTCGAACTTCTGCAAGAAATTCGAAGGCCCGCTGCGCAAGGCCCTGACCGGTGCCGGCAAACTGGTGGAGGACACCAGCAAGCCGCGTCTGCTGCTGACCTTCAAGAGCGGCCGTGAGGTGTTTCTCGGTCTGGCCGACGCCGGTAACTCGGCGATGTGGCCGATGGGCATTCCGCGCCTGAAGTTCCCGCGTGAGGCGCCGAGCCGTTCGACCCTGAAACTGGAAGAAGCCTGGCACCACTTCATCCCCCGCGACCAGTGGGAAGATCGCCTGCACAGCGACATGACCGGCGTGGATCTCGGCGCGGCGCCGGGCGGCTGGACCTGGCAGCTGGTCAATCGCGGCATGCTGGTGACTGCTATCGACAACGGCCCGATGGCCGAAAGCCTGATGGACACCGGTCTGGTGCAGCACCTGATGGCTGACGGCTTCACCTTCAAGCCCAAGCAGCCGGTGGACTGGATGGTTTGCGACATCGTCGAGAAACCGGCGCGCAATGCCGCGATGCTCGAAGAGTGGATCGGCGAGGGGCATTGCCGGGAAGCGGTGGTCAACCTCAAGTTGCCGATGAAGCAGCGTTACGCCGAAGTGAAGCGCCTGCTCGAACGCATCGCCGATGGTTTCAAGGCCCGTGGGATCAAGGTCGACATCGGCTGCAAGCAGCTTTACCACGACCGCGAGGAAGTGACCTGCCATTTGCGCCGCCTTGACGTGAAGAAAGCCAAAGCCCGCTGAGCGCACGACAGGTGACCGAAGACCCAGCATTGGGCGACAATGCCGGCCAGTTTCAGGAGTGAATCATGAGTGAAATGATCAATACGCCGGTCGACGGCACCCTTGACGCCACGGGCCTCAACTGCCCGGAGCCGGTGATGATGCTGCACCAGCACATCCGTGATTTGGTGCCTGGCGGCCTGCTCAAGGTGATCGCCACCGACCCGTCGACCCGCCGCGACATCCCCAAGTTCTGCGTGTTTCTCGACCATGAACTGGTAGGGCAACACGAAGAAGCCGGGACCTATCTGTACTGGATTCGCAAGAAGTCCGGTTGATCGGAAGGCAAAAAAAAGACCTGCATGTGCAGGTCATTTTTTATGGCCGGTCAGCCCATCGAACGGCTGATGCGAATGCGTTTGCGTGCACTGCGCGTCAGGCGGATCGACAGCATCAGCGCCGCGCAGCTCAGGCCGACGATCAGGCCTTCCCACAAGCCGCTCGGGCCGCGTGGCTCGCCGAGCCAGTCGGTCAGGCCGAGGGCGTAACCCACCGGCAGGCCGATGCCCCAATAGGCGAACAGGGTCAGAATCATCGTCACGCGAGTGTCCTGATAACCGCGCAGGGCGCCGGCGGCGGTGACCTGAATCGCGTCGGAAAACTGGAACAGCGCCGAATACACGATCAGCATCGCGGCGATGTGAATCACCATCGGATCCGACGTGTAGATCGCCGCAATGTGCTCGCGCATCAGCAGCATCATGCTCGCCGACAGGCAGGCGTAAGCCAGCGCAGTGCCCATGCCGACACCCGCCGCGAAACGTGCTTCGCGAGGTTCTTCACGGCCCAGGGCCTGACCGACCCGCACGGTCACGGCCATGCCCAGCGAGTACGGAATCATGAACACCAGCGAGCTGACGTTCAGCGCGATCTGGTGCCCGGCCACCACGGTGGCGCCGAGGCTGCCGATCAGCAGCGCGATCACCGCGAAGATGCTCGACTCGGCAAACACCGCGACGCCGATCGGCAGACCGATAGCCAGCAAACGCTTGATCACCGCCCATTGCGGCCAGTCGAAACGGCTGAACAGTTCGCTCGACTTGTAGGCCGGTGCCCAGCGCTCATAACCGGCCAGACCCAGTGCCATCACCCACATCACGATCGCCGTGGCCCAGCCGCAACCGACGCCGCCCATGGCCGGTACGCCAAAGTGGCCATAAATGAACACGTAGTTGAGCGGAATGTTCAGCGCCAGGCCGCACAGGCCCAGCACCATCGCCGGGCGGGTGCGACCGAGGCCGTCACTGGTGCAGCGCAGCACATGGTAGAACGCCACGGCCGGCAGACCGCTGGCGATGCCGTGCAGGTACTGCATGCATGGGCCGATCAGCTCCGGATCGACTTTCATCAAATGCAGGATCGGTTCGGCGCTGAACAGCATGGTGGTCGCCATCAGGCCCACCACCAGTGCCAGCCACAGGGCCTGACGCACGATCGGGCCGATCTCGCTGTGGGTGCCGGCGCCAAAGCGCTGGGCGACTTTAGGCGTGGTCGCCAGCAAAGTGCCGGTCATCAGCAGGAACACCGGCACCCAGATCGAGTTGCCCAGCGCCACGGCCGCCAGATCCTTGGGCCCGACGCGCCCGGCCATCACCGCATCGACGAAGCCCATGGCGGTGGTTGCCAGCTGCGCGATCATGATCGGCAGGGCCAGGCCGAGCAGATTCTTCAGCTCCAGGCGAACCCGGGCAGGGCGGTTGAGGGAAACGGCAGCAGGGCGGTCAGTCACGGAATTCACAGGCAAAGCGTCCAAGGGGTTGATGCGCAAGGCCGGGCATTCTACGCCGCTGACGTTATGGTCAGGAAAAATCCTCTGTTGCGGATTTGTAATCGCCGCGCCTCATCAAGAAATCAAAGCCTGCTGGCTCATCGCAGTCCCAACGCCTACACTGCCGATCCGCCCAAGGAGCCCCGCCATGCTGATTGTTGCCGACGAAAATATCCCGCTGCTCGATGCCTTTTTTGCCGGTTTCGGTGAGATTCGCCGAGTACCGGGCCGTTCCATCGACCGGGCCACGGTCGAACAGGCCGATGTATTGCTGGTGCGCTCGGTGACCAACGTCAACCGCGCACTGCTTGAAGGCAGCAAGGTGCGTTTTGTCGGCACCTGCACCATCGGCACCGATCATCTGGATCTCGATTACTTCAATGAGGCCGGGATCACCTGGTCCAGCGCGCCCGGCTGCAATGCCCGGGGCGTGGTCGATTACGTGCTCGGCAGCCTGATGACCCTGGCTGAAATCGAAGGCGTCGATTTGCGTGAACGCACTTACGGTGTGATCGGGGCCGGTGAAGTGGGCGGTCGCCTGATCAAGGTGCTCAAAGGCCTGGGCTGGAACGTGAAAGTCTGCGATCCGCCGCGTCAGGCGGCCGAGGGCGGCGACTATGTCAGCCTGGAGCAGATCATCGCGCAGTGCGACGTGATCAGCCTGCACACCCCGCTGACCCGCAGCGGTGACGGTGCGACCTGGCATTTGTTCGACGAGCAGCGTTTGCAGCAGCTCAAGCCCGGCGCCTGGTTGATCAACGCGGCTCGCGGTCCGGTGGTGGATAACACCGCGTTGCGCGAAGTGCTGCTGGAGCGTGAAGACCTGCAAGCAGTGCTCGATGTCTGGGAGGCCGAGCCGCAAGTCGATGTTTCTCTGGCCGAGCTCTGCGTGTTGGCGACGCCGCACATCGCCGGTTACAGCCTCGACGGCAAGCAGCGCGGCACCGCGCAGATCTATCAGGCTTACTGCGACTTTATCGGTGAGCCCGCCAGCATTCAGCTCGGCGATCTGCTGCCGGCGCCGTGGTTGTCGGAAGTTTCCCTGCATGCCGACAGCGATCCAGCCTGGGCGCTGGCGATGTTGTGCCGCGGTGTGTACGACCCGCGCCGGGACGACGCGGATTTCCGTCGCACGCTGCTGGGCAGCGTCGGTGAGCAACGTGCGGCGTTCGATGTGTTGCGCAAGCAGTATCCGTCGCGACGCGAGATCGAAGGTTTGAAGGTGCGGATCGAGGGCGATTCGCCGGCCCTGCGCCAGATCGTGGCCGCGCTGGGCGCTGTGGCGGTATAAACAGCGGGCAGAAAAAACCCGGCCTGCAGGGGCCGGGTCAGGAAGACTGTGGCGATATCACTTTTGTTCGGCAGGCTTGACCAATCGCTGTTCCAGTTCGCGGCAGGCTTGCTGGATCATGTCTTCAGTGATCGGCTTTTCGTTGCCATTTTCATCAATAATTGAACAACCCAGAGACTGATCTGGCTGTGTGCGGATCACTTGAATCTTGTCATCGCTGCTGTGTTGCAAGGACATGGCCTGTCTCCTCATCAGGTTGTGTGCCTAGATTAAAACCGTCAGGTGACCAGGCTGTGACAACTCCCTGCGGTCGGTCCGGAACGGCATCTCCACTCAAACAGAAATGACCGTCTGTCTCAACCCGGACCTTAGACCAATAGCGTCTAGGGGGTAGTCTTGCCGGTCATAATTAACCTGACTCATTGTGATTTGCAGAGTTCCACCCCATTTGAGTCTGTAGGCTGGCCCTATCCATCAGCACACGACGTGAACCTGAATGATCCCGATGCTTTCCTCGCGCCACCGCCGGGCCTTGCGCCTGACCAGTTCTTTCCTTGCCCCTTATCGCTGGCCGGCCTTTGGTGCGCTGCTGGCACTGATCGTCACGGCGGGCATCACCCTGTCGATGGGGCAGGGCATCAAGTTGCTGGTCGATCAAGGCTTCATGACTCAATCGCCGCACTTGCTCAATCAATCCATCGGCCTGTTCATGCTGTTGGTGCTCGGCCTCGCGGTCGGCACGTTTGCGCGGTTTTATCTGGTGTCCTGGATCGGTGAGCGCGTGGTGGCGGACATCCGTCGGCAGGTGTTCAACCATCTGGTGTACCTGCATCCCGGGTTTTACGAGGACAACCGCAGCTCGGAAATCCAGTCGCGGCTGACCGCTGACACCACGCTGCTGCAATCAGTGATCGGCTCGTCGCTGTCGCTGTTCCTGCGCAATTTGCTGATGGTCATTGGCGGTGTGGTGCTGCTGTTCATCACCAACCCCAAGCTCACCAGCATCGTGGTAATAGCACTGCCGCTGGTGATTGCGCCGATCCTGATTTTTGGCCGCCGCGTGCGTAACCTCTCCCGGCTGAGTCAGGACCGGATCGCCGACATTGGCAGTTACGTCTCGGAAACCCTCGGCCAGATCAAAACCGTGCAGGCCTACAACCATCAGGTGCAAGACGAACAGCGTTTCGCCAGCACCGTCGAGCAGGCATTCGAGACTGCGCGCAAACGGATTTTCCAGCGGGCCTGGCTGATCACGCTGGTAATCGTGCTGGTGCTCGGCGCCGTCGCGGTGATGTTGTGGGTCGGCGGCATGGACGTGATCGCCGGGCGGATTTCTGCCGGTGAACTGGCGGCGTTCGTGTTCTACAGCCTGATCGTCGGCAGTGCGTTTGGCACGTTGAGCGAAGTGATCGGAGAGTTGCAGCGAGCGGCTGGCGCCGCCGAGCGCATCGCCGAATTGCTGCGTTCGGAAAACATCATCCAGCCACCGACCACAGGATTGGTGACGCTGCCGGAGCGGGTCAAAGGCGAGCTGGAGTTGCAGGATGTACGTTTTTCCTACCCTTCGCGTCCCGATAGCCTCGCCGTCGATGGCTTGAGTCTGACGATCAACGCCGGGGAAACCCTCGCGCTCGTGGGACCGTCCGGCGCGGGCAAGTCCACGGTGTATGACTTGCTGCTGCGTTTCTACGATCCCCGGGAAGGGCGGATCCTGATCGATGGCGTACCGCTGACGAGCCTCGATCCGCTGGACCTGCGTCGCTGCTTCGCGCTGGTCTCGCAAACCCCGGCACTGTTCTTCGGCAGTGTCGAAGAGAACATTCGCTACGGCTGCCCGACCGCCACGCTGGAGCAGGTGCGGGAGGCGGCCAGAATCGCCCACGCCCACGACTTCATCGAACAGATGCCCGACGGCTACCAGACCCATCTGGGCGACGGTGGCCTCGGTCTGTCAGGCGGACAACGCCAGCGCCTGGCCATTGCCCGGGCGTTGCTGGTCGACGCGCCGATCCTGCTGCTCGACGAAGCCACCAGCGCCCTTGATGCCCAAAGCGAACACCTGATTCAGCAAGCACTGCCGAGCCTGATGCAAAACCGCACCACGCTGGTCATTGCCCACCGGTTGGCGACGGTGAAAAACGCCGACCGGATTGCGGTGATGGATCAGGGCAAACTGGTGGCGATCGGTACGCATCAGGAGTTGATCGCCAGTAATCCGCTGTATGCGCGGTTGGCGGCGTTGCAGTTCAGTGATGGTCGTCAGGTTTCAACCGACCCTGTAACCGACTAAGTAATCGACCTAGTAGAACGCCATAAAAAATGCCCGCATCTCTCGATGCGGGCATTTTTGTTTACGTCGATCTATCGGCGAAACACGCCCCGATCACTGATCGTCGAAATACCGCTCATGCCAATCCACCAGCGGTTGCGGCGAATTGAGTTTCTGGCCGTAGATCACCGAGTAGGACAGCACGTTCTGCACGTACTGGCGGGTTTCGTCGAACGGGATGCTTTCCACCCACACGTCGAAGCTCAGATGGTCGGCGCCACGCAGCCACTGGCGCACGCGGCCGGGGCCGGCGTTGTAGGCGGCGGAGGCGAGCACGCGGTTGCCGTTGAACTGGCTGTGCACCTGGCTCAGGTAAGCGGCGCCGAGCTGGATGTTTTTATCCGGATCCAGCACCTGCTGTGGCGAGGCCAGCGGAATGCTGAACTTGCGCGCGGTTTCCTTGGCGGTGCCGGGCATCAGTTGCATCAGGCCGCTGGCGCCGACGCTGGAACGGGCGTCGTCCATGAATGCACTTTCCTGACGGGTGATGGCGAACACCCAGCTCGAATGCAGGCCGCGCACCTTGGCTTCGCGCACCAGAGTGTCGCGGTGGGCCATCGGGAAACGGATGTCCAGATCATCCCAGTACTGCGCCTGACTGATGGTGCGGATGGCCGGGAAGTACCATCTCAGGTCGTAGGCCAGTTTCGCCTGGGCGACCATTTCGTCGCGGCTGAAATGCCGGCTGACGTGATACCACTCGCGGCGGCCATCGACGATCTGCCCACGGGCGTGGAACTCCAGCGCACGACGCACGCCCGGGGTGTTGCGCACCTTGTTGATCAGCGCCTGACTGAGCACCAGCGGCTTGTTGTTCAGCGAGTACGGCGATTGCGAGCGGTCGGCGGCGAGGAAGCCGTAGAAATCCCGTTCCCGCGACAGATTCTTGTACAGCGTCTGCGCTTCCGGGTTTTGCGGTTGCGCCAGTTCCAGGCTGCGGGCCTGCCAGTAGCGCCAGCGGTTGGTAGTGGCCAGATCCTGCGGGAGACGGCGGGTCAGTTGGTAGGCGTCGTCCCAGCGCGCCAGACGCAGCAGCAGCCGCAGGCGCCATTCGGACACGGTGTTGTCGCGCAGTTCCGGGTCGTACTTGGTCATCACGTCCAGCGCGCGGCTGTCGAAGCGCCGGGCGAGGGTCAGGCCGATTTCCCGGGCGATCGCGACTTTTTCATCGCGGGAGAAATGCATGCTGCTGGCATAACCGTCGAGCAGGGCCATGGCCTTGTCCGGGTCCTGACGCGCGAGGCGGCGCAGGCCGAGGCTGACCACGTCCGACATCGGTTCATCGGCCGGCATGAACCGCGAAGGCTGATTGAGCAGTTCCGGTTTCTGCGCCACGTCCACCAGCAGGCGGCCGCGCGGGGCGAGGGTGGTCAGGCCGTTGACCAGGCTGTTGGCCAGCGGATAGTTGCGGTGTTGGGCGGCGAGTTTGGCGCGCTCCCAGCGTTTCTGTTCGGTCAACTGACCTTCGGCGGCCCACATGCCAAACAGCGCATCACAGGCGGCAGGCTGGGATTTGCCGGTCAGCCAGAGCTTCTCGGCGTTGGCGTAGCCCTCGGCCTTCTTGTTGTGGCTGATCTGGTATTGCGCGTGGAGGCAGTCAAGTTCAGTGAAATTCAGTTTCGGGTCGTAATACTTGACGAACGTCGCCCAATCGCCGCGATCGGCCAGCCAGCGCAGCCAGCGCAATTTCATCCAGTTGGCCTGCGGCAGGTCACCGTGCTCGGCGAGGAATTTCTCGATCTCCGCGTTGCTGGCGGTTTTCAGCCGCGCAGTCAGCTCGTCGTAGGCGAGGTACGGCTCCAGCGGATAATCGGCGAGAGCCTGGCTGTAACGGAAATACGGGCCGCTGTCGCCCTTGGCCAGGGCGCGCTTGGCTTCATCGTAATACTGGCGTTGGGTGGACAGGTCCACCGCCTGAGCGGATTGAACGGCAGCGGCGGAAAGCAGCAAACATGACAAAACACTGAAGAGGCGACTGCGCATGAGACATCCGGGCAGAGAAATCATGACAAGTGCCGGCTCAAAACCCGCACTGAATTGCCTGTAGCTTAGCCTTTTGCCAGCAAGGGGCGAAAGCTTTGCCGGCCTTGCAGCACAAGTTCGCAACAATTGTTGTGCAGAGTGCGTCAGCGGCGAAATTGCCGGCCTGTTCGGGCCCCGATTCAGGTAGAATGCGCGCCCGGTTTTTGGAGAAGCTCATGACCCTGCTCAAATTCAGCGATGTGTCCCTTGCATTCGGCGCGATGCCGTTGTTGGACAAGGTGTCCTGGCAGATCGCCCGTGGTGAGCGGGTGTGCATCATCGGCCGCAACGGCACTGGCAAATCCAGCATGATGAAACTGGTCAAGGGCGACCAGAAGCCTGATGACGGCTCGGTGTGGCGTGCCCCCGGTCTGAAAATCGGTGAATTGCCGCAGGAATTGCCTGTGGCCGACGAGCGGACAGTGTTCGACGTGGTTGCCGAAGGACTCGACGGCGTTGGCGCTTTGCTCGCCGAATACCATCACCTGAGCCAGAACATCGTCACCGATGCCGATCTGGACAAGCTGATGCATGTTCAGCACGACCTCGAAGCCCGCGATGGCTGGCGCTTGCAGACTTTGGTCGACAGCACCCTGAGTCGTCTGCAATTGCCGGCCGACAAGACCCTCGCCGAACTGTCCGGCGGCTGGCGTCGTCGCGTGCTGCTGGCGCAGGCGCTGGTGTCCGAGCCGGATCTGCTGCTGCTCGACGAGCCGACCAACCACCTGGACATCGGTGCGATTGCCTGGCTTGAAGAAGCGCTGAAGGATTTCCAGGGCGCCGTGCTGTTCATCACGCACGACCGTTCTTTCCTGCAAAACCTCGCCACCCGCATCCTTGAACTGGATCGCGGCGGCCTGATCGACTGGAACGGCGACTACGCCAGTTTCCTCGTCCATAAAGAAGCCGCACTGGCCGCCGAAGAAACCGCCAACGCGCTGTTCGACAAGCGTCTGGCCCAGGAAGAAGTGTGGATTCGTCAGGGCATCAAGGCCCGTCGCACCCGTAACGAAGGCCGCGTGCGTGCTCTGAAAGCCCTGCGCGTGGAGCGCAGTGAGCGTCGCGAGCGCACCGGCAAGGCCAACATCCAGCTGGAAACAGCGGAGAAGTCCGGCAAGCAGGTGATGGTGCTGGATAACGTGAGCTTCGCGCATCCGGGCGGTCCGTTCCTGATTCGCGATTTCTCCATGGTGCTGCAGCGCGGCGACCGGATCGGTCTGCTCGGCGCCAACGGTACCGGCAAAACCACTTTGCTGAAACTGATGCTCAGCGGTCTGCAACCGACCAGCGGCAAAGTGGAAGAGGGCACCAAGATCGACGTGGCCTACTTCGACCAGTTGCGCCATCAGCTGGATCTGGAAAAAACCGTGATCGACAACGTCGCCGAAGGTCGTGACTTCATCGATATCGACGGCCAGAGCCGCCACGTACTGAGCTACCTCGGCGACTTCCTGTTCAGCCCGCAGCGTGCCCGCACGCCGGTGAAGGCGTTGTCCGGTGGTGAGCGTGCACGTTTGCTGCTGGCCAAGCTGTTCAGCAAGCCTGCAAACCTGCTGGTACTCGACGAACCGACCAACGACCTCGACGTGGAAACCCTCGAGCTGCTCGAAGAAGTGCTGCTGACCTTCAACGGCACGGTGCTGATGGTCAGCCACGACCGGGCATTCCTCGACAACGTGGTTACCAGCACCTTGGTCTTCGAAGGTGAAGGCAAGGTTCGCGAATACGTCGGCGGCTATCAGGACTGGATCCGTCAGGGTGGTTCGCCGCGTCTGCTGGGCGTGACTGAAAGCAAATCCGGCAAGGCCGATCTGAATTCGGCGGTGGTGACTGCCGAACCGGCTCCGGTTGCCGCGCCGGTTGCTGCGGCCCCGGCTGCGAAGAAGAAACTGAGCTACAAGCTTCAGCGTGAGCTGGAAGCGTTGCCGGGCGACATCGACGCGAAGGAGCAGCAGATTGCTGCTGTCGAGGCTGAAATGGCCGAGGCCGGCTTCTATCAGCGTCCGCCGGCCGAGACGGCCAAGGTGATTGCTTCTCTGGAGCAGTTGCAGGCCGAGCTGGATGCGCTGGTGGAGCGTTGGGCTGAGCTGGACGCCTGATTGTTTCAAGGCATGAAAAAGCCCGGCATCCAGTAATGGGTGCCGGGCTTTTCAGCTTTTCACAAGCGAGTGGGATCAGCGTTTGACCAGGTGCACCGCCAGCACATCGCAAGGCGCGCCGTGCAGGACATCGTTGGCGGTCGAGCCCAATAGCAGCGCCAAACCGTGTCGGCCATGGCTGCCGACCACGATCAGGTCGCACTGCTGTTCCTTGGCGAAATGGTGGATTTCCTGACGCGGCTGGCCGTAGGTCAGGTGGCAGTTGGCGCCTTCGAGTTCGGTGTATTTGTGCTTCAGGCGTTCGAGGCGTTCCTTGGCCTGATCGAACTGCTGTTGTTGCAGTTGTGACAGATCCATCGGCACGTCACCGCCGAAGGCCATGGCCATCGGTTCGACGATATGCACCAGCGACAGCTTGGCGCCATTGCTCACCGACAGCTCTCGGGCGCGGTGGATCACAGGGTCGCACTCTTCGGTCAGATCTACGGCGACCAGGATATGGTGGTAGGGCATGAGGTGCTCCTCGTGAGGGATCAATATTGTTAAGTATGGCTGGTTTCAAGCGCATTGGTTCCAAAGTGACGCAATGGGCTCATGACAAAACGGGAGTAGAGATATGACGGTCTGGCTGGTGGTGTCAATCCTGCTGGTAGTGTTGAGTCCGCTGGCGTGGTTGCGTCCGTCCCGTGCCCAGAGTGGCCGGATAGCCTTGCGCACGGAGGCACGGCGCATCGGGCTGGCCATGCAACTGGCGCCTCAGGAATGGCCGCACTGGCTGAGCCAGGAGCCGCCAAACCCGTGCGCGCAATACCATCGGCCACGCCGTGGAAAGCAGCCGGCGTGCTGGACGTATTGGCAGAAATCCCCGGGGGTTTGGGTGAATCAGTGGCAGGAAGTCTGTGAGGATCCGCTGCTGCTCAATCATTTCGAAAAATTGCCGGGCAACGTTTTCAAGGTCGAGGCGGACAAGCAGATGATCGCGCTCTATTGGGGTGAGAAGGGTGACGCTTCGGTTTTGCTGGAAATTGATGCCACGCTGAAAGCGCTGGCATGACTCCCGGACTTTTCGCGCTGCAACGGTGCGAAACGTCCGGCAGACGCGCAATAAAAAGCCCGACATGATTCATCGGGCGGGGTTGGCCAGGCAGGCCGGAAATTCTTTTTTTGCGTTGGCCCGGAGTCATCCGGTCAGCAAACGTGCGCCTGTTTTCCTTCGTAGTCCAGCCAGCGTAGCCTGTTAAACAAGGCTTGCGGTGAATTAGGGCGACTTTTCTAACTATTAATCTTATGAATACCCTCACATGCAAGCGTGGGTGGCCGGGCTGCGTCCTACAGAAATGACCGCAAAGTCGCATTTCAACCCGTATTTAGGGCGATTGACAATTGTCGGAAATTCCGTGAAGGTGGCGTACCCAAATCAAACGGGCGTATGAATTGAGCGTTTGTATTGCAGACTGCTCCTACAGAATCCCGACTATCGCGTTGGCGGGTGTGCCGGGTGGATGGGTGTCAGCATCGACGAAAAAGCGTCCTGCCGAGCCATTTGCCTGCGTCCGACGTGTACTGTTCAGCTTCCATATCGTGGAGATCAGTTGATGATTTACGAAGGTAAAGCCATCACGGTTAAAGCTCTTGAAAGTGGCATCGTCGAATTGAAATTCGACCTCAAGGGTGAGTCCGTCAACAAGTTCAACCGTCTTACCCTGAACGAACTGCGTCAGGCCGTAGACACCATCAAGGCAGATGCTTCGATCAAGGGCGTGATCGTCAGCAGTGGCAAGGACGTTTTCATCGTCGGCGCCGACATCACCGAATTTGTCGACAACTTCAAGCTGCCGGATGCCGAGCTGGTTGCTGGCAATCTCGAAGCCAACAAGATCTTCAGCGATTTCGAAGACCTCAACGTTCCGACCGTCGCCGCGATCAATGGCATCGCTTTGGGCGGGGGGCTGGAAATGTGCCTGGCAGCGGACTACCGCGTCATGTCGACCAAGGCCAAGATCGGTCTGCCGGAAGTCAAGCTGGGCATCTACCCTGGCTTCGGTGGCACCGTGCGTCTGCCGCGCCTGATCGGTGCCGACAACGCCATCGAGTGGATTGCCGCCGGCAAGGAAAACCGTCCTGAAGACGCGCTGAAAGTCGGCGCCGTCGATGCCGTGGTTGCCCCTGAAAAACTGCAGGATGCCGCCCTTGAGCTGATCAAGCGCGCCGTCTCCGGCGAGTTCGATTACAAGGCCAAGCGTCAGCCTAAGCTGGAAAAGCTCAAGCTGAACGCCATTGAACAAATGATGGCTTTCGAAACCGCCAAAGGTTTCGTGGCTGGCCAGGCTGGCCCGAACTACCCGGCCCCGGTCGAAGCGATCAAGACCATCCAGAAAGCCGCGAACTTCGGTCGTGACAAGGCGCTGGAAGTCGAAGCCGCAGGTTTCGTGAAACTGGCCAAGACCTCTGCCGCGCAGAGCTTGATCGGTCTGTTCCTGAACGATCAGGAACTGAAGAAAAAGGCCAAGGCCTACGACGAAATCGCCAAGGACGTGAAGCAGGCCGCCGTACTGGGCGCCGGCATCATGGGTGGCGGTATCGCCTATCAGTCGGCTTCCAAAGGTACGCCGATCCTGATGAAGGACATCAACGAGCACGGCATCGAGCAAGGTCTGGCTGAAGCCGCCAAGCTGCTGGTCGGTCGCGTTGATAAAGGCCGCATGACCGCCGCGAAAATGGCTGAAGTGCTCAACGGCATTCGTCCGACCCTGTCCTACGGTGATTTCGGTCACGTCGACCTGGTCGTTGAAGCCGTGGTCGAGAATCCGAAGGTCAAGCAAGCCGTTCTGGCGGAAGTCGAAGACAAGGTCAAAGAGGACACCATCCTCGCGTCCAACACTTCGACCATTTCCATCAGCCTGCTGGCCAAGGCCCTCAAGCGTCCGGAAAACTTCGTCGGCATGCACTTCTTCAACCCGGTGCACATGATGCCGCTGGTGGAAGTGATCCGTGGCGAGAAGTCCAGCGAGCTGGCCATCGCCACCACCGTTGCCTACGCCAAGAAAATGGGCAAGAACCCGATCGTCGTCAACGACTGCCCGGGCTTCCTGGTCAACCGCGTACTGTTCCCGTACTTCGGCGGTTTCGCCAAACTGGTCAGTGCCGGTGTGGACTTCGTCCGTATCGACAAGATCATGGAAAAATTCGGCTGGCCGATGGGCCCGGCGTACCTGATGGACGTGGTCGGCATCGACACCGGTCACCACGGTCGTGACGTGATGGCTGAAGGCTTCCCGGACCGCATGAAGGACGACCGTCGTTCGGCCATCGACGTGCTTTACGAAGCCAAGCGTCTCGGTCAGAAGAACGGCAAGGGCTTCTATGCCTACGAGGCCGACAAGAAGGGCAAGCAGAAGAAAGTCGCCGATCCGTCGGTACTGGAAGTGCTCAAGCCGATCGTCTACGAGCAGCGCGAAGTCACTGACGAGGACATCATCAACTGGATGATGATCCCGCTGTGCCTGGAAACCGTGCGTTGCCTGGAAGACGGCATCGTCGAAACCGCCGCCGAAGCCGACATGGGTCTGGTCTACGGTATTGGTTTCCCTCCATTCCGTGGCGGTGCGCTGCGCTACATCGACTCGATCGGTGTTGCCGAGTTCGTTGCCCTGGCCGACCAGTACGCTGATTTGGGCGCGCTGTACCACCCGACCGCGAAGCTGCGTGAAATGGCCAAAAACGGCCAGAGCTTCTTCGGTTAAGCGCCCCCAACTAGAGTGAGAGTGAACTTATGAGCTTGAATCCTAGAGACGTCGTGATTGTCGACTTCGGTCGTACTCCGATGGGCCGCTCCAAGGGCGGCATGCACCGCAACACCCGCGCCGAAGACATGTCGGCACACCTGATCAGCAAACTGCTGGAACGCAACACCAAGGTCGATCCTGCCGAAGTCGAGGACGTGATCTGGGGCTGTGTGAACCAGACCCTGGAACAAGGCTGGAACATCGCGCGCATGGCGTCGCTGATGACCCAGATCCCGCACACCTCGGCCGGCCAGACTGTCAGCCGTCTGTGCGGCTCGTCGATGAGCGCGCTGCACACTGCTGCGCAAGCGATCATGACCGGCAACGGTGACGTGTTCGTGGTTGGCGGCGTCGAGCATATGGGTCACGTAAGCATGATGCACGGTGTCGATCCGAACCCGCACATGTCTCTGTACGCGGCGAAAGCCTCAGGCATGATGGGCCTGACCGCTGAAATGCTGGGCAAAATGCACGGCATCACTCGCGAACAGCAGGACGCCTTTGGCGTGCGTTCCCACCAGTTGGCCCACAAGGCGACTGTGGAAGGCAAGTTCAAGGACGAAATCATCCCGATGCAGGGTTACGACGAGAACGGTTTCCTGAAAACCTTCGACTACGACGAAACCATTCGTCCGGAAACCACCCTGGAAAGTCTGGCGGCTCTGAAGCCGGCGTTCAATCCAAAGGGCGGCACCGTGACCGCCGGTACTTCGTCGCAGATCACCGATGGTGCTTCGTGCATGATCGTGATGTCGGCGCAGCGTGCACAGGACCTGGGTATCCAGCCTCTGGCCGTGATTCGCTCGATGGCGGTAGCGGGTGTGGACCCGGCCATCATGGGCTATGGTCCGGTACCGGCTACTCAGAAAGCACTGAAACGTGCCGGCCTGGGTATCAACGATATCGACTTCTTCGAGCTCAATGAAGCGTTCGCCGCACAGGCCCTGCCAGTGCTGAAAGACCTGAAAGTGCTCGACAAGATGAATGAGAAGGTTAACCTGCACGGCGGCGCGATCGCCCTGGGTCACCCGTTCGGTTGCTCCGGTGCCCGTATTTCCGGCACTTTGCTGAACGTGATGAAGCAGAATGGCGGCACCTTCGGGGTGGCCACCATGTGCATTGGTCTCGGCCAAGGCATCTCCACCGTCTTCGAACGCGTTTAAGCGTCTCGTCGATGGAAGCCGGGGCCAAGTGCCCCGGTTTTTGTTTTTGCGGATTTATTTTTGTTTTTATTTTGAAAAAATTTGAGTGAGGGCCGAAGCATGCCGATACAACCTGGGCTCTACCAACATTACAAAGGTCCGCAGTACCGCGTATTCAGTGTCGCGCGGCATTCCGAGACCGAAGAAGAAGTGGTCTTTTACCAAGCCCTGTATGGTGATTACGGCTTTTGGGTACGTCCCTTGAGCATGTTCCTGGAGTCCGTCGAGGTTGACGGGGAGCAGGTCCCACGCTTTGCTTTGGTGCAAGCCGAACCGAGCCTTTTTTCGAAGCCGTAAGGCGAGTGTGCGCAAAACCCTGCGCTTGACCTCACCTTGTAGCCACTATATATAGCGGTGCCGCGTCAGGCGCCAACCGCCTTTCACTTCTAGAATTCAGGAATTTTCTGATCCATGGGCAAATCGCTGGTCATTGTGGAATCCCCGGCTAAGGCCAAGACCATCAACAAGTATCTGGGTAACCAATACGTGGTGAAGTCGAGTATCGGCCATATCCGAGACCTGCCCACCAGCGGTTCGGCTAGCGCCAGCAAGGAGCCTGCCGCCAAGCGCGGCAAGGCTGCTGCGGGCGAAGCGCCAGCGCTGTCGCCGAAAGAGAAGGCGCGCAAGCAGCTGGTCTCGCGCATGGGTGTCGATCCCGAGCACGGCTGGAAAGCCAAGTACGAGATCCTCCCAGGCAAGGAAAAGGTCATCGAAGAGCTGCGCCGGCTCGCCAAGGATGCTGACACCATCTATCTCGCAACCGACTTGGATCGCGAGGGGGAAGCCATTGCCTGGCACCTGCGCGAAGCCATCGGTGGTGACGACAGCCGCTACAAGCGCGTGGTGTTCAACGAAATCACCAAGAAGGCGATTCAGGAAGCCTTCTCGGAGCCGGGCGAACTCGACATCGATCGAGTGAACGCGCAGCAGGCCCGTCGTTTCCTCGACCGCGTTGTCGGCTACATGGTTTCGCCGCTGCTGTGGGCGAAGATCGCCCGTGGCCTGTCCGCCGGTCGCGTGCAATCGGTTGCCGTGAAGCTGGTGGTGGAGCGTGAGCGCGAGATCCGTGCGTTCAACCCGGAAGAGTACTGGGAAGTGCACGCCGACCTCGGCACCGCCAAAGGCTCGACCGTGCGTTTCGAAGTCGCTCGCGAGAAAGGCGAAGCGTTCAAGCCGCTGAACGAAGCGCAGGCCACGGCCGCGCTGGAGAAGCTCAAGTCCTCCAGCTACAGCATCGTCAAGCGTGAAGACAAACCGACCAGCAGCAAGCCGTCGGCACCGTTCATCACCTCCACACTGCAACAGGCCGCGAGCAACCGCCTGGGCTTCGGTGTGAAGAAAACCATGATGATGGCCCAGCGTCTGTACGAAGCCGGCTACATCACCTATATGCGTACCGACTCGACCAACCTCTCGGCTGATGCCGTAGCGATGGCGCGCGATTACATCGAAACCGAGTTCGGCAAGAAGTACCTGCCGGAGTCGCCGAACGTTTACAGCAGCAAGGAAGGCGCACAAGAGGCTCACGAAGCGATTCGTCCTTCCGACGCCAACACCACGCCAGCCAAGCTGGCCGGCATGGAGCGCGACGCTGAGCGCCTCTACGAGCTGATCTGGCGCCAGTTCCTGGCTTGCCAGATGCTGCCGGCGCAATACCTGTCGACCACCGTCAGCGTCGCTGCTGGCGACTTCGAGCTGCGCGCCAAGGGCCGCATCCTGAAGTTCGACGGTTACACCCGCGTGCTGCCGCAAATCACCAAGCCTGGCGACGATGACGTTCTGCCGGACATGGCGCAGGGCGACGTGATGAAGCTTATAAAGCTCGATCCGTCCCAGCACTTCACCAAGCCGCCGGCCCGTTATTCGGAAGCCAGCCTGGTGAAGGAAATGGAAAAGCGCGGCATCGGTCGTCCTTCGACCTACGCAGCGATCATCTCGACCATTCAGGATCGCGGCTACGTGACCCTGCACAATCGTCGTTTCTATTCGGAAAAGATGGGCGACATCGTTACCGAGCGTCTGTCGGAAAGCTTCTCGAATCTCATGGACTACGGCTTCACCGCCGGCATGGAAGAGAACCTCGATGACGTGGCCCAAGGCGAGCGCGACTGGAAAAACGTGCTGGACGAGTTCTACGGCGACTTCAAGAAAAAACTCGAAGTGGCTGAAAACCCAGAAGCTGGCATGCGTGCCAACCAGCCGGTGATGACCGACATTCCGTGCACCACTTGCGGCCGTCCAATGCAGATCCGTACTGCATCGACCGGCGTGTTCCTCGGCTGCTCCGGCTACAGCCTGCCGCCGAAAGAGCGCTGCAAGGCCACCGTCAACCTGGTGCCGGGCGATGAAATCGCGGCGGACGACGAGGGCGAGTCGGAATCCCTGGTACTGCGCGGCAAGCATCGCTGCCCGATCTGCAGCACGGCGATGGACGCTTACCTGCTCGACGAGAAGCGCAAGCTGCACATCTGCGGTAACAACCCGGATTGCGCCGGCTACGAGATCGAAGAGGGCAGCTACCGCATCAAGGGCTACGAAGGCCCGAGCCTGGAATGCGACAAGTGCGGCAGCGAGATGCAGCTCAAGACCGGCCGTTTCGGCAAGTTCTTCGGTTGCACCAATCCGACGTGCAAGAACACTCGCAAACTGCTGAAGAGCGGTGACGCGGCACCGCCGAAGATGGATCCGGTGAAGATGCCTGAGCTGAAATGCGAAAAGGTCAACGACACCTACATTCTGCGTGACGGTGCTTCCGGCCTGTTCCTGGCGGCTAGCCAGTTCCCGAAAAACCGCGAGACCCGTGCTCCGCTGGTGATTGAGATTCTGCCGCACAAGGATGAGATCGATCCGAAGTATCACTTCCTGTGCGAAGCGCCGCAGAAGGATCCGGATGGTCTGCCAGCCGTGATCCGCTACAGCCGCAAGACCAAGGAGCAATACGTTCAGACCGAAGTCGACGGCAAGCCGACTGGCTGGAAAGCATTCTTTGACGGTGGCAAATGGACGGTTGAAGACAAGCGTCCGGCGAAAGCCAAGGCTTGAGCAATCGCTGATCTGAAGGTGTCCTGACTGGGCATCTTCAATACAAAAGGCCGCATGACAACCTTCGGGTTTTCATGCGGCCTTTTTGTTTAATGCTTGCGGTTGGATTGGCTGATCCATGACACTGTCCGGCCTGTGTGAAGCAATTATTTCGTTGTGGAGAGTGCCAACATGGCCCACGAACTCTATACCCGTACCAATCAGAAGATCTATTTCGCGGGTTTGTCGCTGGAAGCGCTGGCCAGGGCCGAAGAGGGGCGGGCGATGAACTCGCTGGCGCTGATTCAGGCCGGGCGCGAATCCGCACTGTTTCATCTCTACGGTGCGTTGTTGGGGCTGTGTCATGAAATCGCCGGCTTCTATCGTCTGCCGCAAGCCAATGCGTCGCGGGCGGAAGTCTTGCTGACCCGCGAAGTGCTGGAGTCGATTGCCATTCCTGAGCTGGCGGAGATGATCGAGCTGGCAGGTAATCCGGAGACCTGGCTGTCCAAATTGCTGGCTGCGCACTCGGCGCTGTTTCAGCCGCCACGGGTGCCACACAAGCCGAAGGGTGATGTGACGCAGCCGTTGATTCAGGCGGTGAATCTGGATGAAGAAGAGGCGGTTGAAGAGCTGAGCCGCGAAGAGCTCGAGATCTGGCGGCAGAACCTCAAGGGGCTGGCGATCCGTTTCCGTGAAGGCTTGAACGAGTGCTGAGGAGCTGTGGACTGGCGGCGACGAGAGGCGTGCTGCTGGTCAAGATCCCGAGCGAAGCCTGAATGATGTCTATATAATCCCTGCCTTTCGTGGAGAACAGACCTATATGCCAACGTCCTTTCTAGAAATTGTCGAGCTACCAGACGGCCGAATCGAACTGCGCAGGGCCGAGGACGAGGGTTCTCTGGTGACTCTGGATTTCTCCGAGGATGCCAAGGCGTTTCTGCAGGGCCAGCACGTTGAAATTGCCAAAGCGATGTTGAGCGTCGGCGTGCAAATGGCGGGGCGTATGGTTGAAGGTGAATTCGATAAGGATGAGGGGCCGCGGGTTCTTCATTGATCCGCTGTCTGTCAGTTACTGCTCCAGATCGGCTTCTCTATCCCTGGAGAAGCCCTGCGCTTTATATGGCGCGCTTTGTTGCTGAATCACCCCAAACGAATGTTCAGGCTTTGAGCGTCCCCGGTGCGGGCGGCGCTGATCAGCTGTTGCCGTGACCCTGCGCTCAGTGGATTTAGCCACGTGACGACCGTGTGGCTGCGGCCCAGGCGTAATGCCTCACAGGCCAGTTGCTGCGTGCTTTGAGCGCCGCGCGGTTGCAACAGCAGGATGCGTTCTCGATTCAATCCAGCATCCCGCAACCAGGTCTGGGTCAGGCTTGCAGGCGGTGCAATCAGGGTCAGCCAGCGTGCGTCCTGATCTTCACTCAATTCGCGAAGAATCGGTGCCAGCAGGCTCAGGCAGTTCCCGGCCGCGCCGCGCAGTGACAGCTCGCTGAACGCTTCAGGTTCGGTATTCCACGGACGCTCGACGACATCCTTGAGGATGGGGGCGAGGGGTTGCGCCAGAAACGCTTCGAACAACGGCAATTGTGTTTGCTGAGGTGCGTGTGGGAACTGCATAAAGCCTCCTTTAGCGGCGGATAACGCCGACACTCAAGCCTTCGATCACCAGTTCCTGATCTTTCAGGTTGACTTCGATGGGGGCGAACTCGGGGTTTTCGGCAATCAGCCAGACTTTGCTGCCGTCACGCTTGAAGCGTTTGACGGTGACTTCGTCGCCGATCCGCGCAACCACGATCTGACCGTTGCGTGCCTCGCGAGTGGTATGAACCGCCAGCAGATCACCGTCGAAAATGCCGATGTCCTTCATGCTCATGCCATGAACGCGCAACAGGTAGTCGGCACGCGGATGAAAGAAGGCCGGGTTGATGTTGCAGGACTCTTCGATGTGTTGTTGGGCGAGAATCGGCGCGCCGGCAGCTACTCGACCGATGATCGGCAGGGTGGATTCGTCGACCTTGGCTTCAAAACCGGGGATCCGAATGCCGCGCGAGGCGCCGGGAGTCATCTCGATCGCGCCTTTGCGGGCGAGTGCCTTGAGGTGCTCTTCGGCCGCATTGGGCGACTTGAAACCCAGTTCCTGAGCGATTTCCGCACGGGTCGGCGGGTAGCCGTTGTCTTCGAGGCAACGTTTGATAAAGGCCAGAATCTCGGCTTGGCGTGGCGTCAGTTTAAGCATATTGATCGCTCTGTCTTTTTATACAGTGACTGGGATTATATACAGTGAAGCGGTCTTGGCAATGATCGTTTTTTGCCATGCCGCCGGACGGTCAGTGACGACGCCGATTAATGTGGCGTCCTTGTTGTGGTTAAATATCTGACCGACCATTCCCAAAACGAACTGGCAGGCTTGACAAGGCATAGGCTGAAACGTATGTTTCAAACAAGTGTTTGTCAGGCGGAGTAGCCATGGCCCAGTCGGAAACCGTTGAACGCATTCTTGATGCTGCAGAACAGCTGTTCGCGGAAAAAGGTTTCGCTGAAACCTCATTGCGTCTGATCACCAGCAAGGCAGGGGTCAACCTCGCTGCGGTGAACTATCACTTCGGCTCGAAGAAGGCGCTGATCCAGGCGGTTTTCTCGCGCTTCCTCGGTCCGTTCTGCATCAGTCTCGACAAAGAGCTGGAGCGCCGCCAGGCCAAGCCAGAGAACAAGCCTTCGCTCGAAGAGCTGCTGGAAATCCTCGTCGAGCAAGCGCTGGTGGTACAACCTCGCAGCGGCAACGATCTGTCGATCTTCATGCGCTTGCTCGGTCTGGCCTTCAGCCAGAGCCAGGGCCACCTGCGGCGTTATCTGGAAGACATGTACGGCAAGGTATTCCGTCGCTACATGTTGCTGGTGAACGAAGCTGCCCCGCGCATTCCTCCGATCGAACTGTTCTGGCGCGTGCACTTCATGCTCGGTGCCGCAGCATTCAGCATGTCGGGTATCAAGGCCTTGCGCGCGATTGCCGAGACCGATTTCGGTGTCAACACCTCCATCGAGCAGGTAATGCGTCTGATGGTGCCGTTCCTGGCAGCCGGCATGCGTGCCGAAACCGGTGTCACCGACACGGTAATGGCCACCGCGCAGTTGCGGCCACGCAGCAAATCCGCGCCGGCACCTGCCAAGGTTTAACCGTCCATGGGTGGGCGCGGCAGCTGACATCCGCTAAGCTAGCCGCCCATGTCGACTCTCGTTCTGAACCCGTTTCTCATTGAAATCACCGACCCGCCGGACAATGCCCCAGGCGGTGATTTTGTGGGCGACGGGTTTTTCGTTTTCAAGGAATCTCTATGACTGCTGGCCTGCAAGGCTCGTTGATGGTGGACGTCGCCGGTACCTGGCTGACGGCCGAAGATCGCCAATTGTTGCGCCAGCCCGAAGTGGGCGGCCTGATCATCTTTGCCCGCAACATCGAGCATCCGCGCCAGGTGCGCGAGCTGAGCGCGGCGATCCGTGCCATTCGTCCGGACTTGCTGCTGGCGGTGGATCAGGAGGGCGGCCGCGTCCAGCGCCTGCGTCAGGGCTTCGTCCGTTTGCCAGCCATGCGCGCCATCGCTGACAACCCGAACGCCGAGTATCTCGCCGAACAATGCGGCTGGATCATGGCCACCGAAGTGCTGGCGGTCGGCCTCGACCTGAGCTTCGCGCCGGTGCTGGATCTGGATTACCAGCGCAGTGCCGTCGTCGGCACCCGCTCGTTCGAAGGTGACCCGGAGCGCGCCGCGCTACTCGCCGGTGCGTTCATCAAAGGCATGAACAACGCCGGCATGGCCGCCACCGGCAAGCATTTCCCTGGCCACGGCTGGGCGGAAGCCGACTCCCACGTCGCAATCCCCAACGACGAGCGCAGCCTTGAAGAGATCCGCGCCAACGACCTCGTGCCGTTCGCCAGACTCAGCAAGCAACTGGCCGCCGTCATGCCCGCCCACGTCATTTACCCGCAAGTCGATGCACAGCCCGCCGGTTTCTCCCGGCGCTGGTTGCAGGACATCCTGCGCGGCGAGCTGCAGTTTGACGGCGTGATCTTCAGCGATGACCTGTCGATGGCCGGCGCGCATGTAGTGGGCGACGCCGCCAGTCGTATCGAAGCGGCTCTCAGCGCCGGTTGCGACATGGGCCTGGTGTGCAACGACCGCGCCGCCGCTGAACTGGCCCTGAGCGCTACGCAGCGCATGAAGGTCAAGCCGTCGCCGCGTATCGCACGCATGCGCGGTCAGGCATTCGCCAACACCGAATACCGTCAGGATCCGCGCTGGCTGACCGCTGTCGGTGCGCTCAAAGACGCTCAACTGATCGATTAAGGATTTTTCGCTATGACGGTTTACGCAATCATCGGCGGCACCGGCCTGACCCAGTTGGAAGGCCTGAGCATTCGTCAGTCGCTGGCGGTGGATACGCCCTATGGCGCGCCATCGGCCGAGGTTCAGATTGGTGAGTACGCCGGCAAGGAAGTGCTGTTCCTCGCTCGCCACGGTCATCCGCATCGCTTTCCGCCGCACAAGGTCAACTACCGCGCCAACCTGTGGGCGTTGAAGCAGGCCGGAGCCGAATCGATCATTGCGGTCAACGCCGTGGGCGGGATTCATCCTGCAATGGGCACCGGACATTTCTGCGTGCCGCATCAGGTCGTGGACTACACCAGCGGTCGCGAGCACACCTATTTCGCCGATGACCTGGAACATGTCACACACATCGACTTCAGCTTTCCCTACAGCGAACCGCTGCGTCAGCAATTGATTGCTGCGTTGGCCGCCGAAGGTTGCGAGTACAGCGATCAGGGCGTTTACGCCTGCACCCAAGGCCCGCGTCTGGAAACCGTGGCCGAGATCGTGCGCCTGGAGCGTGACGGTTGCGACATCGTCGGCATGACCGGCATGCCGGAAGCGGCGCTGGCCCGCGAGCTGGATCTGAATTACGCCTGCCTGTCGTTGGTGGTGAACCCGGCGGCGGGCAAGACCACTGAAGTGATCACCATGGCCGAGATCGAGCAGGCGCTGCATGACGGGATGGGCAAGGTGAAATCGACGTTGGCGCGGGTGCTCAAGGGCTGAGTCTGGCTCCGCAATGACGTGACTGAACAAGCGCTGAGAATCTCAGCGCTTTTCAAACTTGTCCGGCAACGGCGCAAACAGCGCCTCGATATCATCACTCTGCAACTTCCAGTCCCCGGCCTTGCGCCCATCCAGCACGCCGGCCGCCAGGTCGGATTTCTCCCGCTGCAGAAGCTGAATTTTCTCCTCGACCGTGCCCCGGGCAATCATCTTGTAAACGAACACCGGCTTCTCCTGACCAATGCGATAGGCGCGGTCGGTTGCCTGATTCTCGGTCGCCGGGTTCCACCACGGATCGTAGTGAATCACCGTGTCCGCTTCTGTCAGGTTCAGGCCCACACCACCAGCCTTCAGGCTGATCAGAAAGATCTGACGCTTGCCGCTCTGGAATTCCTTCACCGGGGTGCGTCGGTCACGGGTCTGTCCCGTCAGAAGCGCATACGCGACATTGCGTTTTTTCAGCTCGTCCTCGATCAGTGTCAGCATCGAAGTGAACTGCGAAAACAGCAGAATCCGCCGACCTTCCTCAAACAGCTCCTCAAGCATTTCCATCAGGCTGTCGAGCTTGCCCGATGTGCTGCCGCGGGCGGGCAGGGTGGCGTCGTTGACCAGGCGCAAATCGCAGCAGACCTGGCGCAGTTTGAGCAACGCTTCAAGAATAATGATCTGACTGCGCGCCACACCTTTGCGAGTGATCTCGTCGCGAACCTTTTTATCCATGGCCAGGCGCATGGTTTCGTACACGTCGCGCTGCGCCTCGTTGAGATCGACCCAGTGAATGATCTCGGTTTTCGGTGGCAACTCAGTCGCGACCTGTTCCTTGGTGCGGCGTAGCAGGAACGGTTTGATCCGGCCGTTGAGGTGCTGAAGTCTGACTTCGCTGGCGCGTTTTTCGATCGGCACACGGTAATCGGCGTTGAAGCTTTTGATGTCGCCGAGCCAGCCGGGCAGCAGGAAGTGAAACAGCGACCACAGTTCGCCCAGGTGATTTTCCAGCGGCGTCCCGCTCAGGCACAGACGCTGACGCGCATTGAGTTCACGGGCGGCCTGGGCGGCTTTGCTGTTCGGGTTCTTGATGTACTGCGCCTCATCCAGCACCAGCACGTGCAGTGGCTGCTGGGCCAGACGTTCGACATCCTTGGGCAGCAATGCATAAGTGGTGAGGATCAGGTCGTAATCGGCCAGATGCTCGAAATGCTTTTTTCTGCTGGCACCGTACAGGGCGACAACCTTGAGTTGTGGCGTGAAGTGCGCCGCTTCGTCCAGCCAGTTGGGGATCAGGCTGGTAGGCATCACCACCATGCACGGTCGATCCAGTCGCCCTGCGTTTTTCTCGCTGAGAATGTGCGCCAGCGTCTGCAGGGTTTTACCCAGGCCCATGTCGTCCGCGAGAATCCCGCCGACCTCCAGTTGCCGCAACGACTGCATCCAGCTCAAGCCTTCGAGCTGATAAGGACGCAGCGTCGCATTCAGCCCCTTCGGTGCCTTGGCGCTGTAATCGCGGATGTCGCGCAAGCGTTGGGCGAAGCTGCGGATCTGCTCGCCACCTTCCCAGAGCAGGGGAATGCCTTCCAGCGAATTCAGGCGCGTGGCGTCGGCTTTGCTCAGGCGCAGGGTGGTTTCGCCCGGCTCCTGCAAATAAAACTCGCCCAAGGTCGCCAGCACCGGTTTCAGCCGGCCGAGGGGCAGGGCGACTTGCAGCGGCCCGTGCTCGCTGTTGCGTTGCGGGATGTTCACCAGAATCAGTTCATCGTCGCGACGGCGGGCGAGACGTTCCGGGTTGAGTATTTCCGTGTGCGAACGCATCAGGTTGAGCAGGATCGGCAACAGGCTCAGGCGCTCACCGTTAACGATGATCCCCAGCTCCAGATCGAACCAGTCGCGCTCCGGCGTTTGCTCGACGGTGGCGTACCAGTCGTCGACGGCGGTCAGGTCGAAACCGAACTCATCGTCGACCAACAGCTCCCAGCCCTGGGTGCGCAGCTTCGGCAGATCGTTGAGGGTGAACGTCAGCCAAGCGCTGTCGTTGACCATCTCGTAAAGTTCGCCGGCGCTTTCCGGCAGGGCCTTGCTCTGCCGGGTGGCAATGCGGAAGCCGAGAATTCGCAGTTGCTCGCGGTAGCTCTGTTCGACGTCCGGGTGGCGCTTGACCCGCAGGGTCTGGGCTTCCTGGCGAATCAGAATGTCGCTGTTTTTCTGCCCGCTGACGTATTCGTCGAGGTAGCTGAAGGACAGCGCCGCACGGTGCTGGATGTAACGCTGCATCTTGCCGTTGCGCGGCTCGAACGCGCTGAACTCGACGCTGGCCAGCCACAGGCGCGGCACTGGCTGCACATTGTCCACCAGCACTTGCGGCGGCGCTTTCGGGCTGCGGTTTTCCAGCACGGCCTGGAGTTTTTCCAGCAGTTCGGCGTCTTTGGCAGCAGCGGGGTATTCGAGGGTTTCCTGCACTTGCAGCAACACCGCCGCGCAATGTTTGCAGTTGCTGTGCACCGGGCAGGTGCATGTGGCGTCGACCATCAGCAACGTGCCTTTGGCCGACTCACGCAGATGAATCGTCTGACGGTAGACGTTACCGCCAGAGCCTTCGCAGCTGGCGGTAATGGTCGCGTCGCCGACCTGCACGAATCGCACCCGGTTTTCCAGCGCGTAGCGACGGCCACGCTCCAGGCTTTGTTCCTTGAATCGGCTGACCCAGGAGGAGGCCAGCGGTTTACTCAGTGGCGGGGGCATAAGGACTTCGATCAGTCCGGAACGACTTCAGGCGCTTCCCGAGGCGCGGGCGCCGTCAGTGAAGTGATCTTGATCAGCAGGGCCAGATGGCCGTTGTCGAGGTAGTTGAGTTGGCCATTTTTGGTGTGGCTGTCCTGTTTCAGGCGCTCGCTGGCTGTGACCATGCCGTTGGCGTCGATCTGGTTGACCCAGAAGTCGGCGTTCACGTCGGTGAAGCGCCCGAGCTTCATTTCAATCGTGCCTTCGATCGGGAACTGGCCGAACTGCTCCTGACCTTCGCTGACCGCCACTTTGGCAGGCGTCTCGCCCAGCGTCTGCTGCCAGGCTTTGTGCATCAGCACGCTGTATTCGCCGCTGGCGGTGAGTTTGGTCACAACATCGTTCAGCGCCGGGGTGCGTTTGCTGTCATCGCCCAGGCGTTGCGCGCCGGCCGCCCAGTCTTCCGGTGCGGCGCGGCTGACAATCGCCGGCACGGCGTTCTGGCGTACCAGAATCATTTCGACCTGATACAGGTCATCGGCAAACGCCGTCGGTGCTACGAGCGTCAGTAGCAAAGTCAGAGAGCGAAACAGGCGCATGCGGCGTCCTTCAAGCAGTTTTCGGGATGAGGCGTTCGAACAACGCCTCCACAGTATTAAAGCGCTCTTCCGGGCGCTCCATCGGCACCTGGAACTTGAACATCGTGGCGCCTTCGAATTTGTAGCGTTTTGGCTGGCTCTGGATCAGTTTGATCAGGGTCATCGGATCGACCGGCGTCTGCGCCGCGAACTCGATACGGCCACCTTGCGGGCCGCCATCGACTTTCTTGATGCCCAGCTGCTCGGCCTGCAATTTAAGCGCCGTGATGCGCACCAGATTTTTGGTCGGCTCCGGCAGCAGACCAAAGCGGTCGATCATTTCCACTTGCAGATCCTTCAGACCTTCCTCGTCGGTGGCCGAAGCGATGCGTTTGTACAGGATCAGGCGTGCGTGAACGTCCGGCAGGTAATCTTCCGGAATCAGCGCCGGCACCCGCAGGTTGACTTCCGGGCCACCGCCGAGCGGTTGGTCGAGGTTCGGCTGTTCGCCCTTGCGGATCGACTTCACCGCGCGCTCGAGCATTTCCATGTACAGCGTGAATCCAACGGCCTGAATCTGCCCGCTCTGACCGTCGCCCAGCAATTCGCCGGCGCCACGGATTTCCAGATCGTTGGTGGCCAGCACGAAACCGGCACCCAGATCCTGAGTATTGGCAATCGCCTCCAGACGTTTTTCCGCGTCACCAGTAATTTGCTGGCGTGGCGGGGTCAGCAGGTAGGCGTAAGCCTGGTGGTGACTACGACCAACACGACCGCGCAACTGGTGCAACTGCGCCAGACCGAACTTGTCGGCGCGCTCGATGATGATGGTGTTGGCGCTCGGCACATCGATGCCGGTCTCGATGATGGTCGAGGCGATCAGCACGTTGAAGCGTTTGTGATAGAAATCGCTCATCACCTGTTCGAGTTCGCGTTCGCGCATCTGCCCGTGGCCGATGCCGATCCGCGCTTCCGGCACCAGTTCGGCCAGCTCGGCGGCGCACTTCTCGATGGTCTTCACGTCGTTGTGCAGGTAGTAAACCTGACCGCCACGCAGCAGCTCACGCAGCAAAGCCTCTTTGACCGTGCTCTTGTTCTGCTCCATGACGAAGGTGCGCACGGAGAGGCGTCGCGCCGGCGGCGTGGCGATGATTGACAGGTCGCGCATGCCCGACACCGCCATGTTCAGCGTGCGCGGAATCGGCGTGGCGGTCAGCGTAAGAATGTCGACTTCGCTGCGCAGGGCCTTGAGCTGTTCCTTCTGACGGACACCGAAACGGTGCTCTTCGTCGATGATCACCAGACCGAGGTTTTTGATCTTGACGTCGTCCTGCAGCAACTTGTGAGTGCCGATGACGATGTCGATATTGCCTTCGGCCAGTTGGGCGACCGCTGCGTTCACTTCCTTCGCCGACTTGAAGCGGCTCATCACTTCCACGGTCACCGGCCAGTCGGCGAAGCGGTCGCGGAAACTGTTGTAGTGCTGCTGGGCGAGCAGGGTGGTCGGCACCAGGATCGCCACTTGCTTGCCGCCGTGCACGGCGATGAACGCGGCGCGCATGGCCACTTCGGTCTTGCCGAAACCAACGTCGCCGCAGACCAGGCGATCCATCGGTTTCGGCGAAAGCATGTCCTCGCGCACGGCTTCGATGGTGGATTGCTGGTCTGGGGTTTCTTCGAACGGGAAGCCGGCGCTGAAGGTCGCGTAATCGGCCTTTGGATCGGCAAACGCATAACCTTCGCGTGCGGCGCGGCGGGCGTAGATGTCGAGCAATTCGGCAGCCACGTCGCGCACTTGCTCGGCAGCCTTGCGCTTGGCTTTCTGCCAGGTTTCGGAGCCGAGGCGGTGCAGCGGGGCCAGCGCATCGTCGCTGCCGGTGTAGCGGGCGATCAGGTGCAGGTTGGCCACCGGCACGTAGAGCTTGGCGTTCTCGGCGTATTCAAGGGTCAGGAATTCGGCAGCCTGATTGTCGATTTCCAGAATCGTCAGGCCGAGATAACGGCCGACGCCGTGATCGATGTGCACCACCGGCGCGCCTTCACGCAGTTCGGTGAGGTTCTTGATCACCGCATCGTTGTTGGCGTCGGCGCGTTTTTCGCGACGGCGACGCTGCATCACGCGCTGGCCGAACAGCGGACTTTCCGCGACCAGTGCCAGCGCCGGGTCGTCGAGCATCAGGCCTTCGTCGAGCGGGGCGATGGTGATCGCCAGGCGATCCTTGCTTGCGACAAAGTCCGGCCAGCTGTCGACGGTTTTCGGCCGTAGCTTCAGGCGATCCAGCAACTCCAGCAGCACCTCGCGACGACCGGCGGATTCGGCGGTGAACAGCACGCGTCCGGGGAATTCGTCGAGGAATGCCGACAGCGCGGCCAGCGGCTGGGTAGCCTTGGCCTCGATCGCGAGATTCGGCAGTGCCTGCGCCGGGAAACGCTCGCGGCCTGCACCGGACTCAACATCCTGCTGACTGGCGACCACACGCGGCCAGTTCTTCAGGCGGGCAAAGCAGTCCTCCACCGGCAGGAACAGTTCGGCCGGCGGCAATAAAGGACGCGAAGGGTCGACGCGGCGCTCTTCATAACGGTTGCGCACGTCGTTCCAGAAGTTTTCCGCCGCCTGCTCGATACCCGGCAGCGAGAACACCTGGGTGTCCTGCGGCAGGTAATCGAACAGCGTCGAGGTTTCTTCGAAGAACAGCGGCAGGTAGTACTCGATACCGGCCGGTGTGATGCCGCTGCTCAGGTCCTGAAAGATCGGGCAGCGACGGAAGTCGACGTCGAAACGCTCGCGAAAACGCGCCTTGAAGCGGGTGACCGCGTCTTTCTGCAGCGGGAATTCCTTAGCCGGCAGAAGCTTGACTGAATCGACCTTGTCGATGGAGCGCTGGTTTTCCGGATCAAAGGTACGCAGGGTTTCGATTTCGTCGTCGAACAGGTCGATGCGATAGGGCAGTTTGCTGCCCATCGGGAACAGGTCGATCAGTGCGCCACGTACGGTGAACTCGCCGTGCTCGTAGACCGTGTCGACGTAGCGATAGCCACTGGCTTCGAGCCGCGAGCGCATTTGCTCGACGTCGAGCTTCTGACCGACATCCAGCACCAGGCTGCTGCCGAGCAGGAATTTGGTCGGCGCCAGACGATGCAGGGCGGTGGTGATCGGCACCACCAGCACGCCGTGCTCCAGCTCCGGCAGCCTATAAAGGCTGGCGATGCGCTGGGAGATGATGTCCTGGTGCGGCGAAAACAGGTCGTAGGGCAGGGTTTCCCAGTCCGGGAAATGCAGCACCGGCAAATCCGGGGCGAAGAAACTCAGCTCCTGCTCCAGCCGTTCGGCACTCTGGCTGTCGGCGGTCAAAAGCAGCGTGAAGCGCTTGGCAGCGCTGGCAGCCTCGGCAATCGCCAGGCTCAGGGCGGCACCGGGGAGGTTGCCCCAGTGCTGTTTACCTGCCGCGGCAGGGAGAAGCGGTAGACGCAGAACAGGCACGGAAGGTTGAGCTCCAGGCGTTGCGACAAAGTCGGTAATTGTAGCGGCGTCCGGTGCCGCCTGTCAGTTGCAGGATGCGTCTATCTGCGCTGTTTGAGAAAAATGTAGTGGTAACCATAAAAACCAGCGCTTTTTTTACGGTTATGTAGTGCCAAAAGTCGGTGGTGTTACGGAGGGTTACAGACATCGTCTAACAGTCGTCGAAAAACTGACTGCGCTGGAAGCCCCGGTTTTACTGGGCTGGCGGAGAGCGTTATTTTTTTGGACGGATTTTTGTTACCGATTGCGCGACAAGCGCGCATTGCTACAAGAGGTTCTCGGCGGCATAATGTAGCCCCTTTTTTCTGCCCCTACATGTGGAAGGTTACCGTGACTCAGAAGCCCGACCAGTGTCTTGGTGAATGGATCGACCGTGAAGCACTCGCAGAAGCGATGATTCCGCTTATCGGTCAGCTCTACCGCAACAACAACGTGGTGAGCTCGATCTATGGCCGCAGCCTGATCAACCAGTCTGTCATCGCGATTCTCAAAGCTCACCGCTTTGCTCGCCACCGTTCTGCCGACGACAGCGAACTCTCCGTCCACGAAACATTCCCACTGCTCAAGGCCATGAGCGAGCTCAAGCTCGGCGCGGCCTCGGTAGATCTGGGCAAACTGGCGTACAAATTCCGCAACGAAGGCAACGGCCGCACCGCCGAGCAGTTCGTCCGCGAAGAAATGGCTGACGTGGTTGGCCAGCAAAACGCTTCGGCCCGCAAAGGCACCGACGTTGTTCTGTACGGCTTCGGTCGTATCGGCCGTCTGCTGGCGCGCATCCTGATCGAGAAAACCGGTGGCGGCGACGGCCTGCGTCTGCGTGCCATCGTGGTGCGCAAGGGCGCCGAAAACGACCTGACCAAGCGCGCCAGCCTGCTGCGTCGCGATTCGGTACATGGTTCGTTCAACGGCACCATCACCATCGACGAAGAAAACAACACCATCACCGCCAACGGCAACCTGATCCAGGTTATCTACGCGAAGAACCCTACCGAAGTGGATTACACCCAGTACGGCATCAAAGATGCGCTGCTGGTGGACAACACCGGTGTATGGCGTGATGCCGATGGCCTGGGCCAGCACCTGGCGTGCCCGGGTATCGACCGCGTGGTTCTGACTGCGCCTGGCAAGGGCAAGCTGAAGAACATCGTTCACGGTATCAACCACAACGAAATCACTGCTGACGACAAGATCGTGTCCGCCGCTTCCTGCACCACCAACGCCATCGTGCCGGTGCTGAAAGCCGTGAATGACAAGTTCGGCATCATCAACGGTCACGTCGAAACCGTTCACTCGTACACCAACGACCAGAACCTGATCGACAACTTCCACAAGGGCGATCGCCGTGGCCGTAGCGCCGCGCTGAACATGGTGATCACCGAGACCGGTGCTGCCACCGCTGCTGCCAAGGCCCTGCCTGAGCTTGCTGGCAAGCTGACCGGTAACGCGATCCGTGTTCCGACGCCGAACGTGTCGATGGCCATTCTCAACCTGAACCTCGAGAAAGCCGCCACCCGTGAAGAGATGAACGAGTACCTGCGCTACATGGCGCTGCACTCCGATCTGCACAAGCAAATCGACTTCGTCAATTCGCAGGAAGTGGTTTCGACCGACTTCGTGGGCTCGCGTCACGCCGGTGTGGTCGACGCTGAAGCGACCATCGTTCAGGACAACCGCGTTGTTCTGTACGTCTGGTACGACAACGAGTTCGGTTACAGCTGCCAGGTGGTTCGCGTAATGGAAGACATGGCCGGTGTAAACCCGCCAGCGTTCCCGCGCTAAGCCTTAGCTGCAAATGAAAACGCCCCGACTCTGGTCGGGGCGTTTTTGTTTGTGCGCGATTTGCCTTAGCGGGGGATGGCGGCTTGTGCCGTGCGCAGTTCGTGCCTGTTGCCACGAAACAGCACCAGCGTGGCGATCACGCCCAATACCGCTGCACCACTGAGCCAGATCCCCGGTGCCGCCTTGTTGTCCAGCACATGGATCAGATAAGTGCAGGCCGCCGGGGTAAAGCCACCAAAGGTGGCGGTCGCCAGGCTGTAGGCCAGCGAGAAGCCAGTCGTACGAACTTCTACCGGCATGATTTCGGTGAGTGCCACCACCATTGCCCCGTTGTACGAGCCGTACAGGAACGACAGCCACAGCTCGACGATCAGCAAATGGCTGAAGCTCGGGTTCGCCACCAGCCACGACAGCGCCGGGTAAGCGGTCAGGATCGCCAGAATCGTCGCCGCCAGCAGTAGGGGTTTACGCCCGACCTTGTCAGACACCGCGCCCATCACCGGCAACCAGAAGAAGTTCGACAGACCGATGCACACGGTCACCAGCAACGCATCGAAGTCCGACAGGTGCAATTCCGCCTTGCCGAACGTCGGTGTGTAGGCCGTGATCAGGTAGAACGACACCGTGGTCATGACCACCAGCGCCATGCCGGCGATGACGATGCCAAAGTTCTGACCGATCGAGCGGACAATTTCCTGCAGGGTAGGGCGATGTTTGCGCGCCTGGAACTCCGGGGTTTCCTCCAGCGAGCGGCGGATGACGAAAATCACCGGGACGATCATGCAGCCGATCAGGAACGGCACCCGCCAGCCCCATTCGCCCATCTGCTCAGGGCTCAGCCAATGGTTGAGGGCGACACCGAGCAGGCCGGCGAACACCACGGCCGCCTGCTGGCTGGCGGACTGCCAACTGACGAAAAAGCCCTTGCGGCCCGGCGTGGCGATTTCCGCCAGGTACACCGACACACCGCCTAATTCGACGCCAGCCGAGAAGCCTTGCAGCAAGCGGCCGAACAGCACGATCAGCGGCGCGGCAACCCCAAGGGTGGCGTAGCCCGGCACGCAGGCAATCAGCACGGTGCCGGCCGCCATCAGGGCCAATGTGATGATCAGGCCCTGGCGTCGGCCGTGACGGTCTATGTAGGCGCCGAGAAAAATCGCCCCCAGCGGACGCATCAGGAAACCTGCGCCGAAAGTGGCCAGAGAAAGCATCAGGGAAGCGAAGGCGCTGTCGGTGGGAAAGAAGGTCTTGGCAATGGCCGTGGCGTAGAAACCGTAGACCATGAAGTCGAACATCTCGAGAAAGTTGCCGCTGACAACGCGAAAAATCGCCTTGCCTTTGCCGGTCGTTGAGGACATGGGTAGGTACTCACTCTAAATCTTGTAAGAAAGCGTTGCGCTCGTAGCCCATAATGGCCGGCGCGGTTTTGCGGGGAGATGAAGAATTGTTAACTGGACGGTGGGGGATTCTCGTGCTGCTGGGCTGGGTTTTGGCCGGCTGTGGCAACGGCGATTCCCTTGAGACTTTCGGTGGCCCGACGATGGGCAGCACCTATTCGATCAAGTACGTGCGCCACGCCCATCTGCCTGCCCCCCAGACGGTGCGTATCGAAGTGGAAAAAATCCTCGCGGACGTCGACCGGCAGATGTCGACTTACCGCGCAGACTCCGATATCTCGCGCTTCAATGCATTGCCGGCTGATCGCTGTCAGGTCATGCCCGCACCGATCCTTGAATTGATCCGCGTGGGCGAACAGCTGTCGCAACAAAGCGAAGGCTCCTACGACCTCACGGTTGAGCCGCTGATGAATCTGTGGGGTTTCGGCCCGCAGGGGCGTGAAGAAAAAGTCCCGGATGCGGCGGCGCTGGCCAAAGTGCGCCAACGAGTCGGTCATCAACACCTGCACATCGACGGCGACCGGTTATGCAAGGATGCGGCGGTCGAGGTGGACGTCAACAGCATTGCCGCCGGGTACGCGGTTGACACCATTACCGCGCGGCTCGAGGCTCTGGGCATCCATGACTATCTCGCGGAAGCCACCGGCGAGCTCAAGGCTTCCGGCAAGAAGCTTGATGGTTCGCCGTGGCGTATCGCTCTGGAAGAACCGCAAGACGATCAGCAGGTGGCAGAGCGCGTCATTAATGTGGATGGCTACGGCCTGTCCACCTCCGGCGACTATCGCAACTATTTTCAGCAGGATGGCCGTCGCTATTCCCACACCTTCGATGCCCGGACCGGTGCGCCGGTCCTACACGATCTGGCGTCGGTCACGGTAATTCATCCTTCAGCGCTGATGGCCGATGGACTATCGACGCTGTTGCTGATTCTCGGGCCTGAAAGAGCTTGGGACTATGCCGAAAAACACGACATTGGTGCATTCTTTGTGATTCGTGCCGATACAGGTTTCGTCACACGCACCAGTCACGCTTTTGAACGGCTCAGTGGCGCAAAAGTTGACTGAGAACAGTACGAAAGCTGGCGTTGTAGTGCAGGCAAAAGTAGCCTACGACGCGACCAAGGGTTAATGTGCGCGGCGTTGACGCTTCTATAGACTGTGTCCGGGTTTTCTACTGGCCCCCAATTGTTCCTTCGCGCCGTCGTTCGGCGTGATTTAGCCGCCGGTGCTGCTGGCACCGCGGCCTGTTCTGAGGAGTACGCATGGCTGTCTACAACTACGACGTGGTGGTGCTGGGTTCCGGCCCAGCGGGAGAAGGCGCGGCAATGAACGCCGCCAAAGCAGGGCGCAAGGTGGCGATGGTCGATAGCCGTCGCCAGGTCGGCGGCAACTGCACCCACCTGGGCACCATCCCGTCCAAGGCCCTGCGTCACTCGGTGCGGCAGATCATGCAGTTCAACACCAATCCGATGTTCCGTGCGATCGGCGAGCCGCGCTGGTTCTCCTTCCCGGATGTGTTGAAAAGCGCCGAGAAAGTCATCTCCAAGCAAGTCGCTTCGCGTACCGGCTACTACGCCCGTAACCGCGTCGACGTGTTTTTCGGCACCGGCAGCTTTGCCGACGAGCAAACCATCGAAGTGGTCTGCGCCAACGGCGTGGTCGAAAAACTGGTGGCCAAGCACATCATCATCGCCACCGGTTCGCGTCCTTATCGCCCGGCGGACATCGATTTCCACCACCCGCGTATCTACGATAGCGACACTATCCTCAGCCTCGGCCACACCCCGCGCAAACTGATCGTTTACGGCGCCGGCGTGATCGGTTGCGAATACGCTTCTATCTTCAGTGGTCTGGGCGTGCTGGTCGAGCTGGTGGACAACCGCGGCCAGTTGCTGAGCTTCCTCGACTCGGAAATCTCCCAGGCGTTGAGCTACCACTTCAGCAACAACAACATCACCGTGCGTCACAACGAAGAATATGACCGCGTCGAAGGCGTGGACAACGGCGTGATCCTGCACCTGAAGTCCGGCAAGAAGATCAAGGCCGATGCCTTGCTCTGGTGCAACGGCCGTACCGGTAACACCGATCAGTTGGGTCTGGAAAACATCGGGGTCAAGGTCAACAGCCGTGGCCAGATCGAAGTCGACGAGAATTACCGTACCTGCGTGCAGAACATCTATGGCGCCGGTGACGTGATCGGCTGGCCGAGCCTGGCCAGTGCCGCCCACGACCAGGGCCGTTCGGCCGCTGGCAGCATCGTCGACAATGGCAGCTGGCGCTTCGTGAATGACGTGCCGACCGGCATCTACACCATTCCGGAGATCAGCTCGATCGGCAAGAACGAGCAGGAACTGACCCAGGCCAAAGTGCCGTACGAAGTGGGCAAGGCATTCTTCAAGAGCATGGCGCGGGCACAGATCGCCGGCGAGCCGCAAGGCATGCTGAAGATCCTGTTCCACCGTGAAACCCTGGAAGTGCTGGGCGTTCACTGCTTCGGTTATCAGGCGTCGGAGATCGTGCACATCGGTCAGGCGATCATGAACCAGCCGGGCGAACTGAACACTCTGAAGTACTTCGTCAACACGACGTTCAACTACCCGACCATGGCCGAAGCCTATCGGGTAGCGGCGTACGACGGCCTCAACCGGCTTTTTTGACGGGCTCCGGCCGGTGGCCTGAGCCGGCCGGGGAGACCGATTTCAGCCATTCCCGAGGGTGGCAGTGGCCAAACCGGGAAAGTCTGTAATCAGGCTGTCAACGCCGAAGTCGGCGAGTCTGCGCATCAGTGCAGGCTCGTTGACGGTCCACACCGACACATGCAGCCCCTGGCGCTGCGCCTTTTGCAGGCGTTCCGGCGTACACAGCGTCCAGTTCAACGCCAGAATCTCGCAACCGTAGCTTTGTGCGACCTTCAACGGGTCGAGCCAGGCGTATTCGGCCACCAGGCCGCGTGATACGTCGGGCACCAGATCCAGTGCAGCCTTCAATACTTCCCGCGAACTCGAGGTGATCGTCACCTTGTCGAGCAGCCCGTGCCTGACCGCCATTTCACGGATCGCCAGCACGGTGGTCGCGGCGCGGGTGCGCGAAGCGCTTTTGACTTCCAGCTGCCAGTGCTCGAAATCGCACTTTTCGAACAGTTCTTCCAGGGTCGGAATCGGGCACGGCTTGATCCAGCCCGGACCGCCCTTGCGCGCATCGTAGGTCACCAGCTCGGCGGCGGTGTGCTCGACTACCTTGCCGCGCCGGTCGGTGGTGCGCTTGAGGGTCGGGTCGTGGATGACCATCAGCTCGCCGTCCTTGGACAGGTGCAGGTCCAGCTCGCAACGGCGAACGCCGTGCTTGAGACATTCCTGAAAACTGCTCAGGGTGTTTTCCGGTGCTTCGCCCTTGGCGCCGCGGTGGCCGTAGATAAGGGTCACGGTTCTTCCTTAATTTAGATGCCTGATTCGTTCTGTTCGCGGGCCAGGCGTCGTTCCTGGGCCTGCTTCTGCAAGATATAGCGGGCGAGCAACTGGCGCTGGGCGTCGGTCAGGTGTTCGAACTCGGTGCCGACGTCGTAGCCGTCGCCCTTGCGGTCGCAATGGGTCACGCGGGCACGCAACAACAGGCCAAGCGCCTGAGGCATCAGCACCAGTTTTACCGACAGGTGGGCGCCGCTGGCGATCGGGGTAGGGTGCTGAAAGTCGATGCCGCCCTCGGAGATGATCACCGGTTGCGGCTCGCCGATATGGCCGAGCACGGTCAGGGCGACCACCTGGCTGAGCAGGTCGATGCGTTTGTTCTGGGATTTCAGGAACGCCGCGATGGCGCGGTCGCGTTCACTGATCTGGCGCAGCAGGTGCTGCGACTCGAATTCGCTCAGGTGCAGTTCGCTGAGCAGGTTGAACAGTGGAGAAGCATCCTGCAACACTTCCTGGCCTGCGGCTTCGGGAGCGGACAGGGGCCGAATTTCCAGTGCGATCGTGTCCTCGATACGGTAGTATTCGCGGCGATCTTCTTCATCTAATGTCGACATGGCGAACCCATGGTAGCGGCGGTGGTCTGAGTGTAAAGCTGGTTATCGACCCCCGCCACAAGGACGTTCCTTTTCCCTCCGAACAAGCCCCGACATGTTCAGACCTCTCTTCGTATTTATCGGCACGCGTTATACCCGTGCAAAGCGTCGCAATCATTTTGTGTCATTCATTTCCCTGACTTCGATGATCGGGCTCGCCCTTGGCGTGGTCGTGATGATCGTGGTGCTGTCGGTGATGAACGGCTTCGATCATGAGATGCGCACCCGCGTGCTGGGCATGGTGCCCCACGCGACCATCGAGTCCGGTGAAGCCATCAACGACTGGCCGAGCCTGGCCGCCAAGGTCAAGCAGAACCCGCAGGTGGCGGCCGTCGCGCCTTTCACCCAGATGCAGGGGTTGCTGACCAACAACGGCCAGGTGTCCAAGGTGTTGCTCAATGCCATCGACCCTGCGCTGGAGCGCAACGTCTCGATCATCGACAACTTCATGAAGCAGGGCAAACTCGACGATCTGACGCCGGGCAGCTTCGGCATCGTGATCGGCGACAAGGCCGCGACCAAGCTCGGCGTAGGCATCGGTGACAAGATCACCTTCGTCGCACCGGAAGTCAGTGTGACCCCGGCCGGGATGTTCCCGCGCATGAAGCGCTTCACTGTGGTCGGCATCTTCCATGTCGGCGCCGGCGAGCTGGACGGCTATCTGGGCGTCACCAACCTGCAGGATCTGGCGAAGATGCACCGCTGGAAGCCTGATCAGGTACAGGGTCTGCGTCTGAAGTTCGACGATCTGTTCCAGGCGCCGCGTGAAGCGTGGAACATCGCCCAGCGCCTCGGCGAGGACCGTTACTACGCCCGCGACTGGACCCGTACCCACGGCAACCTGTATCAGGCGATCCGCATGGAAAAAGCCATGATCGGCCTGCTGTTGCTGCTGATCGTCGCCGTGGCGGCGTTCAACATCATTTCCACGCTGGTGATGGTGGTGAACGACAAGAAGGGCGACATCGCCATTCTGCGCACACTGGGCGCCACACCGGGCACGATCATGCGCACATTCATGGTGCAAGGCACGGTGATCGGCGTGGTCGGCACGGCCATCGGCGCCGTGGTCGGGATCTTCGCCGCGCTCAACGTCAGCGCCGCGATTTCGGCCCTCGAAGGCGTGATCGGACACAAATTCCTCAACGCCGACGTGTATTTCATCGATTACCTGCCGTCGCAGGTGCAGAGCCAGGACGTGGTCATGGTCTGCGCCGCTGCGTTGGTCCTGAGTTTCCTCGCCACCCTGTATCCAGCCTGGCGTGCCGCGCGCACCCAGCCGGCGGAGGCGCTACGTTATGAGTGAGTCGGGCATGAGTGAAAAAGCAATCTTGAGCTGCCGCAACCTGGGCAAATCCTACGAGGAAGGCCCGGAGTCGGTGGAAGTGCTGGCCAACCTGCAACTGGAACTGCATCCAGGCGAGCGGGTGGCGATCGTCGGCAAGTCCGGTTCGGGCAAAAGTACCTTGCTCAACCTGTTGGGCGGTCTCGACACGCCGACCAAGGGCGGTGTCTGGCTCGACGGTGAAGAACTGTCGGCGCTGAGCGAGAAAAAGCGTGGCCTGCTGCGTAACCGTGCCCTCGGGTTCGTGTACCAGTTCCACCACTTGCTGCCGGAATTCACCGCGCTGGAAAACGTCTGCATGCCGCTGCTGATCGGCAAGACCGCGATCCCGGAAGCCCGTCAGCGTGCCACGGCGTTGCTGGAGCGAGTGGGCCTGGGCCATCGCCTGGAACACAAACCGGCGGAGCTGTCCGGTGGCGAACGCCAGCGTGTGGCCATCGCCCGTGCGCTGGTCAACAATCCAGGACTGGTGATGCTCGACGAGCCGACCGGCAACCTAGACTCCCACACCGCTGAGGGCATTCAGGATCTGATGCTGGAACTCAGCACGTCGATGCGCACGGCGTTTCTGGTGGTGACTCACGACATGAACCTGGCTCGCCAGATGGACCGCGTCCTGCAGCTGCAGGAAGGTTGCCTGACCCCCATCTGACGGCTTGAAACCCGGTGCCTGAAAAGGCATCGGGTCTTTTATTTTTATACGGTGCCCCAGCGAATGTTCAGACCGTTATCGATCTTTATCGGCACGCGCTATACCCGCGCCAAGCGCCGCAATCGCTTTGTTTCGTTCATTTCGATGACCTCGATGATCGGCCTCGCCCTCGGCGTGCTGGCGATGATCGTGGTCCTGTCGGTGATGAACGGCTTCCAGCGCGAAATGAGCTCGCGCATCCTTGGCATGGTGCCTCACGCGACCATCGTCGGCGTCAAGCCGATCGACGACTGGCAGCCAGTCGCTGCCGCCGCGATGAAGAATCCGGAAGTGACCGCCGCCGTGCCGTTCACCGAGATGGAAGGCATGCTGTCCTACAAGGGCATGATGCAGCCGATCCAGATCAGCGGCGTCGATCCGGCTCAGGAAGGCAAGGTGTCGATCGTTGCCCAACATATTGTTCAAGGCCGTCTCGATGCCTTGAAACCGGGCGAATTCGGCGTAGTGCTCGGCGAAATCACCGCTCGGCGTTTCCGCCTCAACGTCGGCGACAAGATCACCCTGATCGTGCCGGAAGTCAGCACCGCACCGGGCGGCATCACCCCGCGCATGCAGCGTCTGAATGTGGTCGGCGTGTTCAAGGTCGGTGCCGAACTCGACGGTTCCATGGGCCTGATCCACGTCTCCGACGCCGCGACCATGCAGCACTGGGAGCCGAATCAGGTGCAGAGCGTGCGTCTGGCGGTGAAGGATCTGTACGCCGCACCGAAGGTTTCCTCGGACATTGCCTCCGGTCTCGGCGCCGATTTCAAGGCTGACGACTGGACCCACACCCAGGGCAGCCTGTTCAGTGCGATGAAGATGGAAAAAACCATGATCGGCCTGTTGCTGCTGATGATCGTCGCGGTGGCGGCGTTCAACATCATCGCGACCCTGATCATGGTGGTGAACGACAAGGGCGCGGATATCGCGATCCTGCGCACCATCGGCGCCACGCCACGGCAGATCATGGCGATCTTCATGGTGCAGGGCACGGTGATCGGTATCGTCGGCACCATCATCGGTGGCGTGCTGGGTGTGATTGCCGCGCTGAACGTCAGTGAGATGGTGGGCTGGGTCGAGCGAGTGACCGGGCAGCACATCTTCAGTTCGGACGTGTATTTCGTCAGCAACCTGCCATCGGAATTGCAGGGCGGTGACGTGCTGCTGATCTGCTCGGCGGGCTTTATCCTCAGCTTCCTGGCCACGGTTTACCCGGCCTGGCGGGCGGCGAAGATCGAACCGGCGCACGCATTGCGCTATTCGTAAGTTCCCCATTGAGGCCGGCATTGCCGGCCTCAATCGTTTTTCGGCAACTCAATCACAAACCGCGTCCAGCCCTGAGCCGATTCGCAATGAATCTGCCCGCCATGGGCCCGGATGATCGACTGAGTGATCGCCAGCCCCAATCCCGCATGCTCGCTGCTGCCTTCCTGGCGCGCCGGATCCGCCCGGTAGAAGCGGTCGAACAAGCGCGGCAACAACTCGACAGAAATCCCCTCACCACTGTTCTCCACAGTCACGCTCAAGAATTTCGCCTGCTCGACCACCTTTACACGCACTTCGCCGGCGGCCGGGGTAAAGCGCAACGCGTTATCCAGCAGATTCGACAGCGCCCGACGCAACATCGCGCGATCACCCTCGAACCGCCCCGCACCGTCACGGCTGAGGCTGACCTGAGCGTCTTCGGCCAGCGGCGCAAAAAACTCCAGCAACGCATCGGCTTCTTCCGCCAGCTCCAGCGGTTCACGCTTGGGCACCAGCAAGCCGTGGTCAGCCTTGGCCAGATAAAGCATGTCGTTCACCAACTGCGCCATCCATTGCAGCTCTTCGAGGTTGCTGTGCAGTGCCTCGCGATAGTCTTCGAGGGGGCGAGGGCGGGTCAGGGTGACCTGAGTTTGAGTCAGCAGGTTTGACAATGGGGTGCGCAGTTCATGGGCGATGTCGGCGGAAAACGCTGACAGCCGCTGAAAGGAGTCATCGAGGCGTCCGAGCATGGCGTTGAAGCTGTGGGCCAATTCCGCGAGTTCTGCAGGCATCCGTGCGTCCGGCAGTCGGGCATTCAGCGATTGCGCCGAAATCCCCCGGGCGACCGCACTCATGCGGCGTAACGGGCGAAGACCGCTGCGGGCAGCCCAGGCGCCGAGCAGCGCAGTGGCCAGCGCCGACAGGCCGACGGTCAGCCAGATCAGATGCTGCATGCGTTGCAGGAAGTGCTGGTGGTGGGTGATGTCCAGCAGCAAGGTCAATTGCGGGGAATCGGGTTTTCCCGGTTCAAGCGCGGCGTTGAGCAGGCGATAGTCGGTGCCGTTGTCGTTGATGGTGGCCAGGCCGGGCTGTTGCGGCAGATTCGCCGGGGTATGCAACGAGCGACCGAACCAGCGCTGCCCCTCAGAGCTGCTGATACGCAACGAAACATCGCCCTGTTGGCTCAATTCATCGGTGATGTGCGCGGCGTCGCTACCGCTGCGCAGCGTCTGACGCACGCTGAGCAGTTTTCCTTCGAGCAATTGCTGGTCGAGTTCGATGAAGTGGCCTTCGCTGGCCCGATTGAACACCACCCCGGCGACCAGCGAAACCACTGCGGTGCAGCCGGCGAACAACAGCACCAATCGGCCGCTCAAGGACAGTCGGCGCATCAGTCGGCACGCTCTTCAAGGACGTAACCCATGCCGCGTACGGTGTGGATCAGCTTGTTGGGGAAGTCGTCATCGATCTTCAGGCGCAGTCGACGAATCGCCACTTCGATCACATTGGTGTCGCTGTCGAAGTTCATGTCCCAGACCTGCGAGGCGATCAGTGACTTGGGCAGCACTTCGCCCTGACGGCGCAGGAGCATTTCCAGCAGGGCGAACTCTTTGGCGGTGAGGTCGATGCGTTGACCGCTGCGTTCGACCCGGCGGCGGATCAGATCCAGGCTCAGATCGGCTAGGCGCAGGCTGGTTTCCTGGGGCGTGGAACTGCCGCGGCGTAACAGGCTGCGCACCCGCGCCAGCAGTTCGGAGAAAGCGAACGGTTTGACCAGGTAGTCGTCGGCGCCCAGTTCGAGGCCGTGAACCCTATCTTCCACGGTGTCCTTGGCGGTCAAAAACAGGATCGGTGTTTCCAGGCCGGCGCTGCGCACCGCCTGCAGGATCTGCCAGCCATTGCGTCCGGGCAGCATCACATCGAGGATCAGCAGCGCATAGTCGCCACTCAACGCCAATTGCTGGCCGGTGGTGCCGTCGGCCACCAGTTCGGTGTTGAAACCGGCCTCGGTCAGGCCCTGGCGCAGGTACTGGCCGGTTTTGGGTTGGTCTTCGACGATCAGCAGTTTCATGGGCAACTCGGGTAGCGGGAACGAGGACGTTATACCGTGGGCTCACGCGGTGAGCGCCAAACTGACAAAGTTGTAATCTCTCTGTCAGGTCGCTGCCAGCGCAGGCGGGCTAGAGTTTCCCACAGGCTGAACCTTGATTTATTGGAGTACGACTATGTTTTTGCGCAACCGTCTGGCCCTTGCCGCGTGTCTGCTGGCGCTGAGTTCGCCGCTGTGGGCGTCGCCGGCGCACACCTATGACTTCGGCCAGCCGGCCCCGGCGGCCAAGGCCACCCGCAGCATTGAAGTGGTGATGGGCGACATGAGCTTCGATCCGAAGGCGATCGAGATCAAGGCCGGTGAGACCGTTCGTTTTGTGCTTGTGAATAAAGGCCAGTTGTTGCACGAATTCAACCTCGGCGACGCAACGATGCATGCCAAGCACCAGCAGGAAATGTTGCAGATGCAACAAAGCGGCATGCTGACGCCGACCGGCATGAAGGAAATGTCCCACGACATGGCGGGCATGGATCACGCCGCAATGGGCCATGGCATGAAGCACGACGACCCCAACAGCGTGCTTGTCGAACCGGGCAAGACCGCCGAGTTGACCTGGACCTTCAGCAAAGCGGTGAACCTGGAGTTTGCCTGCAATATTCCCGGGCATTACCAAGCGGGAATGGTCGGCAAACTGACTGTCAGTCAGTAAGCACTCAAAGGCGGAAGCAAAGGCTGGTAGAATCCGCTGATTCTTCAGTCAGGTTTCCGCCATGCATCCCGCAGCCGAACATTCGCCGCTGGGCAAATCCAGCGAATACATCGCCACGTACACGCCGTCCCTGCTGTTCCCGATCCCGCGCACCGCGAAATGGGCCGAATTGGGCCTGACCGCCGAGACCCTGCCGTATAAAGGCGTGGATTTCTGGAACTGCTTCGAACTGTCGTGGCTGCTGCCGTCGGGTAAACCGGTGGTGGCGATCGGTGAATTCAGCATTCCGGCGGATTCGCCGAACATCATCGAATCCAAGTCGTTCAAGCTGTACTTGAACTCGCTGAACCAGACGCCGTTCGCCGACACCGCGAGCCTGGAAGCGACGCTGGTCAAGGATTTGTCCGCTGCCGCCGGCAAACCGGTGGGCGTGCGGGTTCGCAGCCTGAAAGACGTCGAAGCCGAAGGCGTCGTGGCGCTGCCGGGCGTGTGCATCGACGATCTGGATATCAGCGTCAGCAACTACGAACACCCGCGTCCTGAGCTGCTGCGCTGCGACGATTCGCGGGTGGTGGAGGAGAGCGTGCACAGCCATCTGCTCAAATCCAACTGCCCGGTGACCAGTCAGCCGGACTGGGGCAGCGTGGTGGTGGAATACCGTGGCGCGGCGCTGGATCACGCCAGTTTGCTGGAGTACATCGTCAGCTTCCGTCAGCACTCGGACTTCCACGAGCAGTGCGTGGAGCGGATCTTCCTCGACCTGCAGCGCCTGCTGAAGCCGGAAAAACTCACGGTGTTCGCGCGTTACGTGCGCCGGGGCGGGCTGGACATCAACCCGTACCGCAGCACTGAAAGCGTGCAACTGCCGAACCACCGTCTGGTTCGTCAGTAACCCGCCTCGCGGACATGAAAAAGCCCTGCCAGTGATGGCAGGGCTTTTTTGCATTCGCGGGGTCTCAGATGCCCATGCTGACCAGGGAATTCATGATGTTGCGCAGTGTGCCGGCGATGGTGGGGTGATCAACTTCAAAGCGCTCAACGGCCAGGTTCACACCATCGGCAATGTTGGAGTCCTTGGTTTTGGTTTCCAGTTCAAGTTCCAGTTCGATCTGTTTCATCAGGGCATGTAGATCAGCGCGCTCGGCTTCGGTCAGCGGAGGATTTTGATCCAGTTGCTCGCGCAGGGCATTGAGCTGTTTCTGCAGTTCTTGAGCGGGCATGGTTGTTTCCTTTTATCGAGAGGCACTGGCATAGACCGCAGCCGTGCGCCAAAGGTCTATGGCTCTCCTTAAGACTAATCCACTCTTGGCCAACCTGCATGATCCCGGTCAGGGCTTTTCGCCTTTGAGGCGGCGCAGGTTGATGTCCGCCAGACAAGTGTCGAGTTCGCCCAGATGATCGATCACCGAGTGCACGCCCAGGCCGAACAGCTGCACCGTCGCCTTGCCGCGCAGCTGTTCGCGTTCTTTCTGGCTCAGGGCCTGCCATTCGCTCGGCGCCAGGCCGCACAGTGAACCGCAGGACGCCAGGCCGATGGTCCACAACCCGGCATTCAGGCCCGATTGCAGCAGGCGCGGTTCGCCGCTGACCAATACGCAACCGTCGAGGCGACCGACATTCAAGCCCATCAGCGCTTGCCAGCAGGCGTTTGGCGCCGGCCATGGATTGATTGTTGCCGAATGTTGCGACGGTTTGATCCAGTCAGGCAGTGTGGATGACAGCACTTGAGTGAAGCTTGCAGACAACTCATCCAGCCAGGCGCAGGGAATTTGCTGGCGCTGCAGGCTGCGCAGGCTGTCCAGGGCGCCGGGTGTGACGTCGGCGTGTTCCGGGCCGACGCTGGTGTGATGACGGGCGCGAGCGCCGAAGTCCACCAGACAGCCGCTGAGTCCGAACAGCACGGCGGTCAGCGTCGGTGCCGCGAGGGGCAAGGCTTCGGCTTGAGGCATGGAAAACGTCCCTGAAATAGCGATCAGGCTAGGCAACATCGGTGACAGTTGCATGACAGGCCAGTGACGAAGCGTCCTACAGAGGGTTTCACCGGGGGAACTGCCTAAAGTGCCGTTTCCGTCTTATACTGACGCACTAATCGCCGCGGCCCAGGTGCTGCGTCCGTACTATCCAAGGAGTTTTCTATGCGCTGGAGCCATCCTCTTGCTCAGCTTTGTGTATGTGCCAGCGTGATGCTGGTGCCGTTCGCCGCTCAAGCCGCAACGGAAGAAGACCCTTGGGAAAGCGTCAACCGTCCGATCTTCCAGTTCAACGATTTCGTCGACACCTATGCGCTGAAGCCGCTGGCGCAGGGCTACGAATTTGTTACTCCGCAATTCCTGGAAGACGGCATCCACAACATGTTCCGCAACGTCGGTGATGTCACCAACCTGGCGAACAACATTCTTCAGGCCAAACCGGCTGCGGCTGGCGTCGACACCGCGCGCCTGATCTTCAACACCACCTTCGGCCTGCTCGGATTCTTCGACGTCGGCACCAAAATGGGCCTGAACCGCAGCGACGAAGACTTCGGCCAGACCCTCGGCTACTGGGGCGTCGGCAGCGGTCCTTACGTGATGCTGCCACTGATGGGCCCGAGTACCCTGCGCGACGCGCCGTCCAAGTACGTCGACAGCTTCACCGGCCCGTACCGCTACATCAACGATGTGCCGGTGCGTAACTCGATTTTCGGCCTGAACATCGTTGATACCCGCGCCAGCCTGCTGTCGAGCGAGAAGCTGATCAGCGGCGACAAGTACACCTTCATCCGCAACGCCTACCTGCAGAACCGCGAGTTCAAGGTCAAGGACGGGCAGGTCGAAGACGATTTCTGATCTCGGTTGATCGGTATGAAAGGGCGGCCGCGAGGTCGCCTTTTTTGTGGGCGCGTCCAATGATTGGGTTACGGTTGAAGCCGTTCTTATAACTGCGAGTGATTTGACAAACAAAGTCTCCAAGCGACCATCGGCGCATGCTTGAAACACTCGAAGGATGGGAGTACCGTCTGCGCCTTAGAAGGGCACCTCTGGTGCAACCGTGTGCGGGGCAAACGCTCCGAAGCGGTGCAGCAGAGAGGCTAGAAAGCGAATCCAGTAGTCTGTGCCGGGCCGTTGCCCCGCCTGCTACGCCAACCTAATTCTGGCGCCGTTTGCCCACATGCCAAAAACCAGTGCCACGCTGCTGATAATCGATGATGACGAAGTAGTGCGCGCGAGCCTCGCGGCCTATTTGGAAGACAGTGGTTTCAGCGTCTTGCAGGCCAGTAACGGCCAGCAGGGTCTTCAGGTATTCGAGCAAGACACGCCCGACTTGGTCATCTGCGATCTGCGCATGCCGCAGATGGGCGGTCTCGAACTCATCCGTCAGGTCACTGAGCGGTCACCGCAGACTCCGGTGATCGTGGTCTCGGGCGCCGGCGTGATGAACGACGCGGTCGAGGCCCTGCGCCTGGGCGCGGCGGATTACCTGATCAAGCCTCTCGAAGATCTGGCCGTGCTCGAGCATTCCGTGCGCCGGGCCCTGGATCGTGCGCGCCTGCTGCTGGAAAACCAGCGCTACCGCGAGAAACTGGAAAAGGCCAACCGCGAACTCGAAGCCAGCCTGAACCTGCTCCAGGAGGACCAGAACGCCGGTCGCCAGGTGCAGATGAACATGCTGCCGGAAAGTCCGTGGGCCATCGACGAGTTCAGGTTCGCGCACCAGATCATCCCGTCGCTGTACCTGTCGGGTGATTTTGTCGACTACTTCCGCGTCGACGAGCGCCGGGTGGCGTTCTACCTGGCGGACGTTTCCGGTCACGGTGCTTCTTCGGCGTTCGTCACCGTATTGTTGAAGTTCATGACCACGCGCTTGCTGTTCGAATCCAAGCGCAACGGCACGCTGCCGGAATTCAAGCCTTCGGAAGTCCTCGGTCATATCAACCGGGGGCTGATCAGTTGTAAGCTGGGTAAACACGTCACAATGGTCGGTGGAGTCATCGACGAGGAGACCGGTTTGTTGACCTATAGCATCGGCGGCCATCTGCCGTTGCCTGTGTTGTACACGCCTGACAGTGTTCGCTACCTCGAAGGGCGCGGTCTGCCGGTGGGGCTTTTCAACGAAGCCACCTACGAAGACCACGTGCTCGAGCTGCCACCGACGTTCAGCCTGACGCTGATGTCTGATGGCATTCTGGATCTTTTGCCAGAGCCCACACTCAAAGAGAAAGAAGCCGCTTTGCCGCAAAAGGTGAAGTCGGCGGGCGGCAGCCTGGATGGTCTGCGGCAGGTTTTTGGATTGGCCACGCTAGGGGAGATGCCGGATGATATCGCCCTGTTGGTGTTGAGCAGGAATCTTTGATGAGTACCGGTAGAATCCAGTTCGCCGAGCAGGACGGCACCTTCGTCCTGAAGTTCGTCGGTGAAGTTCGCCTGACCCTGTGTTCGGCGTTGGATGCGACTATTGAAAAAATCTTCACCGCGCTGAATTTCAACGCGATCGTGATCGATTTGACCGAAACCCGCAGCATCGACAGCACCACCCTGGGCCTGTTGGCCAAGCTGTCGATCCTGTCGCGGCAGAAGGTCGGCCTGCTGCCGACCGTGGTCACCACCCACGAGGACATTACCCGTCTGTTGCAGTCGATGGGTTTCGAGCAGGTGTTCAATATCGTTAATCATCCCGTGCCGTGCCCGGAATGCCTTGATGATCTGCCGGATCAGGATCAGTCGGAAGAGGTGGTGCGGATCAAGGTGCTTGAAGCGCACAAGATCCTCATGGGCCTGAACGACTCCAACCGCGAAGCCTTCCATGACCTGGTGAATGCCCTCGAGCGGCATTGATCGATCAATCCGCCAGGCACAAAAAAGGGCGAACCTGTGAGGGTTCGCCCTTTTTGCGTTTGTGCTCGGCTGATTACAGCTTGGCTTGCAGCAGCGCCTCGAGTTTTTCCTGGTCGCGGGCAAACTGACGAATGCCTTCGGCCAGCTTTTCGGTAGCCATCGCGTCTTCGTTGGACAACCAGCGGAATTGCGCTTCGTTGAGGCTCAGGCGCGCTTCGCCAGCATGGCCCGGAGCGAGTTTGCGTTCCAGCTTGCCGGTGTCGGCCGCCAGTTTCTCGATCAGATCCGGGCTGATGGTCAGGCGGTCGCAGCCGGCCAGTTGCTCGATCTGACTGAGGTTGCGGAAGCTCGCGCCCATGACCACGGTCTTGTAGTCATTGGCCTTGTAGTAGTTGTAGATGCGCGTCACGGACTGTACGCCCGGATCGTCGGCACCGGTGTAGTCGTTGCCGTTGGCCTTCTTGTACCAGTCGTAGATGCGACCCACGAACGGCGAGATCAGGAACACGCCGGCATCGGCGCAGGCAGCGGCCTGAGCGAAGGAGAACAGCAGGGTCAGGTTGGTCTGGATGCCTTCCTTCTCCAGGACTTCGGCGGCACGGATGCCTTCCCAGGTCGAGGCGATCTTGATCAGCACGCGGTCACGGCCGACGCCGGCCTTGTCGTACAGTTCGATCAGGCGGTGGGCGCGTTTGAGCACTGCGTCCTTGTCGAACGACAGGCGCGCATCCACTTCGGTGGAAATGCGGCCCGGAATGACCTTGAGGATTTCCTGGCCGACCGCGACGCCGAAACGGTCGCTGGCCAGGCCGACATCGCCCTTGCAGTCGCGCACGCTGGCGTTCAGCAGTTCGGCGTAGGCCGGAATCGCGGCTGCCTTGAGCAGCAGGGAAGGGTTGGTGGTGGCGTCGACCGGTTTGACCCGGGCAATCGCTTCGAAGTCGCCGGTGTCGGCCACGACGGTGGTGAACTGTTTGAGTTGTTCCAGCTTGGAAGTCATGAGCGTGCTCTGTCCTATGGGTCTGGTGACATTACCCGAGCGCCGACAGCCACTCAAGGGCATGTCGGCGTATCGAGCGCCCCGGTGGCAACAACCTGAAAACGGCTGTTTGAAAGGCGGGGCGCGTTATCGATCAATACGATGCCAAAAAGAACCACAGGTTCAAAGCAACCGACCCGCTGTACCGCTCAATCGGCGTTCAAATGCGTCGAGACCGCCGCCTGTGCCGGTTTCGGCTGGCCATCGGAGGTCAGCAGGCCGAAATTCTTCTCCCGGTCGTTGCTCCCCGACTCGCTGTTCTTCCATTCATAAATCGACGTCAGCGGAATGTTGAGTTTTTTAACATCGGCGATGAACGCGGAGATTTTACTGGCTTGCCCTTCCGGCCCACCGTTTGAAGCGAGCGCCGAGATGCCCCATTCACTGATGACGCCCGGCAGATGGAAGTTTTGCTGGATGAAGGTCTGCGCGTTACTGATCTGCGTCGCGGTCATGCCGTAAGGGTGATAGGAAATCGCATCCAGGCACTCAGGATAGGTGCCGAGAATGCTGTTGAGTGCCACGGTCGAGGCGGAGCCGGGCGTCGGCGGGCGGGCGAAACCGAATCCCACCAGGGGCGTCGATTGCGGTTTGCCCTGCAGCGTCTTGCACATGGCCGTCATGAACGGCACGAAGGTGTTTTTGAAGTCTCCGGTGGGCCAGTAGGTGTCGAGATCCGGCTCGTTCCAGATTTCGATCCCCACCAGTTGTGTGCTCCATGCTTGCTCAAGCCCGCTCACCGCGTTGGCGAACGCTTCACCGGCGGTTGTCAGGTCGCCGGTCAACGGCTTGGTGGCGCGCACAGTCATCAAGACTGGTAATCCGGCGGCTCGCGCCGCCGCGAACGCATCGCTGATCTGTTTCTGATAGGCCTTGGCGCCGAGGCTGTCGCTCCACACGCCGAAGCGCACGAAACTGAATCCCGCCGCCTTGATCTGCTCGGCGTCGGCCGGGGTGAAGTTCTGGATCTTGACCTGAACGCCGATGGTTCTGGCGGGCAGTGACGGGAACAACGTGCTGGCGTGAACCTGCGCGGTAGCACTGAGCATCAACAGGGCGGCGGCACCAAGATGTTTGAGATGTGCTGATTTCATGTCGGCTCTCCTGATGAGAATGACATCTAGCGAAGGGTTATCTCGTTACACAGGTTTCGAGGGCAATAAAGAGGCTAAGTGCACGAATGTTATTTTTTGTCGGAAAACTTTCGCCCGAAAATCACAGTTATTTTTAGTCCGGTAATTCTGGTTGGGGGACTTTTAGAGGCCGTGGTACTTAATGCATCGGTATTAAGGGTGAATCTATTTCCGAGTGAAGGAAGGTCTTGCGGGTTCATTCGAATGTGCAAGGCATGTTGGCCGATTGACATTACACGGGAAAGTAAACCTTGTTCAAAAAGATTCTTGTCGTTTGCGTAGGCAATATCTGCCGAAGTCCGACAGCGGAACTTCTGTTGCGCAATGCACTGACACCCTCGGCGATCAGCGTGACCTCCGCAGGCCTGTCTGCACGGGTCGGCGAAGGCATGGAGTCGACCGCGCGCCAAGTGCTGGAAGACCGCGGACACAGTGCCGAAGGGTTCACGGCGCGGCAACTGACAGCGGACATCGTCAATGAATCAGACCTCATTCTGGTGATGGAAAAACAACATGTTAATCAAGTACTGAAGATTGCCTCTCACGCCAGGGGCAAAGTGTTTTTGCTGGGCAAGTGGCAGAGCGAACGAGAAATACAGGACCCGTATCGCCAGGGGCAAGCCGCTTTTATTCATGCCCATGCATTGATTGAAGATGCTGTTAGCTCATGGGCGCAACGCCTGGCGCGTTGATGAATATTCTTCAGTTCAGTGAATGGTAAGAAAGACTTATGCAGTTACCGTCAGTAATAGGCACCCGCGACAACGATCAAGACAGTATTGATCTTCTCGGCATCTTCGGCAGCCTGATCGATCAGAAGTGGTTGATCGGTGCGTTCACCGGCGCATTCATGATGACCGGTGTGGCCTATGCGATTTTGGCCACGCCGGTGTATCTGGCCAACGCGCTGGTGCAGGTCGAACCGAAAAAGAACGACATGCTCGGTTTTTCCGACCTCAACAGCATGCTCGGCGGGCAATCGCCGTCGGTGACCGAAATCGGCATCATCAAATCCCGCGCAGTGATCGGCAAGACGGTCGACGATCTGCGCCTGGATATCGACGTCACCCCCAACACCTTTCCACTGATCGGCGGCTTTCTCTCCCGGCGCTATCGCGGTGAGACCGAACTCAGCGTCGCGCCGCCGCGTTTCGGCCTGAGCAGCTACGCCTGGGGCGGTGAGCGTCTGGAGTTTGCGAAGCTCAATCTGCCCAAGGAACTGCTGGGCAAGAAACTCACCCTGATTGCCGGCGAACAACATCGCTTTCAGCTGTTGGACGACAACGACAACCTGTTGGTAGAAGGCGTGGCGGGCGAAGCCTTCGCCCAGGACGGCGTAGAAGGGCAGGTCGCGCAACTGTTGGCCAACCCCGGGACACGTTTCGAAGTGGTGCGCTACCCGCGCATCGTGACCATCCAGGGTTATCAGGACGCGCTGGACATCTCCGAGCAAGGCAAGGAGTCGGGCATCATCCGCCTGGCCCTGGCCAGCAGCGACGCCGCCGAAGCGGTGAAGATCCTCAACAAGATCGCTTCGCTGTACGTCGATCAGAACGTGCGCCGCACTTCGGCCGAAGCGGCGCAGAGCCTGGCCTTCCTGCAAAGCCAGTTGCCGCAGGTCAAACGCGATCTGGCCAAGGCCAGCGATGCGCTCAACGCCTACCAGACCCACGGCAAGACCGTGAACATCTCGCTGGAAACCCAATCGGTGCTCGGCCAGTCCGTGGCGCTCGAAACGCGGATTTCCGAGCTGAAACTGCAACAGGCGGAGATGGATCGCAAGTTCACCAAACAGCACCCGGCCTACCGCGCGCTGATGACCCAGATCGGTGAATTGACCCAGCAGCAGCGTTCGCTGGAAGGCAAGGTGCAGGACCTGCCGGCCACGCAGCAGGAACTGCTCAACCTGACCCGCGATGTCGAAGTCGCTTCGCAGATCTACACCCAGTTGCTCAACAAATCCCAGGAGCTGGACATCATTCGCGCCGGTGCCGTGGGTAACGTGCGCCTGGTGGATACGGCGGACGTCGACCTGACCAGCCCGGTCAAACCGAAAAAAGCCCTGATCGTGCTGATCGCCACCTTCCTCGGCGCCTTCGTCGGCGTGGCGCTGGTGCTGTTGCGCAAATCCCTGAGCAAGGGCCTGGAAGGGCCGGAAGGCATCGAGCAGCTCGGCTTGCCGGTCTACGCGTCGATCCCCTACAGCGCCCTGCAACAGGAAGAGGACAGCAAAAAAGTCCGGGCCAAAGTCGCGGCGGACACGCCGGCGTATCTGCTGGCCCTGCGCAACCCGACGGACCTGTCCATCGAATCGATCCGCAGCCTGCGCACCTGCCTGCACTTCGCCGCACTGGATTCGACCAACAACCGCATCATGATTTCCGGCCCGAGCCCGCAGGTCGGCAAGACCTTCGTCTCTTCCAACCTCGCAGCGGTCATGGCGCAAAGCGGGCAGCGCGTGGTGCTGATCGACGCCGACATGCGCAAGGGGCATCTGCACAAGACGCTGAACACGCCGATCACCAACGGTTTGTCCGATCTGCTGGTCAAGCGCTGCACCCTCGAACAGGCAATCAACAAGGTCGAAGTCGACAACCTGCACTTCATCAGCCGTGGCCAGGTTCCACCGAACCCTTCCGAGCTGTTGATGCACGCCAATTTCCGCGAACTGCTGGCGCAACTCAGCGAGCGCTATGACGTGGTGATCATCGACACGCCACCGCTGCTGGCCGTGACCGATGCGGCGATTGTCGGTCGCGAAGCCGGCATCAGCCTGATCGTCGCGCGGTTCGGGGTGAACCCGGCCAAGGAAATCGAAATGACGATCCGTCGTTTCGCCCAGAACGGTATCGAGTTGAAGGGCGCGGTGTTCAACGGCGTCGAGAAGCGTGCGGCCAGCTATTACGGCAACGGCAGCTATTACAACTACGAATACGCGTCCGACCAGTCCTGAAATTCAGCGACGGTCCTTACAGGCATGAAAGTGGGTGGGTTGTGAAAAAAATACTGCACGTGGCGGAAACGATCAAAGGTGGGGTGGCGACGGTCATCCGCACGATTTCGGCGGCTCCGGAAGACGGGCGCTATGAGCTGGTGTATCTGGTCCCGCTCGACCAGAAGAAAGAACTGCACGGCATCGATGCACAGCAGATCCGCACCTTCGCCCGAAGCGGGCGGAATGTGCCGTCGCTGCTGCGTTTTGCCTGGCAACTGGCGCGGGTCCTGCTCAAGGAAAAACCCGATGTGGTGCATCTGCACAGCACCTTTTCCGGGGTGATCGGCCGTTGCGTGTGCGTGCTCCTGCGGCCGTGGCGCAAGCCGAAAATCGTCTACTGCCCCCATGCGTTTTCGTTCCTGATGGAAAGCTCGCCGATCAAGCAGAAAGTCTATGCGTGGATCGAGCGGGTGCTGCAGAAGGTCACGGACAAGATCATTTGCGTCAGCCAGTTCGAACTGGACAAGGCCGCGAAGTTTGGCATCGAGCGCAAGCGCATGACGCTGATCTACAACGGCATCGATCACAAGCATGAAGAACGCAAGGCCAACGATCCGGCACCGATTCATCTGCTGTTCGTCGGTCGCCTCGACTACCAGAAAGGCTTCGACGTATTGCTCAAGGCCTACAGCGAAGCAAAACGCAGCGACCTGAAACTGACGGTGGTGGGCAGTGCGGTGAACGAGGACGTCGTCGAATGTCCGCCGCTGGACGGGGTGGAATACCTGCCCTGGGTGACGCCAACCGAAGTGCACGCGCTGTATCAGAAAGCCGATGCGCTGATCGTGCCGAGCCGCTGGGAAGGCTTTGCCATGGTGCCGCTGGAAGGCATGGCTCTGGGCCTGCCGGTGATTGCCAGCGACTGCACGTCGTTGCCCGAATTGGTCACCCATGGTGTGTCCGGTTACGTGTTCCCCGCCGGTGATCACCAGGCGCTGGCCGAGCGCCTGAAGAAAATCCAGAAGCCTGCGTTGTCGGCTCTCGGCATCGAAGGTCGGCGCATCGTCCGCGAGCGTTTCAGCGCCGCGTTGATGATCCGCCAGACCTACGACGTGTATTCCGCTCCCTCTTATTAAGTAGAACTCCGCTCATGAACGTAACGATTTTGCATGGCTACAGTGCCTCCAATTCCGGCGATGGTCTGCTGGTCGATCTGGCCATTGCGCTGGTGCAGCGCAACTTTGGCGAAGACACCGCGATCAGCGTCGTGGCGTCCGATCCGGACTCTTTCAAGTACCTGCCGCACCCGCGTTTCGACGCGCCGGTGATGGCGGCCAAGGGTTTGGGCCGAGTCAAACAGGCGGTGTTTCTCAATCAGTCCTACGCCGGGTTGGCGGATCTGTTGAAGAAAACCGATCTGATCGTCGGTGTCGGCGGCGGCTACATGCGCTCGAAAAGTGCCTTCGAGCACATCAAGCTGAAACTCGGCCACGCCAAGCAGCTGGAAACCGCGATCCTCAGCAAAGTGCCGTCGGTGTACCTGCCGCAAAGCATCGGGCCGTTCCACGGCGACAGCGACAAGATCGTCGGCCATTACGCCAGCGCCGACGCGGTGTTCGTGCGCGATAACCGTTCCTCGGCGCTGTTCGATGCCTGTGAAAATGTCTACCGCGCACCGGACCTCGCGGTGCAGGCGCTGGCCGGCAAGATCCTTCAGCAACCCAAGTTCACCCGCTGCGCCTCGACGCCGGCCACGGTGTGCGTAGTGCTGCGCAAACCGCCCGCGTGGAGCAAGGAAAAGAAACTCGCCTATGTGGCCAACCTGAAAGTGCTGCTGCAGCGTTTGAAGAACAAAAGCAAAGTGGTCTGCGCCGTACAGAGCGCCGTGCGCGGTAATGATGACGGCGCGTTCTATCGCGAGCTGGGCATCACCGAAGACCTGTTGCCGCTGAAGGCAACGCTGGCCAAATACCAACCGGACCTGGTGATTTCCGTACGCCTGCACGGCGCGATCGAATCGCTGCTCTCGGGTGTCCCGGCGTATCACATCAGCTACGAGCGCAAAGGCTTCGGCGCCTATCAGGACATGGGCGTCGAAGACTGGGTCATCAACGGCGGCGACATCAATGTCGACACCATCATCGACACGGTTTACGCGCCTGACGCGCTGTCGAATTTCGGCAAACGCCTGACCGACACCTGCCGTGAGATCGAGGCGAAAACCGTGGCCATGGACGACATCATCAAGGGCGTCATTCGATGATATTCCGGCTGTTGCTGCGGGGCGGGGCACTGGGCGCGAAGTTCTTGCTGGTGCTCGCCATTACCCATTACCTCGGTTACGAGGCGCTGGGTTTTTACGGCGTGGTGGTCGCGGCGTCGTTGATCGCGTCGAAGTTCTACAGCGTCGGTTTCAGTTCCGAAATCAATCGGCTGATCAGCGTGGGCGGCAGTTCGCGACGGGTCGTGGACAAGGTGCTGCTGCTGTACCTGGCTGTGGGCCTGGCGTTGTCGGTGCTGACGGTGGTGATTTATTCACTGTTCCAGTCGGTGGAGGCGACCACCGCGCTGATCGCTTGCGTGACGCTGGTGCTGCTCACCGAACACCTGTCGTTCGAGATCAACTCGTTCGTGTTTTCCGCACAGAAAGCCACGGCGGGTGCGCTGCTGTTTTTCATCAAGACCGGGCTCTGGGCGTTGCTGGCGGTGGGCGGAATGGCGCTCGGCTGGGTGTCGGCAATCGCCAGCGTGTTGTGGCTGTGGGTCATCGCCAACGTGTTGGTGATCGTCGCCGGTTACCTGATCGTGGTGAACGTTCATCGCGGGCGGGAAGAGGGGACGCTAGCCACCGCCGCAGTGTGGAAAGCCGGGCTGCCGTTTTACCTCGGCACTGGCCTGATCGCCCTGAGTCAGTACGCCGAACGCTTTCTGATCATCGACCTCGAACCTTACGCCAGCCTCGGTAAATACGTGTACGCGTGGTCGGCGGCCAACACCTTGCAGGCGTTGTCTTACGCGGTGGTGGCGGTGGTCGGCATTCCGCTGCTCGCCAAGCGTTATCAGGCCGATCAGCAACCGTTCACGGTCCGGCAGTTGTTCGTGAACAAATGGATCGCGCGGTCGCTGGCGGTGTCGGCGGCAGTCGCGGTGGGGATTTATCTGTTCTTCAACGTGGTGCTCGATTACGTCGCCACCAGCGTTCCGCGTCCGGACAACGGCATCCTCGGCGTGCTGATTTTCTCCTTCGCCCTGCGCGCCCTTGGCGACATCGTCTGGGGCGGCTTGATCGCCTCGAAAAACAGTCGGGTGTCCCTGGCCAGCGCGGCCATTTGTCTGCTGGTTTCAGTGCCGGTCAGTTACCTGCTGATCAAGCATTATTCGATCTACGGCGCGGCCTGGGGCAACGTCTTCGCGATCATCGTGCAGCTCGCCGTGATTGCGCTGCTGACTCGTGCCACGCGCGCGAAAAAGGCTGTCGTGTCATGGGCCTGAAACTGCCGTGCATCGAGTTTCGCGGCCGCCGTCTCGATTCGTCGCTGTCGTTCCTGATCCTGTTCACCGGGCTGTTTCTGTCCGTGGCGATGCCGCTGCTGGTGCCGCGCGATCCGGGCCCGGATGCGATGACCCTGTGGTCGTCCTATGCACGGGCCGACAACTGTAATTTCTGGAACCCGTTCTCGCCGGATCGCTCGTCCTACGAGTGTTCGGCATTCCTGCTGCGGCCCACCGGGATCAACCTGACCAACGCCTGGGCCTACGGGATGTTCTGCAACTTTTTCCTCACGGCGATTCCCGTGGTGGTGTTCCGGCGCATGCCGCTGACCATCTTCGGAACCCTGTGCCTGTGGGGCATCGTGCGTTCGTTTTTCCTGGAAAACCTGACCAAGGAAATCATCGTGTCGGTGGCGGTGTTGAGCATTCTGTTCAGCTCGCTGACACGCAAATATCGCGGCGGATTTTTCCTCTCGGCGGTGATCTACGGCGTGCTGATCCGGCCCTACTGGATTCTGTTTTCGCTGTCCTGGGTCGGCGTCTGCGTGATGAAAAAGTACGTCTCGCGCACGACTTTCTTTCTGATGCTGTTCCTGTTCTACCTGGCGGTTGCGATGGCGATCCAGTTGGCGCTGGGCTTTCCGGTGTCGTCGATTCGCGCCAGCAACAACGAACTGCGCACGGCGGGCGAAGAGGGGTCCAAATCGCTGATCGTCTCGTGGCTCAGCGGCAGCGACTTCGTCTCGCAGGCCCTGGACTCGATGATCATTTTCTTCCGCTTGTCGTTTCCCGTTGAGCTGATCCTGCTGTCGGGGCCGGGCCAGGTGATCTTCGTCGCGTTGATGATCATGACCGCGCTGCTGCTGTTCAAAGTCATCACCTCGACCGATTACAAGGGTGCGCCGATCCAGACCAAACCCAAGGAACTGATCGCGATTCCGCTGGCATTCCTGCTGGTTCAAGGCTTGTTCGAACCGGACTTCGGTTCGTTCGCCCGGCACTTTTCGATGGTGGTGCCGGTGCTGTTCGTGGGCCTGGGGTTGATGCTGCGGGCGAACAAACCGGTGAAGGTTGAATCAAGAATTCTGAATTGAGGCGGGTGCTTTATGTCGAGCAAGAAAAAGTCCCTGGAGATCGAAACCCTGCGTGGCCTGGCGTGCCTGTTGCTGGTGCTTTATCACGTGATCGGGCCGTTGGGCGGTGGTTTGAAAATCGACATCGGCTCGCCGTTCCGGGTGATCGCTGATTCGATGGTGTACGTGCGCATGCCGCTGTTCACCTTCATCTCCGGCTACATCTATTCCATCTACAAGATTCGCGGCAATGACTTTTCCGCGTTCTTCAGCGGCAAGGTGCGGCGCCTGATCGTGCCGCTGTTTTGCGTTGGTGTACCGTTCTCGGTGTTGCAGGCGGTCGGGCCGGGCGTGAACAAGGACGTCAGCGTGATGGACGCGCTGTTGTCGTTCTACGTGCCGATCAACCACTTCTGGTTTCTGCAGGCGGTGTTCATCATTTTCATGTTCGTCGGCCTGCTGGAGTGGCGCGGTTTGTTGCGTACACCGACGCGCCTGTACCTGTTGTTCGCCTTCTCGGCGGCGGTGTTCCTGTTGCCGCCGTTTCCCGTGGATGCGTTCGGCATCAACGGGGCGATTTATCTGCTGCCGTTCTTCGTGGCGGGCATGATCGGCCAGGAGAAAGTCAGCGAGCTGAAGCAGACGTTCAAGGTGATCGGCCCGCTGGTGTTTGTGCTGATCTCGCTGACGCTGCTGTACGTGGCGGCGGTGGATCGCGAGCTGATCGTCGACCGCCGCAGCCTGATCGGCCTGACGGTGGGCTGCGTGTCCTGCATCGCGTTGCTGTCGAGTGACATGCGCTCGAAGGCGCTGACCTGGCTTGGCGGTTACTCCTACGCGATTTTCCTGTTTCACGTATTGTTTGCCGCTACGTCGCGCTCGATCCTCGGCCGCTTGGGCGTGAAAGACGAAAGCGTGCTGGTGTTCTGCGGCGTGACGTGTGGCTTGCTCGGGCCGGTGGTGTTGTCGATGATTTTCAGCCGGTTCAACTTCACCTCCGTGCTGTTCCTAGGCGAACGTGCCGCGACCAAGAAGAAACCGGCGGCGACCATTGCGCCGGTGGCGCAGATCCGATGAAGGAATCGATTCATGCTGGCTGTTGATGATGTGCCGCCGGTGGCGGTGTCGGTGGTGCAAGTCGGCGACGCTCGCGAGCGGTTTGGCCAGTGGCGTGAAGGCAAGGCCGGCAAGGTCTTGTCGATCTCGGTGATCGGCGACAGCTACAGCGCCGGGCAGGATTTCTACCTGAACAAACTGGTGCAGCGGGTGGCCGGGGAGGTCGGGTTTGCCGGGCCGGGTTATGTCGGCTTCAACCACGGTGCAGCGCTGGGCGGCACGCATTTCAAGTACACCCGCAGCAGCGAGAAATACTTCGGCGGCGACTGGCAGGTCTCCGGCCTCGGCCAGGCCAGCCCCGACAGCCGCACGGTGACCGGCGGGCCCGGCGCCTGGCTGCAAGTCGAGGCCAGCCCGACGCCTGCCATCAACACCGCCGTCACTCAGGCGAAACTGCTCTACCTCGGCAACGGTGAGTCCAGTGAATTGCGTTATCGCTGGTCACCTTCCGCCGACTGGCAGCCGTTGAAACTCGCAGGCGAGGGCGTTCAGGAAGTCCCGCTTCCCGGCACGTCGTCCGCGACCGATTGGGCTTTCAGACTGGAAGTGGTGAAGGGCGCGCCGACCCTGTTCGGTCTGTGGCTGAGCAACGATCAAAACGGGGTTCGGGTATCGAAACTGGCCGCGTCGGGTGCGGCATCTGCTGATTTCTATCACGACGATGCTCGCTGGCAGGCGCAGTGGAAAGCCGTGGTATCGAAGATACCCGCAGACATTTACCTGATCATGCTCGGTGGCAACGATCAGGGTTTTGGCGTAAAGCCTGAGCAGTATCTGCAGAATGTTCAGGGTCTGGTCGGCATGCTCCGCGAGATTCAACCGGCGGCAAGCATCAACCTGATCCTGCGTCAGGACACCACCCGCTCCAGCGCCTATCCGATGTCGGCTTATGCGCAGGTCATTGAGCCCTGGGCCCGCGAACAGCAGCTGGGTTATGCCAATCTGCAATGCGCGTTCGGTAGCGACGTCAAACGCTACGCAGCGGCCATGATCGGGCCGGACAAGATTCATCCGGTGCCGGCCACGGGCGGGCGGGTGATTGCCGATTACTTCTATCGTTGGGTCGTGGGCGGACAGCAAAAAGTCTCGCCACAGGACAGCTGTGGCGAGACTTCGAAGTAGCCGTCAGTTGTCGAACAGATCCAGATGGCTCAGCAGCTCTGCGGTTTTCTGCGGCATCAACTGCGTCACGCAACGGGTTTCCACGTTGACGATGATCGCCGGGTCGTTGCAGCAAATCCGCACGCGAAAACGCCAGTCGCTGAAAATCACTTTCAGGCCGTCGCGGTCATCGACCTCCAGCGCCTGTTCGCCGTAGATCCGTTTCAGGTGGGCGAGCAGGGGATACGGATCACGCATCGGTCGGCGTATGTCCCCGGACGACGGAAACACGCCGAGGCGGTCGACCAGCAGCAGGGTGCCCAGCCACGGGCCATTGGCGCTGGGCAATGGCTGATGGCGGGATAACCAGCTCATCACCCCGAGGTTGTCCACCTCACGTTCAATCTCTGCGGAATGTTGTGCAATGTTCATGGTTGCCTCGTTGGATGTGCGTGCTGCAATGAATCAGTGGGGGCCGCTCAGCGGCCCTTCAGGTAAACGTTGTCGTAGCAGAAGTTGGTCGCCTGCAGGTAACCCTCGGCGTCGCCGCAGTCGAAGCGCAGACCCTTGAACTTGTAGGCCAGCACGCAACCGTTCTGCGCCTGTTTCATCAAGGCGTCGGTGATCTGGATTTCGCCGCCCTTGCCCGGCTCGGTGTCGGCGATCAGGTCGAAGATGTCCGGCGTGAGGATGTAGCGGCCGATGATCGCCAGGTTCGACGGTGCGTCTTGCGGGGCCGGTTTTTCCACCATGTGGTTGACCCGGTAGATGCCCTCGGAAATCGCCTCGCCGGCGATCACGCCGTACTTGTGGGTCTGGTCGCGCGGGACTTCCTGGATGGCGACGATCGAGCAGCGGAATTTCCTGTACAGCTCGATCATCTGCGTCAGTACGCCGTCGCCTTCGAGGTTCAGGCACAGGTCGTCCGCAAGCACCACGGCGAAGGGCTCGTCGCCGATCAACGGGCGGCCGCTGAGAATCGCGTGGCCCAGGCCTTTCATTTCCACCTGACGGGTGTAGGAGAACGTGCAGGTGTCGATCAGCTCGCGAGTGCCGGCCAGGAACTTCTCTTTCTCGGTGCCACGAATCTGGTGCTCGAGTTCGTAGCTGATGTCGAAGTGGTCTTCCAGTGCGCGCTTGCCCCGGCCGGTGACGATGGCCATGTGTTGCAGGCCGGCGTCCCGTGCTTCTTCAACGGCGTATTCGATCAACGGCTTGTTGACGATCGGCAGCATTTCCTTGGGCATGGCTTTGGTGGCCGGCAAGAAACGCGTGCCATAACCGGCAGCGGGGAACAAACATTTACGGATCATAAAAGTTTCCTGGTCATTCATGGCGCACTGCCATCGTTTATTGCAATAACGAAAGGTTGCAAGTTATTGAAGCTGTACTTTAATACCTGACTCGGGAGATGAGTGGCAAATAGCAATGAGTGTAAAACACGACAATGTTATGAGATGTCGGTTTTGCAGTTATTGGTTATTTTTAGTCGGCATCCGTTGATAGTGATGAATGCGCGAGAGTGCTAATAAGTACCAGGCAATACAGTTTGGCTTGTAAAAATATTTATAGCCAGTGATTGAACTGTTTTTGTTTCTGGTTGTTGTCGCGCTGTTTGTGTGAATCAAGACACACATTAAACAAACAGCGCTTGACACGCGAGTTGGCACTTTTCCCACTATGGACCGCGCTATGAAGATTCTGGTAACGGGTGGCGCCGGCTATATCGGCTCGCACACCACACTTGCACTACTTGAAGCAGGTTATGAAGTTGTAGTTCTGGATAATCTTTGCAACAGCAGCGACGCCGCCTTGCACGCGGTGGAAGCCATTTGCGGCAAAAGTGCGCTGATGATTCGCGGGGATGTCTGTGACCGGGCCCTGCTGGACCGGATTTTCCAGCAGCACGCCATCGATGCCGTGCTGCACTTCGCCGGGCTCAAGGCCGTGGGCGAGAGCGTGCGCAAGCCGCTCGAATACTACGAAACCAACGTCAGCGGCAGCATCACGCTGTGCCAGGCAATGGCAGCGGCGGGGGTGTTCCGGCTGGTGTTCAGCTCGTCCGCCACGGTCTACGGCGAGCCGGCGCAGATGCCGATCCGCGAGGATTTCCCGACCGGCACTCCGACCAATCCCTACGGCCAGTCCAAGCTGATCGTCGAGAACGTGCTGCGCGACCTGTGCCAGTCCGAACCGCGCTGGAGCATCGCGCTGCTGCGCTACTTCAACCCGATCGGCGCGCATCACAGCGGCCAGATGGGCGAAGACCCCAACGGCATTCCGAACAATCTGGTGCCTTACATCAGCCAGGTGGCGGTCGGCAGCCTCAAGGAGTTGTCGATCTTCGGCGACGATTACCCGACGGTCGACGGCACCGGCGTACGTGATTACATCCACGTCGTCGACCTGGCGGACGGGCACCTGAAAGCCCTGCAAGCCATCGCCGACCGTACCGGCATTCATACCTGGAACCTCGGCACCGGCGACGGCTACAGCGTGTTGCAGGTACTGCGGGCTTTCGAACAGGCCTGTGGGCAGCCGGTGCCTTACCGGGTGATGCCACGGCGTTCCGGGGATATCGCCGAGAGCTGGGCCGACGCTTCGAAGGCGGCGAAGGAACTCGGCTGGAAAGCCACGCGCAACTTGCAGGACATGGTCACCGACACCTGGCGCTGGCAATCGAATCATCCCCGGGGTTATCAGGGATGATGGCGTTTTAGTGCAATGTTAGTTTCAGTCAGGTTGTTAGATATCGTCGGGAAATTAGACTGGCAATGCCTTTTGCAAGTCCGTAGATATAAACCTGCCGTTCGACTTTTATCAGTTGCGTAAGACTGTGAAAGAACAACGGATCTTGTTCGCGCTTTTTGCGACTTGAACTCTACCACCTCTAACCAACACCCGATGTTCAGGTGCGATGTTAGAAAGGAGTTGATATGAAGAAAGTGATGGCGATCGCCCTGTTGACGATGTTGAGCAACTGGGCCTCCGCAGCTGAAGCGCCGCTTACAGCAGTGACCAATGTATCTGGCAGTGTCGCGGCTTCTACAGCGCCTGCTGCCAGTACTGCCATGGTCGCCAGTGCTGTCGCGGCGTCCAACAGTGGTGGAAGTGCCAACGGCGGTACAACGGGTACCACCGGTACCACGGGTACAACCGGCACGCACAACTAACTGAAGTATCTGTTGGTGCAGTACAGGGTCGCCCGACGAAAGTCGGGTGACTTTGTTTTTGGATTCGCCCTTGAATAGCGTAGTGCCATTATGACCCGTCGTTTTTCTCTTTTATTGTTGGCAAGTATCGCTTTGCAAGGTTGCATGTTCTCCCCCGGCCAGTACCTGAGCACCAGTAGCATCACGCGCCAGGGCGCCAGCGAAAGCAGCCGGGTCGAGCTCATTCCGATCACCCCCAAGCTCATCGCCATGAACCGCGCCACGTACAAGCGTGAGTCGGTGCCGGCGGAGTTGTTGGCGACCCCGGCCGAATACCGCATCGGCAGCAACGATGTGCTGTACATCACGGTCTGGGATCATCCCGAGCTGACCGCCCCTTCGGGTGCGCAGCAGCAGATCGACGCCAACGGTCGTCTGGTGCGTTCCGACGGCACCTTGTACTACCCGTACATCAAGGAAGTCCAGGCCGCCGGCAAAACCATCCAGCAACTGCGCTCGGACATCGAGCAACGCCTCTCGGCGTTCATTGCCGAGCCACAAGTGGATGTCGCGGTGCTGCGTTTCGCCAGCCAGAAAGTCGTGGTCTCGGGCGCCGTCACCAAGGCCGGCCCCCAGGCGATTTCGACCAACCCGCTGAGCGTGGTCGAAGCCCTCGGCTCGGCCGGTGTCGATACCAACAATGCCGACTTGTCCGGGCTGATGCTGACGCGCAACGGGCGGGTCTATCCGCTCAATCTCGATGCGCTCAATCAGCAGGATTCCGAATTGCAGAACGTCTACCTCAAGGGAGGCGATCAGCTGTATCTGCCGTACAACGACAACAAGCGCATCTACGTGATGGGCGAGGTCAACCAGCCCCGTGCGCTGAGCTTCAAGACTGCCACCATGAACCTGTCCGACGTACTCGGCTCGGTCGGCGGCTTGAGCCAGACCACCTCCAACGGCAACGCCGTGTACGTGATTCGCGGGGTGGAAAACCTCGATGTCGAGCCGGCGAAAATCTACCAGCTGGAAGCCGAATCGCCGACCGCCATGGCGCTCGCTTCGCACTTCGAAGTGCGGCCCCAGGACGTGGTCTACGTCGGGCCTGCCAACGTGACTCGCTGGAATCGCCTGATCAGCCAGTTGGTGCCGTCGGCATCGATTGTCGGGACGGGGGCTTCCGCTGCGAAGAACTGGAGCGAATACAGTAACAACAGCAAATAAGGCCGCCGACTGTGAAAACGTTGAAAGTGGGCGTGTGCCTGATGGCGGCCGTGTTGCTCAGTGGCTGCAATCCGCTGATGAGCGCTTCGTTGAACAACCTCAAATCCGCCGTCATCGGGCCGGATGAACTGGACGTGTCGGCGGAGCAGGTCGCGGGGGTCAAGTATCCCCAACTCAAACTGACCACGCCGTCCGGCTCCGGGGTGTTGGCGCTGGTGCGCGAGCGCGAGGACCTGCAGTTCTGGGTCGCCTCCGGCAAGCAGGTGCTGCTGATGCGCGACGGCCTGGCCATGCGCACTGTGGGCCTCGGCGTGGAGGGCGATCTGGACGGCACGCGTCTGTCCGATGACTCGCCGTTCAAACAGGGCCTGCATCGCATCACCGACGGCTACACCAGCCGCCGCTGGATCGACCTCTACAAGGGCCAGGAAGTCGGGATCATCGTCAACAGCCGCTTCTCCCGAAAGTCCCTGGAAACCCTCGACATTCTCGACAAGGAATACTCCGTGCTGCGCGTCGATGAGCAGATTGACGCGCCGGCCATCGGTCTGCGCGCGACCAACCGTTACTGGGTCGATCCGGTGGACGGTTTCATTGTGCAGAGTGAACAGCAACTGACCTCGCAGTTGCGGGTCAGGATCGTGCAACTGACCCCTGACCGCAGGCATGTCCCGTGAAGCGGCTCAGAGCGCTCTCGGCGTGCCTGATGTTGCTTGCCGGTGCCAGCGAGGCAGCGGTCATCGTCAGTGGTGATGTTGCCAACCCAGGCCCGATCGAATTGCCGGCGGGCGGGCGTTTGCGCGATGTGATCGGCGAGGCCGTGCCGAATGCCGAAGGCTACTGGCTGGCGGGTGTGCTGTTGCGTCAGTCGCTGCTGGAAGAACAGACGCGGCTCAAGGTCGGCGTGCTGTTCGATCTGGATGTGCTGCAGCGCATGGCCATGCTGTTCGACAAGCCTAGTCGGGCGGCGCTGGCCCAGCGCCTGGCCGAGCAGGTCCGGCAGATGCCGGTGACCGGGCGGCAGATCGCCGATCTCGATCCGGTGGCGGTGGAAGTCGGCTTTGCCCGCAACATCCGTCTCGACGATGGTGATCAACTGATCTACCCGAAACGGGTCGACGAAGTCGAAGTGCTGGGCGCGGTCGCCGAGCCGTGCCGCCTGCCTTATCAGCCGTTGCAGGAGGCCCGCGAATACCTGCAGGGCTGCACGTTGCTGGAGGCCGACGCCGATGCCGATTATCTGTGGCTGATCCAGCCCAACGGCGAATCGCGGCGGGTCGGCATCGCCCACTGGAACCGCGAGAGCGGGCAGATGCCCGTGGCCGGCAGCAAGATTCTGGTGCCGGTGAAAAACGATGATCTGGATCCGCCTGTCCCTGAACTGAATCAGCAGTTGGCCGAATTGATTGCCACGCAGTTGGCTGAGGTGGTTCGTTGAATTTGCGTTTTGCAGCTGTGTTGTTATTGCCGTGTGGCCTGGTGCATGCCGAGCCACGGATTACCCAGAATGACTTCGGCGGCGTCGGTCTGTTGCAGACCCCGACCGCGCGCATGTCGCCCGCCGGTGAGTTGAGCGTCAACGCCAACCGCACCGAACCGTACAGCCGATACAGCGTTTCGTTGCAGCCGCTCGACTGGCTGGAAGGTTCGTTTCGCTACACCGCCATCACCAACCGTCCGTACGGTTCCGAAGCGCTGAGCGGCAGCCAGAGCTATAAGGACAAGGCGGTCGACGCCAAGGTCCGGCTGTGGCAGGAAAGCCACTGGGCGCCGGAAGTGGCGCTGGGCTTTCGAGACATCGGCGGTACCGGTTTGTTTGCCAGTGAATTCTTCGTGGCCAACAAGCGTTATGACAACTTTGATTTCAGTGCCGGCATCGCCTGGGGTTACATCGGTAATCGCGGCGATGTCGACAACCCGTTGGGTTCGATCAGTGACCGCTTCAACACTCGCCCTGACCTGGAAGGCACCGGTGACGTCAACGCCGGGTCGTACTTTCGCGGCAAGCCGTCGTTTTTCGGCGGCGTGAGTTACCAGACGCCCTGGGACCGCCTCAGCCTGAAACTCGAATACGAAGGCAACGACTACAAGCACGAGCCCAAGGACAATATCATCAAGCAGGACTCGCCGATCAACCTCGGTGCGGTGTTCAAGGTGACCGATTCCGTCGATCTGAGCGCAGCCTGGGAGCGCGGCAACACGGCGATGTTCGGCATCACGTTCCACACCAATTTCGTCAGCCGCAAGGCCCCGGCCAAGACCTTCGACCCACCGGCCGAACCGCTGCCGGCCAAGGCGCCAACCGCGACCATGGAAGAGGTCAACTGGGCCGACGTATCGCGCCGTTTGCAGCAGAACGCCGGCTACAAGGTCGAGCGCATCACTCAGCGCGATTCCGAACTGATCGTGTACGGCGAGCAGCAGCGCTACTTCCATTCGCCCAAGGCCGTCGGCCGCGCGAGCCGGATTCTCGACAACAGCGTCAACGACGACATCGACTGGTTCACCGTGGTCAACAAGCGCTACGACCTGCCGCTGGAAGAAACCAGCGTGCCCCGGCAGACCTTCCGCGAAGTGATCAACAACGAGGAGCCGTTGGAGTCGCTGCACCGCACCACCGAGATCAACCCGGCAATGCCGCGCAACGAGGAAACCCTCTACACCGAAGCGCCGCAGCACTTCAATTACGGCGTCGGCCTGGGCTTCAAACAGAACGTCGGCGGCCCCGATGGCTTGCTCTATCAGTTCACGGCGGATCTGGACGCCGAGTACCGCTTCAACCGCAACACCTGGTGGAACGGTCTGCTGAGTCAGAACCTGATCAACAACTTCGACAAGTTCACCTACGACGCGCCCAGCGGCCTGCCGCGTGTGCGCACCGACTTGCGTCAGTACCTGACCACGTCGGACACCACCATGCCGCTGTTCCAGGTCAGTCATGCCGAGCAACTGGACAAGGATTTGTACGGCATGGTCTACGGCGGTTATCTGGAGTCGATGTTCGCCGGGGTCGGGGGCGAGGTGCTGTTTCGTCCGACCGGCAAGCGCTGGTCGATTGGTGCGGACCTGAACTACGTGCGTCAGCGTGAATTCGACCAGGGTTTCGGCCTGCAGGATTACTCGGTCTGGACCGGTCACATCACCGGCTACACCGACCTGCCGTTCGACACGCTGGCCGCGGTCAGCGTCGGCCGTTACTTGGCGGGCGACTTTGGCGGCACGGTGGATATCTCTCGCGAGTTCTTCAACGGCGTACGCTTTGGCGCCTGGGCGACCATCACCACCGCCGGCAGCGCCGAGTATGGCGAGGGTAGTTTCGACAAGGGGCTGTACCTGTCGATTCCGTTCGACGAAATGATGAGCATGTCGACCATGCGCCGCGCCAACCTGGTGTGGGCACCGCTGACCCGTGACGGTGGCGCGCGGCTCAACCGCAGCTTCCAGCTGCATTCGATGACGGACAGTCGGGAAGGGGACATGTTTTACCGCAACTTCGGGAAGATTACCGAGTAGGTTCGGGGGAAGGGCAGTTAAAGCGGGAGCCTGATGGCTCCCGTTTTGGTTTGTGGTGAAGGGTGATCTTGATGCAGCCGTGATTGCTGTGGGAGTCGGTGTGTTCCAGGTTCAAACCTGATGTTGAATGATCCGGCGCCTTCGCGGGCAAGCCCGCTCCCACAAGTTTCGAGGAGTGGCGAAGATTACGGCATCACCTAAAAACCTGTGGGAGCGGGCTTG